>DULM01000187.1 GCA_012840405.1 Syntrophomonadaceae bacterium | reverse complement strand
CTACTCGCACTATAGCCACCTCCTACTGCCTCAACAACAAAAAATAGTGCCAAATACAGCCATAAAAAGTACCTGTTATACTTTAGCATAGTCCCCTATTCCCTGTCAATAAAAAAGGCTGTTGGTCCTTTAATAGGCCATAACTATTTTTTGTTTCTCTGCCCCATTATATCAATTAATTCCACAACTTGATGGAGTTATACATCAAGGGGCTGAGTTTATCCCAAACTTCAATAAGGAGGTAGCTAGAGTGAAAAGATATCCTTTAATTATTCTACCACATTATGGTATACGCCATACTTTTTTAGCTGCCTTTGTTTCTCAAACTGAAATAAGGAAATTTATTAAATTATTCCCTGGGCTATCATAGCATCAGCTACCCTAATAAACCCGGCGATATTAGCACCTTTAACATAGTCGATCTGTTCCTTTTCTTTACCATAAGCTACACACTGATGATGGATGTTTTTCATTATATCCTGTAGCTTAGAGTCAACCTCTTCCGCACACCAGCAGATATGCTGACTGTTCTGGCACATTTCCAGTCCGCTGACAGCAACACCACCTGCATTGGCAGCTTTACCCGGGGCAAAAAGAATGCCAGCAGATTCAAAAACCTCCACAGCCTCAGGTGTGCACGGCATATTTGCAGCCTCTACCACACATTTGCACCCATTTTGAGCCAGATTCTTTGCCCCCTCCAGGTCAAGCTCATTTTGAGTAGCGGTAGGAACTGCAATATCGCAGGGAACCTCCCAGGGTTTCCGTCCCTCAATCCACTTCAAGCCAAATTTTTCCGCAAAATCCCTGGCCGGCCGGCGATGCACAACCCAAAGATCCTTTAAATACTCCAGTTTTTCACCACTGATTCCCTCGGGATCGTAAACATACCCCTTATCATCTGCAATAGTAACAACCTTTGCCCCGTACTGGAGAGCCTTCTCAATAAAATAACTGCCCACATTTCCATAACCCGAGATAGCAATAGTTTTCCCTTTGAGGTCTTCCCCTTTAGCCTTTAGCATCTCCCGTAAAAAATAAACAACACCATAACCGGTAGCCTCTGGACGTATCAAACTGCCACCCCAGCCAAAACCCTTTCCGGTGATAGCCCCATCAAAAGAGTTCCGAATTTTTCTATACTGGCCAAAAAGATAGCCTATCTCCCTGCCGCCAACCCCAATGTCACCAGCAGGGACATCTGTATCAGGGCCAATATGGCGGTAAAGCTCATTCATAAAGGCTTGGCAGAAGCGCATAACCTCCTGATCCGATTTGCCCCTCGGGTCAAAGTCTGCCCCCCCTTTGCCTCCACCCAAGGGTAGTGTAGTCAGTGAATTTTTAAAGACCTGTTCAAATGCTAAAAATTTCAAAACACTTAAGTTAACAGAGGGGTCAAAACGGAGACCACCCTTATAAGGGCCAATAGCGCTGTTCATTTGTACACGATACCCACGGTTGACCTGGATCTCCCCATTATCATCAACCCAGGTAACGCGAAACATAACCACACGTTCAGGTTCCACTAATCGCTCCAAAATCTTTGCCTTCTTATATTTAGGCTCTTGTTCTATAAAAGGCATCAAAGATGCAGCCACTTCATAAACTGCCTGGTGAAATTCCTTTTCTCCTGGATTCTTAGCAATAACTTCACTCATAAAACTGTCTAGCTGTTTTGACATAGTTCATCCCCCATATGCAATAGACTCATAAAAATATAAAAGTAAATTCGTTACAATAAATCATTATCCTGCAAAAAACTAATTGTATACAAGTATACATATAATATATCATAATTTCAAAAAAGCATTTATCCACCGAAGCAGCGGAAGCAGCGAGACCTTCTTTTTGCTTCTTTTTTCCTCACCGAGGTGACAAGGGACAAGGAGGTCTCACGTAACAGGGTGACACGGTGTGGCGCCCGACACGGACTGGAGGATGGACACATTCTGAAGCAAGGGGACCTTCTTTTTGCTTCGTTTTTGCTTCGTGGGAGTGACAAGGGGAAAAGGCGTCAGCTGACAGGGTGACAAGGGGTGGCGTGTGAAACGGACAGGAGGATGTCAGAAAATCCGAAAGGAGTTTTCACACAGTCTGACGTCCCCTTGACTCATTTGACTCACACCTTGACTCTTTGACTCGCCAATAAAACAAACAGGCAGAACATAATGTTCTGCCTGTCTATGGCTCCCCGGGCAGGATTCGAACCTGCAACTCTCCGGTTAACAGCCGGATGCTCTACCGTTGAGCTACCGAGGATTATATAAATTCTGGCAGCGACCTACTCTCCCGGAAAACCAGTACCATCGGCGCTGGAGGGCTTAACTGCCGTGTTCGGGATGGGAACGGGTGTTGCCCCTCCGCTATTGCCACCAGAAGCTTTATTCTCTTGTCTT
>DULM01000186.1 GCA_012840405.1 Syntrophomonadaceae bacterium | reverse complement strand
GTTAAGGATAAAGAAGGGGGAACACTTACCCTTAGCAGCGGCGAGTGGCCGGATATTGATTACATACCCGAATTTAAGCAAGGCCAAATTGTCAGCGCCACCCATGACAGTAAGGGCAATGTCATGATTATATTAGAAGAAGTAGACCGAAGGAGTTTCGAGGACTATCGGGAGAATATAAAAAAGCTCTTTCCGGAAGAACCCTATGAAATGCAGGCAGATGACTCTCTCTTTTATGAAGGCAAGAACACTAAAGGTGAGAGGGTATCAGTACAGTATTTCATAAATGACAACTCGCTCATTATTTCGGGTAAAAGGGAGAGCGAATGAGGCTGGGGGAAGCAGGGAGACGTTCTTTTTGCTTCCAGATTGTCGGGGAGGGGACTGTCCCGGTGATCGGTCGGTAATCGGCCCGATCAGTCAACCTGTCCACCTGATCGCTCGGGGGGACAGTCCTACTTATCGGGCCGAGCACCCCGCCTTTCCCGGTGATCGCGTCCCCTGTCACACTAAATATCAACTCCGAGGAACAGCCTGATGAGGTAGCCGATGATAAAGGAAAGGACGGCTACTCCCAGACTGATACCGGCCATTTCAAAAAATCTTTCTTTAAATGGAAGGTCCTTGGCTACCGATATATAAAAATTAAAAACGAGTATTATCAAGATGGCCGCAACAATTGTAAACACAAGGCTTACAATATAGTTGGAAAATACAAGATAGGGCAGCACCAGACAGGCAACTGTGAAAATGTATGCCCCTCCGGTGTATAATGATGATTTCAGGGCGTGGGTATTCTCCTGCTCTGTTCTGCTTGAAAGGTATTCCGATGCTGCCATTGAGAGTGAAGCTGCAATACCTGTTATAAGTCCTGCAAGTGCTATGAGGCGTGTGTTTTTCAAAGCAAATGTGAGACCTGCCAGGGTACCGGTGAGCTCCACCAGGGCATCATTCAGTCCGAGGACCATCGAACTAACATATTTCAGCCTTTCCTCCTCGATTATTTCAACCAATGCTTTTTCGTGTTTGTCCTCTTCCATTGCTATTTTTTTAAATTCCTCAATATGCTCCCCGAGTTCTCTGTATAGTTTTTCCGAACTTTCTTCCCCTTTCTCCATAAGCTTTATGCCAAAAGTAATGCCAAATACCATTGATATAAAGGTATAAAAGAATATTTTCAAAGGGTTCGGCTTCTTATCCGTTCCGGTAAACGTTTTTAGCTGGTCATGGTGGCGGAGTTCATCCTGGGCGATTCGTTGAAGAATTTTGCTGTTATGTTCATTCTTTATGTATGAGGCCAATTTAGTGTAAATATGGTATTCTGTTATTTCATTTTTCTGAGCCTTTTGCAGAGACTTCATTGTAGCAGCGTCTATTCTGTAACTCAATTCACACACTTCCTTTGGTATCTGATATGTAGGTTTGCAATGATGCCTCTTGCCGGTTCGGATGGTTAAGCTGTTTGAATTCTCCTATTAATATACCATAATTACCATAAAGCAGCGAAATAAAACAAAGTAAACAACGGCCAAACCATCTTCCAAACCATCATAACCATGCAACTCCGTCTTGTCTACATCTCCTGCAGGCACAACTGCATGCTATGAAATAACGCAGATTGCCAACGTACTAGGTTTTTATATGGCGAAGGGTAACCCCAAACATATTAAAAACGGGACCTTACCAGAAAAGATATTACTATTGTAAACAGGGAAAAAGGAAGTTTGGTTAGAATTCTCATAGATAGAAGCTGCGGAAGAATGGGGACGGAAGCATGGGGACGTTCTTTTTGCTTCCAAATTCGCACAGGGGGACAGTCCCGGCGATCGGTCCAACTGAGTAATTTGTATTTGCAAAAAACATAATCATGGAATTTGTTATAACCTGGAATTCCAATATAGCTGAGGTGTATTTATGAAAACATTACTTAGTCTTTATCTAGTTCTTGCAGTTATATTAGCTCAGTTTTTCGCCGCCTATTTCTTTTCAAAGGGCAGAACCAGCTATCGAAAGGCATTCTCTGCCTTGGTTCTATGTATCAGTATTTATTTGTTTGGTTATTTAATGATTATCAACAATAACAACAATCTGCAAGAAATGATTTTTTGGAATCAGTTTCAATATTTTGGATTACCCTTTATTTCTGTACTATGGCTGACGGTGGCTCTCCTTCATACAAAGACCATCTATTCCCTCAAAACCCGGATGGCGCTTTTGCTTTTTTCTGTGCCTGTAATAACCTTTTTTGTGCGACTCACTAATTTCTGGCACCATCTTTTCTATACAAAATGGGAAATGAGGGAGTATTTTGGATATTACTCCTTGTATATGGAAAGAGGGATCTGGTACTATGTTAACATTTCTTATACTATATTGTGCTTATTACTTACCGTTATCATTTACTTCATAGGATACCTGAAGAATAAGTCCGGCTATACCAAATCCAACTTTTTGGTTTTTTTATTTGCTTCTTTACTACCTCTTATTGGTATAGCGCTGGTTCTTTTCGCTTACGAAGAGCGGAGCATTGATTATTCTGCTTTAATAATGCCTATTTCTCTACTTATTATTAGTTATGGTATATTAAAACACGATTTTTTGGAAATAAGAACTCTGGCTCGAGAAACAATCTTTGAGGACAACCTTGCTGGTATGGTGGTTTTGGGTCCGGGGAAAAGGGTGATAGACTACAATAAGGCCGCTGAGAAGTTTTTTAAAGCAATAAACATTTCATTGAAAAATAATCCCATAGAGCATCTTCTTAAGCGAGAGCCGAAGTTGTTGGAGATTTTTGAAAGCGAGGCTAGCCATGATTTTTCTTTGGTGATAGATGGGGAAAAACGATATTTTGAGATTGACGCGGTGCCGTTGGGAAATCCCCATGATGGAAACACGAGAATGCTTAAATCCATCCGTGATGTTACAGAAGAAAGGAAAATTCAGGAGAAACTAAAGTTTTTGGCTACCACTGATTCTTTAAGCGGCCTCTATAATCGGGCAGAATTTATGAATTTGGCTCAAAGGGAGTTTGCTAGGGCAAAAGAGAATAGTGAGGAACTATCATTGTTGATTATGGATTTGGATAATTTTAAGCTTATCAACGATACCTTTGGACATGTGGCAGGAGATGAAATGATTCGTGAGATGGGAAGAATTATTAAAACCAGTTTCCGAAAAACCGATATTGCCGGGCGCATAGGAGGAGAAGAATTTGCTGTTGTTTTAAAGAACGCTTCTTTGGAAGAAGCGAAAAAGAAAGCGGAACAATTTCGAGAGAGTGTAGCCAGGAGAAAAGTGATTTATGGGAAGCAGGAAATTAGTTTTACGGTAAGCATTGGAGTGGCGGCAATCCGTGGCAACAATGATGATATCAACGATATTGAAGATACAATAAAAAGGGCAGATGATGCCCTTTACAAGGCAAAAGCTAAGGGACGAAATTGTGTTGTAACTTTTGAGTCCGGGGTCGTGTAGATATTTGTAAAATGCTACATTGAAAACGGCTCTTTTAAGCCGTTTTTTCTATTGGGTGAGACAGTGATATCACCTAGATTGAGGGTCAGTGACTTTAACTCATCGCAAATAAAGTCTTGAGGGATAGGGGGTTAGGGACAAGAAAGCTGTCCCAGTGTCACATTTTGTCACACTGTCCCGAAATGCGTTTGACTACTAGTATATATGAGATATAATAAAAATAAGGTTATTTTTCATATTAATGTTAGGATTGTAATTAATATTCTGATAGTAGTCAACAGCGTAATAATGTTAATGTATAAAAATAAACAGAAAGGAAACCGTATAATAAATTCCTCTGTGTTTTCATTATACAGGTATGTTTATGAGAAAGATACATAGCTTATTGTATGTATTAATTATCATGACCTCGGTTATGATAAGCCCCTGTTACGCTGCTGACAGCAGTATCAGTTGGACAGAGGATGAGCTTGCTTTCATGGAAGAGCACCCGGTGATACGGCTTGGCGTAGACCCGGGGTTTGTTCCATTTGAGTTCATAGATGAGAATGGTGAGTATAAGGGAATTGCTGCAGATTATCTCTCCTTGATCAGTGAAAAAACCGGCCTGCAATTTGAAGTTGTCAAAGAGCTGACATGGCCTGAAGCCTATGAGATGGCACTGGCCGGAAAACTTGATTATTGCCTGCTGTTGGAAAAACAAAAGAAAGAGAAGAGCACTTTCTCTTTTCCAAGCCATATTACTACTTTAAAAGAGTGATCGTAACCAGAGACACAGATACCCACATATCCGGTATGGAGGATTTGGAAGGGTTGACTGTCGCTGTACAGCGAAACAGTTCACATCACAGCTACCTGTTATCATACCCCCAGATAAATCTCAGCTTATACGACTCTGTCGAAGCGGCTCTCACCGCGGTGGCAACCGGTACGGAAACGGCCTTTATTGGGAATCTTGCAACAACAAACTATTTGATACGGTCAAACGGGTTGACAAATCTAAGATTTGTCGCTTTTGAAGCAGAGAAACCGCAAGCCTTGTATTTTGCTGTTCGCAAAGACTGGCCCCAATTGGTAAGCATCTTAAACAAAGCGTTGGATGCCATAACTGAAAATGAGAAACTCGCTATTAATAATAAGTGGATTGACCTGCAAACTGATATAGATTACGGGCCGATTATACGTATCCTTTCTATCATCGGTGCTTTTGTTGCTATTGTGATCGCTGTTTCTTTCTTTTGGATTGCCCGCCTGCGAAAGGAAGTTGAGCATAGAAAGCGGATACAAATGGAT
>DULM01000023.1 GCA_012840405.1 Syntrophomonadaceae bacterium | reverse complement strand
GTTGGAGGTGGGAATTTTGGCACCGTTAGGGAATGCCCCCTGATCGGCCTTTTAAAAGATCGATATATTTAGAGGATTATTTGCCTTATTCAAGAATAATTATAAAGGTCAAATGATTTGTTCAGCATACTGCCAGAGAAGCACTAATAGATGTCACAGTCATGATTGGCTTTTTTATCTTTTACTAACTGTCTCAGTGATAGATCCGGCCTAGTCTGAGAAGGATTCATCCACTAATTGGGGGTGGTTTTTTGCTCGATGAGATAACCATTGGTAAACTGGCTGTACTGCTGGCTATCAGCTCTGATGCTGAGGAAAAGGAGATTATACAAAAGGGAGAGCAAGCGGGATATAAGCTGTTCAAAGGCCGCGTCGGCTCTATGGAAGGAGAAAAAATATTTGCCGCTGTGGAGACAGCTGCTAAAAGAAGAGAGATTATCGTCAATATGTACCGGGAAGAGCATGCCCTTTATCATTCCATTCTCGATGCCTTCCATGGAGTATGCCGGGGGGAACTGGCTTTGGGGAGTGTTCTGCGCTCTGTAGGCCTTGTTTTCAGTATTGTGCGCGGGCCCCGCATGGCCGGGGATTATTCTGATGGAGAATGGCTGGCGGTAGCCCTTTACGGCAATATCGGTGCCCCCATCAAGGGTTTTGAGCATGAGGTAATAGGTTTGGGTATCAATAATGTTTGATCAGGGTAAGTCCGGCATTTTTTACATGTACATATTTTTGCATGTAGTTGTAAGAGATGTTTTCACCGGGGCTGAACCTGCCCTGAATTTTTCCCCTTAATAGTGATCAGCAGATGCCCGGGGTGGCTGCCCCGGGCTAGTTGATGCGCAAAAAAAAAGTAGTGCACGCAGAATAAGGTCTTAGCAGGAGGATATACAGTGGGAGAGAGCAGGGTAAGTTTGTGGAGAAGCAGGGGGATGCTTCTTCTCTTAGTGGCAGGTAATACAGTAATTTACATGATGATCTATCTGAGGGGCACTTATTATATTCCGCTGATGGAGGAACTGCAGATTAACAACACCCAGTTGGGGATGATGGGTGTTGCCTATGGAGTAGCGGCCGCCCTCTGTTACTTTCCTGGTGGTTGGCTAGCGGACCGGTTGTCAGCAAGGAAACTTCTGGCTCTATCATACATTCTTACCGGCTTGGGAGGTTTTTATTACGCCACCTTTCCTAGCTATCTGATGTGTGTTCTGCTGCATGCCTATTGGGGAGTCACTACCTCCCTTATCTTCTGGGCTGCATCTGTCAAGGCGACCCGGCAGTTGGCTGCAGTAACTGAGCAGGGGCGAGCCTATGGTTTTTTGGAAGCTGGACATGGTATAGCAGCAGGTATTTTACTATCTGTAGGCCTGGCTTTCTTTGCCCGCTTGGGGAGTGACAGTGATGCCTTGTCCCTTGTCATAACTGCCTATGCGCTCTTGTGTTTATTGATCGGTGTGATCACCTGGCTCTTTTTTAAACAAGAATCCCACAATGACTGTTGTTCCAGTGATGTACGGGGAAAGATCATCAAGGTTGTTAAAATGCCTAAGGTGTGGTTGATAACTTTGATCATCTTTTGCACCCATTGGGCTGTATGTACAACTCAGTACCTGGTGCCCTTTTCAACTCAGGTTTTTGGTGCAAGTGTTATCTTTGGTGCTGCTCTTTCCATAATGAAAGACTATGTGCGGCCTATTGTGGCAGCAGTTGCCGGGATTGCCGGGGATAGGATAGGATCATCCAAAGTGATCTCCTTTGGGTTTCTTCTCTTGCTGGCAGGGTTTGTATCTCTGCTGGTTGTGGCCGGAAGAATAAATCTGCTCCTTCTTTTGATCATCAACAGTGGGATTGTCTATCTGGCAATGTATATGATCAGGGCTCTCTACTATTCCTTGCTGGAGGAAGGGGACATCCCTCTAGCCATTTCCGGAACAGCGGTAGGTTTAATTGCCACCTTCGGCTATATTCCGGAATTCTTTGTTCCCATGGTTGGCGGACGGCTCTTGGATCTTTTTCCAGGGACTGCAGGCTACCGGTATTTGTTCATCTTAACCGCTGTCTTAATTATTGTCGGTTATTTTGTAACTGTTTACTGGATGAAAATCACCAGAGAAAAGAGGATGAGCATGCTTGCCTTACGGAAAAAGAGTGTTTGCCCCGCTGCTGGGCAAGAGCTTCTTGACACTCAGGGTGCTGGGGGTTATAATGAAAGCAAATAACTACTCAGAGTTAGGAGATAAGAGGGAGTAGGCGCTAGTTTAGTGTATAGGCTCCCTATTGTTTTTCCTAATATTTTTCACAATAAATTTTCAGCCATCTACTCAGAGATACTGAGATATGAGGGAGTAGAAAGCGCAAATGTTTGTGCTCTACTCCTTATTGTTTTTCTGCACTTTTTACTTTCCATAATGAGTTTATATTCAGGAGGGACTAGGTATGATAGAAATGGATGCAGCTGTACATTGTGTATCAATAGATGGCGAAAGTCTGACACTAGAGCAGTTTTTAGCTGTGGCCAGGGATATGGCCAAGGTAAAGCTTCATATTTCAGGGAAAGAGAAACTGCTCAGATCCAGAAGGGTAGTGGAAGAAATCATTTCCCGGGGTGATGTTGCCTATGGTGTCACCACCGGTTTTGGTAAATTCAGCGAGGTTACTATCTCCACAGAAGACTGCAATACTTTGCAGCAGAATATTATTATGAGCCATTCCTGTGGGGTGGGGCAGCCTCTCCCACAGGAAGTGGTCCGGGGGATGATGCTCCTCAGGGCAAACTCTCTGGCCAAAGGTTACTCAGGGGTAAGGCTGGATGTTGTGGAACTGCTGCTTAATATGCTGAACAGGGGGATTCACCCGGTGGTTCCTTGTAAGGGATCAGTAGGTGCCAGCGGTGATCTGATACCCCTTTCCCATATTGCACTAGCGATGATCGGTATGGGTGAAGTGGAATATCAGGGTCAGGTAATGCCCTCTAAGAAAGCTCTGCAGAAGGCAGGGCTGCACCCTATAACCCTTACTGCCAAAGAGGGGTTGGCACTGATCAATGGAACCCAGTATATGAGCACTCTAGGCTGTTTGGCTGTTTGTGATGCTCTGGATCTGTTAAAAACTGCACATATTGCTGCAGCTATGACCTTCGAAGCCCTGGAAGGGATTCCATCCGCTTATGACCCGCGGGTACAGGCTGTGCGCCCCCACTGCGGGCAGAGATTGTCTGCCCAGGCGATGCTGAAGTTGCTGCAGGGGAGTGAACTGCTGGAAAGAGAGAAGCCGAAAAGGGTTCAGGATGCTTATACATTGAGGTGTATCCCTCAGGTCCATGGAGCCTCCTTAGATGCCATCAATTATGTGAAGGGCGTTCTGGAGGTGGAGATCAACTCTGCTACAGATAATCCCCTCATCTTTCCAGAGGAAGGGGATGTAATCAGCGGTGGCAATTTCCATGGCCAGCCGCTGGCTCTGGCTCTGGACTTTCTGGCTCTGGCTGTATCTGAACTGGCCAATATCTCTGAGCGGCGTCTGGAAAGGATGGTCAATCCTGCGCTAAATGGTGAACTGCCGCCCTTCCTCACTAGAAACGGCGGCCTCAACTCCGGTTTGATGCTGCTTCAATATGCTGCAGCAGCACTGGTTTCGGAAAACAAGGTTCTCTCCCATCCTGCCAGTGTTGATTCTATTCCTACTTCAGGCAATCAGGAGGACCATGTCAGTATGGGTTCAATCGCAGCTTGGAAGCTGCGTACAGTAGTGGAGAATCTGTCCTGGGTTATCGCTGCGGAAATGCTGGCTGCCAGCCGGGCTATGGCTTTCATATCCCACAGGACTGGCAGGGGGGCATCAATTGCCCATCAGTTGGTGCTGGAAAGGGTGCCTTTCCAGGATCAGGACCAGATCCTTTATCAAAATCTCAATAAGGTGCATGACCTAGTGCTTTCCCGCTTGGTGATCAGGGAAGTGGAAAGAGAATTGGGAGATCTTTTAGCTTAATTGGGAGAAGTAGTTGTTTTTATGAAATAGAAGGCAGTTTACAAAAGAAATCCGCTTAGGAGGTTGTACCGTGGAAAAAATAAAAGCAGATTTCTTACTGTTAAATGCAGGACAGTTGGTAACCGTGGCGGGTAATTCTGATCACCCCAAAAGGGGGAAGGAGCTAAATGAGATCGGTGTGATAAACAATGGCGCAGTAGCGGCCAAAGATGGAGTCATTGTGGCTGTAGGCACCACTGAGGAACTGCAGGAAAAAGTTGAGTTCACAAATGGAACTGTATGCATTGATGCCTGTGGCAAAGTGGTCCTGCCGGGCTTGGTGGACCCCCATACCCATGTTGTATTTGCTGGCTCCAGGGAACATGAGCTGGAGATGAAGATCAAGGGTGTCCCCTATCTTGAAATATTGGCCGCAGGTGGAGGGATCCTTGATACTGTTCGCTCCACCAGGGCGGCTAGCCGGGAGCAACTGGTGCAGGCAGCCAGAAAATACCTGGATCAGATGCTGGCACAGGGCACCACAACAGCTGAGGCCAAGAGCGGTTATGGGCTTACAGTGGAGGATGAAATAAAAACCCTGGAAGCGATCCAGGAGTTGCACAATAGCCATCCTGTGGACCTGGTCCCCACTTTCCTTGGTGCCCATGCCATTCCAGAAGAATACAAGGAAAACCCTGATGCTTTTGTGGATCTGGTTATCGAGGAGATGCTGCCTGCTGTCAGGGAAAAGGACCTGGCCGAATTCTGTGATGTCTTCTGTGAACAGGGTGTTTTTTCGGTGGAGCAGAGCCGCAGAATCCTGTTAAAGGCAAAGGAAATGGGATTCAAGCTGAAGATCCACGCAGATGAAATGGTACCACTGGGTGGGGCAGAACTGGCTGCTGAGTTGGGGGCGACCTCTGCCGATCATCTGATGGTGGTTTCAGAGCGAGGGATCGAGATGCTGGCTGCATCTTCTGCAGTGGCTGTACTGCTGCCGGCAACTACCTTCTGTGTGATGGGAGAGCGGTATGCTCCTGCCCGTAAGATGATCGAAAAGGGGGTAGCTGTTGCGCTATCCACTGATTTCAACCCCGGGAGCAGCCCGGTCAACTCCATGCAGATCGTAATGGGTATCGCCTGCCGTCAATTGAAGATGACACCGGCAGAGGTGATCTCAGCTGTGACCATCAATGCTGCCCATGCCATCGGGCGGGCGGACAGTGTAGGAAGTATCGAAGTGGGGAAAAAAGCCGACCTGGTTATTTTTGATGCCAAAGACTACAGGTATCTGATGTACCGCTTTGGCACCAACCTTGTGGAAAGGGTTATTAAATCAGGACGTTTAGTTGTAGGAGGGTAAAAAAATGAAGATAGTTGAGTGTGTGCCTAATTTCAGTGAAGGACGGCGGAAGGATGTTATCGAGAGAATCATCGATGCGGTAAGAGGTGTGGAGGGAGTTAAGGTTTTAGACTATTCATCAGATGCCAGCCACAACCGCACTGTGCTGACCTTTGTGGGAGAACCCATGGCTGTGAAAGAAGCAGCATTCCGTGCAGCAGAAAAAGCTGCGGAGCTGATCGATATGGAACAACACCAAGGGGAACACCCCCGCATCGGCGCAACTGATGTGATTCCTTTGATCCCCATCAGTGGTGTGAGTATGGAGGAGTGTGTGGAACTAGCCCGGGATTTGGGGCGAGATATCGGGGAGAAACTGGGGATTCCTGTTTATCTTTATGAAGAGGCAGCCACCCTTCCTGAGCGAAAAAACCTGGCACATGTCCGCCGGGGTGAGTATGAGGGGCTGAAAGAGGCGATCAAGACCCCTGAGCGTCAGCCTGATTTCGGACCAGCTCAGATGCACCCCAGGGCTGGCGCAGTAGCTGTTGGCGCACGCCCTCCGCTGGTGGCTTATAATATCAACCTTGACACAGACAAAGTGGAGATCGCCAAAGCCATTGCCCGCTCCATCAGGGGGAGCAGCGGCGGTTACCCCAGTATTAAGGCTCTGGGTGTTCTCATTGAGGAAACCGGTAAGGCACAGGTGACCATCAATGTCTGCAACTATAAAGAGGTTTCCCTGGCCCGGGTATTTGAAACAGTGAAAATCGAGGCTGAGCGGTATGGTGTGAATATCACAGGCAGCGAGATCGTAGGTCTGGTGCCTATGGAGGCCCTGCTGGATGCTGCAGCCTTCTACCTGAGGCTGGAAGGCTTCCAGCTGGATCAGGTTTTGGAAAAAAGGCTTTAATTAGTGGTTGGTGGTTGGTGGTTAGTGGTTGGGCCGCTAGGGGGACTTTCCTGCGGTAAGTAGGATCCGGAAACCGGAGGTCTGAAGCCGGGATTTGGATATTAATTGGTTGCAACAATTGTTCTGCTATTGATGCTATCATTTGCTCCTCCGGGGCAAGTTAAACCCAAGTGAAAAGCAAGCGTAGTGGTAAAATAAATCTTTTTTGTTCACCTATGTTGGCTGTTGGCGGACTTTAATCGGGAAGGATGATTTTCATGTTGATGGACATGACGGTCAGGGATTTCTTAAAAGAACTGGCATCCAATTCACCGGCACCTGGTGGGGGGAGTGTATCTGCCCTTGCTGGGAGCCTGGCTGCTGCCCTAGTTTCAATGGTTGCACGGTTAAGCGAAAAACAGCCAATACCTGATGGAGTAGAAAAGACAGCGGTTGTTTTAGCAAAGGCAAAAGAATTGATGGCAGTTCTGGAGAAGGATGTAGATGCTGATACTGAAGCCTTCAATCAGGTGATGAAGGCTTACGGTCTGCCCAAAGGCACAGAACAGGAAAAGGAAGAGCGCTCCCGGGCTATCCAGCAGGCACTTAAAGGGGCAGCCCTTCAGCCGATGAAAGTTGCCAGAGAGTGCCTTGATGTATTGGAACTCTGTAGTTGGGCTGCTTCCCACGGCAATCCCAACGCCTTAAGCGACGCGGGGGTGGCTTCCCTGCTGGCACAAGCCGGGCTCAGGGGGGCTCTCTATAATGTGGAGATCAATCTTTCAAGCATCAGGGACCCGGAATTCAAGGAAAAAATGGTACAGGAAAAAGAAGCTATCCTGAAAAAGGCATTGCAGCTGCAGGAGGAACTTAAAGAAACGGTTGAGAGCAGCTTGTCATAGAGCTGCTCTCTAGACACACTCAAAGCGGGGCTCGGGGAGTGGGGATCCCTGTTCAAGCAGATAGAGTTGTTCTCTGGATACACTCAAATTCATGAGCAGGGATTTGTCTAAGCAGGTCGAATTAATGCGTATCTTGATCTCCTAGCTGGGGGTGAAGGGATGCAGGAAAATTTGGCAGAAAAAAGGCTGGATGCCGAGGAGATGGCGGAGCGGCTAGCCCTTCTGGAAGCTGTGTTAGATGCTATTGTTGAGGGAGTTATTGTAACTGATGAGAGCGGCAAGATCCTCTATTTCAATGAGGCCCAGGAAAAGATAGAGGGCCTGAACAAAGATGAAGTAATAGGGCGTTATCTCCATGAGGTTTATCAGGTTTCCCCGAAGACCAGTGATCACGCCCTTGTCATTAAGAACGACAAACCATCGAAGGATAAGGTTAAAACTTTTTTTACCACTGAGGGAAAGGAGATCAACCTGGCAGCTAGCACCTACCCGGTGAAACATAATGGTCGGATCGTGGGTGCTTTTTCCGTCTGCCGGGACTTTACCAGGATTAAGGATTTAATCAAGAAAAATATGTCACTGCAGAGACAGATGCATTTGAAATGGGATGACAAACATTTAAAAAACGGGACACGCTATACTCTAGAGGATTTTATCTATGCCAGTAAAACCATAGAGAGGTTGATCAACCAAGCCCGCAAGGCAGCTTTAACCGATTGTCCCGTTTTGGTTTATGGGGAAACAGGTACAGGCAAAGAGGTGCTGGCGCAAGGAATCCACAATGCCAGCGGCCGGGCTGATGAACCTTTCATTGGGATTAACTGTGCAGCAATACCGGAGACACTGCTGGAAAGCACCCTCTTTGGTACAGTGAAAGGCGCATTCACCGGTGCCCTCGATACCCAGGGGCTTTTTCAGCAGGCTGGAAAGGGAACATTGTTTCTCGATGAGATCAACTCCATGCCGCCTGCTCTCCAGGCTAAACTGCTCAGGGTTTTACAGGAGAGGAAATACCGGCGGGTGGGCTGCACCAGAGAGCTTCCTCTGGAATGTAGGATCATCACCTCAACCAATATGGACCCTTATCAGTGTATTGAAGAGGGGACATTGCGGGAAGACATATACTACCGCTTTGCTGTTTTTACTCTCTATATTCCGCCTTTAAGGGAACGTCCCGAGGATATCGGAGAGCTTATCTCCTATTTTATAAAAAATTTCTGCAGGGTTTACGGCCATCGTAATGTGAAGGTTGATCCCGAACTGAGAAAAGCCTTGTTAAGCTATCAGTGGCCAGGAAATGTAAGAGAACTGCAGCATGTCATTGAAAGCAGCCTTGTCATGCTGGAACCTGATGAAAATGAAATCACCTTTGATCACTTGCCAGCTTTTATCAGGCCTAAGTTTAAGCAGAATAAAAGCAATCTCACTGTAAAGTACACACCTGATAAAAGCAATCTTAATGAGATCATCAGGGAAACAGAGCGGCAGGTGATCGAGGATGTGTTGCGCAGCAATGATGGGAACATCACCAAGGCGGCAAAATCCCTGGGGATTTTACGCCAGAATCTTCAATACCGTATGAGAAAATTGGGGATTAAGTCTTCAGTGTTTGATTGATATAGACATTACTTTAGAGGGGTGAGAAGAGATGCTGAACAACATCGACATAGCTAATGCCATGACCATCAAATTGGATAATGAACTGCCGGAAATGCCGGAATTCGTGCCCGGTATCCGCAGGGCACCGAACAGAGGGTTCCGCCTTTCACCTGAGCAGACCAAGATTGCGTTGAGAAATGCTCTGCGCTATGTACCTGAGGAGCTCCACGAAAAACTGGCTCCAGAGTTTTTAAATGAGCTTATGACCAGAGGGCGTATTTATGCCTATCGCTATCGCCCACCAGGAAGGATCTATGCCAAACCGATCGACGAATATAAGGGAAACTGCCTTGAAGGTAAGGCTTTCCAGTTGATGATCGACAACAACCTGGATTTTGAAGTAGCCCTTTACCCTTATGAGTTGGTCACCTATGGGGAAACGGGAAGTGTGTGCCACAACTGGCTGCAGTACAGGTTGATTAAAAAGTATCTAGAGGTAATGACCGACCATCAGACACTGGTGGTTATGTCAGGGCACCCCCTGGGGCTGTTCCCGTCAAAACCTGATGCTCCCCGGGTAATCATTACCAATGCCCTGATGGTGGGGATGTTTGACAATCCCCATGACTGGGAGATTGCAGAGGAGATGGGGGTTGCCAACTACGGCCAGATGACAGCCGGCGGCTGGATGTATATTGGCCCCCAGGGGATCGTCCATGGCACCTTTAACACACTGCTTAATGCTGGGCGGTTGAAGTTAGGTGTCCCTCAGGATGGGGATCTCAGAGGGAAACTCTTTATATCCTCAGGGCTTGGAGGTATGAGCGGCGCCCAACCCAAGGCGGTGGAAATCGCTAATGGTGTGGGTGTGATCGCTGAAGTGGATTACTCCAGGATCAAGACCAGGTATGACCAGGGCTGGGTCAGCATGGTTTCAGATAACCTGGATGAGATCTTTAAAACAGCAGCCGAGTATCTCGCTAAAAAGGAACCGATCTCTATCGCTTACTATGGAAATATTGTTGATCTTTTAGAGTATGTGGTTGAGAAAAACATCCATGTTGATCTCCTCTCAGACCAGACCTCCTGCCATGCTGTTTATGAAGGTGGGTACTGCCCGCAGGGTATAAGCTTTGAGGAGAGGACAAGGCTGCTGGCTGAGGACCGGGAGAAATTCAAACAACTGGTTGACCAGAGCCTGAAACGCCATTTTTATCTGATTAAAACCCTTACAGAACGGGGCACCTATTTCTTTGACTACGGCAACTCCTTTATGAAGGCTGTATTTGATGCAGGTGTGAAGGAGATCTCCAAAAACGGTGTAGATGAGAAGGATGGTTTTATCTTCCCCTCCTATGTTGAAGATATCATGGGCCCCATGCTTTTTGATTACGGTTATGGGCCTTTCCGCTGGGTGTGTTTGAGCGGCAAGCATGAGGACCTGATCAAAACTGACCGTGCTGCAATGGAGTGTATTGACCCCAACCGCCGGGGCCAGGACCGGGATAACTACATCTGGATCAGGGATGCAGAAAAGAACAAACTGGTTGTGGGTTCCCAGGCACGCATCCTTTATCAGGATGCAGAAGGGAGGATGCGCATCGCCCTCAAGTTCAACGAAATGATCAGAAAAGGCGAGATCGGCCCTGTGATGCTGGGGCGTGACCACCACGATGTCAGCGGTACTGACTCACCCTTTAGGGAAACCGCCAATATCAAAGATGGCAGCAATGTGATGGCTGATATGGCCACTCATTGCTTTGCCGGAAATGCCGCCCGTGGGATGAGCCTGGTGGCCCTCCACAATGGCGGTGGTGTCGGTATCGGCAAATCCATCAACGGCGGTTTCGGCCTGGTGCTCGATGGCAGTGAAAGGGTTGATAATATTATCAAATCCGCTCTCCTCTGGGATGTAATGTGTGGTGTAGCCAGGCGAGCCTGGGCAAGAAATGAGAACTCAATAACTACAAGTATAGAGTTTAATAATAATTACCAGGGCAAGGGGCATATAACACTGCCATACCTGGTGGATGATCAGTTGATTGAGGAGACGGTGGCGAAAGCACTGAAAGATAGCAATAGATAGTTTGATATAACTACAGGCAGTATCCTCCGGCTGTTCCGGGGGTTATCCGGAACAGCCTGCGGGCTGGCCTAAGCGTCAGGCTGTGGCATTTTTTCGGGTGGGAGGGAGGTGGTGCTGGTTGAGAGATCTAACCCGGCTGCAGCTGGTGCTCAGATGATATCGATTCAGTTCCGGCAGTAAACAATGCAGATCTAACCGTGAACTACATGCAGAATAAAGGAGGCTGTTTATGCTAACTGTACTGATTATTTATATGCTTATTATGTTAGCCATAGGGATTTGGGCTGGGCGTTATAACAAAAACATGACTGATTTCCTTTTGGCTGGACGCAGGCTGGGGTTGTTGCTGGCGACCTTTACTCTGACAGCTACCTATTTTGGCGGCGGTTATTTTATGGGCTTGTCCAGCTATGCCTATGAGCACGGTTGGGTCGCCCTCTGGCAGGCCATCGGAGGAGGCCTTGGCTTAATTCTGGTTGGGTTTATTGCTTTTAAAATGAGGGAATTGCAATTCTACACTGTTCCAGACTATTTAGTACACAGATACGGCGGTAAAACAATCAGGGTTTTAAGTGCTGGCTTGTCCCTGATTGCCCTTGTGGGAATACTGGGTGCCCAGGTGCTAGCTACCCGTGCAGTGCTGGCAATGGTTGGAGTAGGATCTGATCTAGGACTTGTTATTGCTGCCCTTCTCTTCGTTGGCTATACGGTGATCGGTGGCCTTTGGGCAGTGACACTGACTGACTTCGTCCAGATATCGATCGCTACTATTGGTGCTATCATCGCAGCTGTTGTGGCCTTTTCTAAGGTCGGAGGCTACCAAAGCCTGGTTGGCGCTGTAACAGCTCAAGGTGTCGGAGAGGGCTTTTTTACTCTGTCGGGTGGAGATTTCTCCCTTGTTATGTGGTTAGTCCTTCCCATGATGATGTACACCCTTATCGGTCAAGACGTCTATCAGCGGTTGTTCGCTGCCAAAGACAGCAAGACGGCAAGGAATGCCGGTATTATATCCGGCATAGCGATCATTGTGATCTGCATATTCACTGTGTTCATCGGCCTGGCGGCTAGGGCTCTTTTCCCGGATCTGGCCGATTCGAGCCAAGCGGCTACAATGGTGATCAGCAAGTTTTTCCATCCTGTTGCAGCAGGGTTAATTTTGGCTGCTATTTTAGCTGCTATTATGTCAACAGCTGATTCCCTTCTGACCGCAGGGACTTCTCATATTATCAAAGATTTTTACATGGAAGTCTTGGGAGTCAAGGAAGAAGGGAATGAGAAAAAGCTACTCTCTCTCTCCCGCTGGTGGACACTGATCCTTGGTGTTGGTAGTATCTTCTTTGCCCTGGCCGTGCCGAGCATTATTGAGGTTCTCAACTACTCCTATTTCCTCTACACCGGCGGTGTGTTTGTCCCTGTCGTTGGAGGAATTCTATGGAAAAGGGCTACTCGCCAGGGTGCGATTGCAGGGCTCTTGGTGGGAGCGGGTATGGCCGTTATCGGGTTGATTACCAAACTAAATCTTGGTGGCGTACCTGTGGAGATTTATTCAGGAGTTGTCTCCGCCGTTGTTTTCATTATTGTGTCATTGGCAACCCAAAAGTCAAATATGCCATCTTATAACAAATCCTAAATGACTCAGTTTATATTCGGCCTGGGAACAAGATCAGTTCCCAGGCCGAGACACATCTGTGGAGGGGTTTAATTGCAGTGTGAACTTGTATTGAGTGTTATAGATTCTCTTACAGCAGCTGAACCCACCAGGGTTTTCTCTGGAGGCAATTGATAATTAACCGGCGTAATCCACTGAAAAATGGCTTTCTCCTTGCTTGATCGATAATATGCAACAACCTACCTTCTATATGCGTGCTTAATTCATCGGGGCTGCTGGTGTAGCCAAGTGGCCTAGCGATACACAGCGGGCATCCTGGGCAGATAAATATTTATAAGCTTACGAAAAACCATCATAATCTTCTGATTTAGTAAAAAGTTTAAAAGTTTAGAGGATTTCTGTCGAACCAAGTCGAATAACATAAAGCTATATAAAAAGATAATAAACGAATCACCTACCTTGTCTTATACCCACTAGACAGTTGCAGCCTTATGTCGCAGCCATATACAAAACAGCAATCCGCACAATTTATTAATCACGATCTGTTCCAGATATCAATCCGTAACTAGTTTCATTAATAAAACTCATACTACCGGTCGGGTTTTAAGGCAGTGTAAAGTTTAATATACATCAAAATCTATCCCATACAGGGAAATGATGGGAGGTGTAGCCAGACGGAACCTAAAGCTGGTTATTAACTTTCTCCACGATGGAGTTTATCAATATAAAAAATTTGATCCAGTGGAGGAGATTCTGCAAAAAACCTGAGGTGGTGAAATTTTGAGCAATTTACTGAAATACATGGTGGAAAACGCTTCTATAATTCTGGATTATGCCAGCACCCACTTTTCTTTGATTTTCAGCGCAGTGGCTATATCACTGGTGTTATGGATTCCTCTTGGGATCTTGATTTCAAGGAATGAGAGGCTGGCTAGTATTGTTTTAGGGATCGCCAATACCATCTTCTGCATACCAAGCCTTGCCTTGTTCTCAGTCTTTGTTACAATTCCATTTTTAGGCCTAGGGAGGCCCTCATCCCTGCTGGCTTTGGTGCTTTATGCGATGATGCCTATGGTGATCAATGTTTATCAGGGCATTAAGGTTGTTGATAAAAGTGTTATCGAAGCAGCTAAAGGGATGGGGATGAATTCTAGACGAATCTTAAGGGAAATTCAGCTACCCTTGGCTGCTCCTGTGATGTTCGCCGGCATCAGGATCACTGTGGTTATGGCCACAGGCATCGCAGCTATCGCTGCCTATATTGGGGAAAGGAATTTAGGCCGGCTGATCACAGAGGGTTTGACCAGATACCATGTGGAGATGATCCTCTCAGGCGCTATACTGATCGCTCTTATTGCTATATTATTTGATAATGTGTTGGGTGCTGTAGAGAGGATGTTGGTGCCCAAGGGGTTAAAGGTAAGCCGCAGTAAATAAACTAGATGTTTGGGATGAGGGGGATAGAAATTGATCGAATTACGCGATGTCACGAAAATATATCCTGGTCAGACTGTACCGGCTGTTAAAGATTTGACTTTAAAAATCGAGGAAGGGGAAACCTGTGTTTTCGTAGGCCCGTCTGGCTGTGGTAAAAGTACTATTCTTCGTATGATCAACCGGATGATCGAACAGACCTCAGGTACAATCCTGATTAATAACAAAGATATCAGAGAAACAGATCCCGATCGTCTCAGAATGGGTATCGGCTATGTTATTCAGCAGATCGGATTATTGCCTCACAGAACCATTGCCGAAAACATCGCTATAGTTCCCCGCCTTTATGGGTGGGACAAGGAAAGGATCCGCAAAAGGGTTGATGAACTGCTGGAGCTAGTAGGATTGGATCCTGATGAAACAAGAGCAAAGTATCCGGCACAGCTCAGCGGTGGGCAGATGCAGAGGGTTGGTGTGGCTCGGGCTATGGCTGCAGACCCCCCGATCATGTTGATGGATGAACCCTTTGGTGCTGTGGACCCCATAGTCAGGGGACACCTGCAGGATGAGTTCCTCAAACTGCAGAGGGAGATGAAAAAAACCATCTGTTTTGTTACTCATGATATCAATGAAGCTATCAAAATGGGTGATAAAATAGCTATTTTTGAGAAAGGGCAGCTGGTGCAGCATGGAACCCCGCAGGAGATTCTGTCTAACCCGAAAAATGAATTTGTCAGAACCTTTATTGGCTATGACCGGGTTGTGAAGATGCTGACACTGTTCCAGGTGCGCAGCATCACCAAAAAGAACAGTTATTCTATTATCCGGGAAAATGAATTGGCCAATATCCGTCAGAAAATGGATGATGAACAATCAACGGTCTGTATTTTGATGAATGAGTCCACAAGACCCTGCGGTTTGATTACCCGCGATGATCTGGAAAAAGCGGGAGAGGTGGGTCCGGAGAAAATCAAGGAAATAGCATGCAGCAGAAAAGATG
>DULM01000022.1 GCA_012840405.1 Syntrophomonadaceae bacterium | reverse complement strand
ATTGCTAGACCAATCCTGCGTCAATTAACTCCTGGGCTGCCATAATTGCTCCGATAATGGCATGGGCGTAGGATAAGCCCCCTTGAAGGTAAATGATGTATGGTGGACGTAAAGGGGCATCTGCAGTGAGTTCAATAGAGGAGCCCTGTACAAAGGTCCCCCCTGCCATAATCACCTTGTCTTGATAACCGGGCAGAGGGCTTGCTACAGGCACAGCCCGGGAATCCACCGGAGAAGCCTTTTGGATCCCCCGGCAAAAGGCTTTCACTCCTTCAGGGGTATTCAATTTTATCGCTTGTACAATATCGGCTCGCTTTTCTCCTGCCTTGGGTGATGTTTCAAAACCCAGCAGAGTGAAAAGGTGAGCAGCAAACTCTGCGGCTTTGAGTGCGCCGGCCACAATCTGGGGTGCCATAAAAAATCCTTTATAAAAAAGGCTCCCTAACCCCAAATTTGTGCCCATATGCAGCCCCATTCCTGGGGCAACAAGCCGGTCCGCGGCCTCAGTAACCAGTTCCCTCTTCCCTACCAGATATCCGCCTGATGGAGCCAAACCGGCGCCGGGATTCTTGATCAAAGAACCTGCCATGAAGTCAGCACCCAGTTGGGTTGGTTCTTTTACCTCCACAAATTCACCATAGCAGTTATCGACAAAACAAATAACATCTTGCTGACAGCCCTTGATAAAGGAAATCAAATCTCTGATCTCTTCAACACTTAAAGCCCGACGCCAACTGTAACCCCGGGAACGCTGGATGATGACCATACGCACTTTTTCTTTTAACAGTTCTCTGATCCTGTCATAATCAGGATGCCCTTCCTCTGTAAGGGGTGCCTCTTTGTAGATAATACCCTGCCCCTGTAATGACCTTTTTGTACCTGAATCACAGCCGATGATCCTGGCCAGGGTGTCATAGGGACGTCCGGTTGCTGAAAGGAGTACATCTCCAGCTTTGAGGATCGATGCCAGTCCAAGCGTAATTGCATGAGTACCTGATATGATCTGGGCTCGTACCAGTGCTGCTTCAGTTCCAAAGGTGAAGGAATAGACCTCCTCTAAACCCTCTCGCCCTGAATCGCTGTAGCCATAACCTGTACCATCCCAGAGGTGATACTCAGTTATTCCTGCTTGCTGGAAGGCTTGAAGAACGCGAGCTTGATTGAGTTTGGCAACCTCCTCTATTTGTTCATAAACGGTCTTTGCCCTTTGCCCAGCTTCTTCAGCTAAGCTACAGACTCTACTGCTGATTGAATAGTTGGACTTTAAATACTCTAAAAATTGCTGCATTTTTTCACCTTTTTTCTCGCCTTTATTCATTAATTATTCGAAATCTTCTTTTCGGATAAGCATTAATTCCTCTCTGGAGAGGTGTGTTTTCTTAACAAGTCTTACCGCCTGTTTCCTGATGGCTCTTTCGATTAGGTTACGAACCAAACGGGCATTTCCCTCATTCTCATTTCCATTCCGAATTCGTGATTCCAGGATCCTGCGCAACACCAACTTGGCCTCTGAGTGCAGGCGATACTGCCTTTTTTTAAGCATCAGTTCACCGATCTGCAGCAGTTCCTCCACAGTATAGTCAGGGAAGGTGATATGAATAGGAAAACGTGAATAAAGGCCAGGGTTGCTGCGCAGAAACCACTCCATTTCCTGTTTATAACCAGCAAGAATGAGCACCAAGTCTTCCTTATGATCCTCCATGGCCTTAACCAATACATCGATACATTCTTTACCAAAATCTTTTTCTCCACCCCGGGCCAGGGAATATGCTTCATCGATAAATAAAATTCCCCCAATTGCTCTTTTGATCTGCTCTCTGGTTTTATGAGCTGTATGTCCGATATACTCACCTACCAGATCAGCCCTTTCCAC
Organism: Syntrophomonadaceae bacterium; assembly: GCA_012840405.1. Classification (GTDB taxonomy): domain Bacteria; phylum Bacillota; class DSM-12270; order Thermacetogeniales; family Thermacetogeniaceae; genus DTU068. Next base: position 36,805 of record DULM01000022.1, on the reverse strand, counting down.
TTCAACAAGATGACCCTGGGAAAGGACACCCATAGACCGGAACAGCTTCCCCATGATTCTGGCAATAGTTGTTTTGCCAGTTCCTGGGTTGCCCTTGAAAATCATATGTAAGACCAGGGGTTCGGTACGCAGGTTTACTTTTTCCCGGCGTTTTTGGATCTGTACAAAGGCAGAGAGCTCTAGAACGAGCTTTTTTACCTCGCTGAGTCCAATCAAGCTATTGAGTTCCTTTAACACCAGCTCCGGTTTTAATCTGTTCCCTTCATCCTTGAGTGTAGATTGCCGACTTTTATGGTTAGTTTTAATGGAATAAGGCTGATAATTGCTTCCCCCGATCATCGATGGGAGCTTAAAATTCACCCGGCTTTCACCTCTGGTTGATCTGATAACACCAAATACATTATACGCAATTTAAAGTGAAATAGTGTTAAGTATACAACCAGGGGCAAAAACGCCGCTGTAAAAAATCCAATATTAGAAAGAGGATAAAACCCTGCAGGCTGATGGCTATGATCCCTGCAAACATCTCTGGGTAATTTACCCTGCTCCATGCTTCAAAAATGAAGTAGCCCAGCCCATCAAAGGTAGCAAAGGACTCAGCGAAAAAGAGAATGCTGATCGCGGTACCCAGGCTGATCCTTGCAGCAGTAAATATTTCCGGCAGACATCCCGGTATGATCACATGCCGATAGATCTCCTTAGGTGTTGCACCTAAGGAGAGAACAGACAAAACCGAATTGGCTGGAATATTTTGAGCCGCATCCCTGACGGTCACTATAATCTGAAAGAATATGATCATGACAATAAGTATTATTTTTGAAAGATCCCCAATCTTAAAGATAGCAAAGATCACCGGCAGCAAGGCAATCTTGGGGATGGGATAGGTCAGATATAACTGTGGTGACAGCCACTTGTCCAGTTTTGGTTCTCTTCCCAAATATAGTCCTAGGGGAACAGCGATGGCAAGTCCGATAAACAAACTAACCAAGACCCGGTAAGTACTAATTAATAAGTGCCTCCAGAGACTCTGGGGAAAGATCTGAAAAAAAGCTATTAAAGCTGGAATTGGGCGTGGCAGAGCCGGGTTGTGTAGGATCAGGGCCAATATATCCCACAGTACAAATAGAAATAGTGCTGCTGCAATATAGGTGAGTGTTTTATTCATCTTACTGTTCACTGGGAATATACCTCCAATAATGACCTAACCTCACTGCATTTTTCATAGAAAGATGTTTTTTTACGGTAGCCATCTGTTCCCTGTTCTGGATTATCTATCTGAGCACAGATCCTACCAGGCTGCGAAGAAAGAATAACTATTTTTTGCCCTAGATACACTGCTTCTTCGATGCTGTGAGTGACTAATACACTTGTCATTTGATAACGCTTGATTAATTTTAAAATTACTTCCTGCAAGTTTTCTCTGGTTAAGGCATCTAAGGCTGACAGCGGCTCATCCATGAGTAAAAGCTTGGGTCTCAGGGATAAGGCCCGAGCGAGAGCGACCCTCTGCTTCTGACCACCGCTTAATTGTGTAGGGTAGCGATCGATGCACTCGGTAAGCTCCAGCTCTTCAAAGACCCGCTCCAAAATACGGTTGATCTCCTCTTCAGCCACTTTACGCAGTTTTAGGCCCAATGCCGCATTTTCCCATACGGTTTTCCAAGGCAACAGTCCGTATTCCTGTAAGATCAGTGCTGTATCCCTGTGCGGTTTTAACAGCGGTTTTCCATAGAGTAAGATTTCTCCTGTTGTGGGGTGGAGTAGACCCATCATGAGAAAAATAAGGGATGTTTTACCACATCCCGAAGGTCCTATAATGGCATAGCTCTTGCCTTCTTCAATTTGAAAATCAATATCTACCAGGGCATTGACTGATGCTTTGCCATTGGTATAGGCCAAGGAAACGTTATTGAGAGTCAGCATTAATCATTACCCCTATTTAATCTATTGTTTTAATCACTTCATCTGTAACAATATCCATATAGGTATAATCCTCTGTTAACAGCTTATTAGCACGCAGCCAGTCGATTACCCGCTGCGAATCCTTTTCAGTTGGCAATTCAAGAGGAGAAAAGGTCGGTACCGGGTAAGAACTCTGCAGTTCTACCGGGATATTTACCTTTTCAATAAAAAGGTCCCTATATTTCTCAGGATTTTTTGCTACCGCTTCAGCACCCTCCCCATAGGCCTGAAGAAACTTTCTGATAGCTGATTTTTTATTTTTAATAACATCATCCCTGAAAAAATAGACAGATTGGGATATGTTTTCTGACATCTTAGTGTCATCAACCAATACCTTGGCCCCTTTTAGTTCTGCATGAACAGCTAAAGGATCCGCCAGTACTGCAGCAGTTACCTCACCCTGTAAGAGCATTTCCGCTCTCAAAGGCATCTTAGCGATATTGACCTTTTGTACCTCCTGCGGTTTTATTCCGTTAGCCAGCAGCATCTGGTCGGCTACATATTCAATGATGGTATTTTTGGAAATAGCCAGTTTCTTACCCTTTAGGTCATTAATATTTTCAATAGTGTTGGGAGCTGCCAGCATCGCAAAACGCCCTTCCTCAGGGCTGGCACCCATAGCCAGGGACACTGCTTTGACTGGCGTGCCTCCCTGCCGTATCAAAGCTACTGCCAGTAGGTCCCCCTCAACTCCATCCACAGCTCCAGCCTGTATAGCGGCATCTCTTTCAGCAGCACTTTGAAAATTGACTATCTCCACATCAATATCGTATTTCTTAAAAAAGCCTTCTTCTTGGGCAACATAGAGCGGTAATACCTCTTCATTGGGAAGTATACCGATCTTAAGCATATCTTCATTTTCACTAGTCACTTCTTGACTGCATCCTGACAGTAAAAAAACCGCGAAGATGGAGATGATGAATACTATATATAATAGCCTTCTTTTCATTTCCATCCTCCTCTGCAGGTATTACTCATTTTTATAGTTATTTGCCGAATCACAAGAAAGACTAATCGGTTTATTTGGCACAATTGTAGAAATCGCATGCTTATAAACCATTTGCTGTTTTCCTTCACTCTCTAAAATAATTGTGAAATTATCAAAACCCCGTAAATTCCCTTTCAACTGAAATCCATTAACCAGAAAGACAGTGATCGGAATTCCTTCTTTTCTTACTTGGTTTAAGAAATAATCCTGTAGGTTAATTTGTACTTTTGACATCTTTTATTCCTCCGTTTTCTAAACTTTGCCAATGTATTCTACATTAAATATTGATACTCCTGCATATAAAATGGGCAATTCTCTCTAATAGTTGCTGTGTCCCCTCTTCTGACAATGAGAACCAATGGATCCTGTTATCTCTACGGAACCAGGTCAGCTGTCTTTTTGCATAGTTTCTGGTTGCTTTTTTCGTTGATGCTATTGCTGCAGCTTGATCGCAATCACCCCTTAGATAGTCCACTACTTGTTTATAACCAAGGCTCTGCAGTGGCTTGATTGTTGGATCATATCCCATATCTAGAATAGACTTCACCTCCTCTACTAGACCATCTGCAAACATTTTGTCCACCCGAGCCTCAATTCTTTGATAGAGTTCTGCTCTTTTGCGTGTCAAACCGACCATTGCCAGCTTATATAAACTCTTTTTTCTATTATTGATGTAACTGGATATGGTTTTTCCGGTCAGATAATAAACCTCCAAAGCTCTGGAAATTCGCCTGAAATCATTGGGATGAATCCTTTGAGCTGCATCGGGATCAATCTTCTGCAGCCTCTGGTATAATTCCTCCTTACCACCTTGAGCCCATATTTCTCTTAGTTTATTTCGTATATCCTCATATCCTATTGTTTCGGGAAACTCATAAGGGTCAATGACCGCCTGAATATAGAGACCTGTTCCCCCTACCAAAAAAGGCAGTTTCCCTCTATCATTTATCTCCTGGATTTTTTGACGCGCTAATTTCTGATAATCGGCAACACTAAAAGCTTGATCCGGTTCCAGGATGTCGAACAGATGATGAGGGATACCCTTTTGCTCTTCTTTGGTTAATTTAGCAGCACCGATATTAAAGTATTTATATAACTGCACAGAGTCTGCTGATATGATCTCTCCATTGAACCTTAAAGCCAATTCCACAGCTATTTCTGATTTACCTACTGCTGTTGGTCCTGCAATAACCACAAGGGGTAGGCTCATCGATGAAACCACCTGCTCAGGTCAAAATCTGTTATTTTGATATAAGTTGGCCTTCCATGGGGGCAGTGATCAGGATGATCAGTGGCATCCAGTTGTACTAACAGCTGATGCATTTCCGCCTGAGTCAATCTATCTCCCGCCTTTATTGCGCCTTTGCAGGCATACAATCTTGCAGCAGCTTCTTTAATGTTGAAAGCTGTGTCCCCTTCTTCTTTGGCCTGACGGACCAGATCAAGGTGTTCTCTGAAAAACTGATCTGTATTAGTATGTGGTTGATCAGGCACAGTTATCAAAAAGTATCTGTTAGCTGTTTCCCTTTCCAAAGTATAACCGATATTCTGAAAAAACTCCCGGTTTTCTAGGTAAAGCTGTTCTTCCTCAGCTGTAAGCAGTATCCTATGGGGACAGATCTTTTGCGAAAACACTTTTTTATTCTGCCATTTAGCCTTTATTTTTTCGTAAAGGACCCGTTCATGAGCGGCATGCTGATCAATGATAAACAGGCTGCCCTCTCTTTCCGCGACAATATATGTTCCCAGAGCCTGGCCGATCAGGCGCATCTCCTGAAAAAAGGGATGCCTGTTCACAGAACTGTCTTTTACAATATCATCATCCTTGACCTGTAGGTCAGCATCCCTGACCTGAAGTTCTTCGGGAAATGACCGATTAATAATAGGTCTCATCTTAATTGGTAATGGCTCAGTCTCATATTTTCTTCTTTCTCTGGTATGATGAGTTGCTGGTTCCTGATGAGGACAAGTTTGCTCAACCTTTACTTGAAATCCGCGCTGTTTTTGTAAAAAAGAAGCCAGAGCAGAGTTTACCCCTCTATACAACACCCGGGCCACTAACTGGGAGTCGGAAAAACGAATATCGCTTTTTGTTGGGTGTACATTAACATCGACCATAGATGGGTCAATTTCTATAAAAAGAACAGCAGTGGGATACCGGCCAGTAGTGATCATTCCCTGATAGGCACTTTCCAGAGTATGGCTCAACAAAAAGTTGCGAACCAACCGTTTATTAACAAAAAAGGACTGATAAAAACGGCTTGATCTGGTATACTCCGGCTCTGAAACAATGCCTTCAATTTTTATCCCATCCTCTTGGTAAGAAACAGTTAAAAAACGATCTCTGGATTCTTTGCCGTAAATTATTGTGGCTGCATCCATTATATCCTGATTGCCATATGTGGCAAGGCAGAGCCTTTTACCAGAATAATAGTTGAAAGAAATATCTGGATACCCCAAAGCAAAACGGGTAACAACATCTGCTATAGCTGCTGCCTCAGAGCGGGGGCTTTTTAGAAACTTACGCCGTGGTTGGCTGTTAAAAAAGAGATCCTCAACAATCACCTGTGTGCCGCAGGGACAGCCAACAGGTGATATATCTTTGAGTTTACCACCCTCTACAACAACCTTGGTGCCGGCAACAGCATCTGCAGGCCTGGTCATCAGAGTGAAACGGGAAACCGATGAAATGGCTGCTAAAGCCTCTCCGCGGAAACCCAGGGTATTCACCGTATTTAAATCATCAGCTACTCTGATTTTGCTGGTGGCATGCCTGGCAACAGCCATTTTGGCATCATCTGGAGCCATACCACTCCCATTATCAATCACTTTGATCTCCTTCAAACCAGACTCTTTGATTTCTACAGTGATTCTTGTAGCGCCAGCATCAATGGAATTCTCCACCAGTTCTTTGACTACTGATGCCGGTCTTTCCACAACCTCACCTGCTGCTATCTGGTTGATCACATTTTGCTCTAACAGTACTATCTTACCCAATTACTAACTCCCTGCCTGCTGTTATTAGTCTAAAATTTCTATTTCTCCATCTGCTGAGCATTGATAATAACGATCCCCAGGTTTATCCTGGAGATAAACCACATCCAACCCCTCTCTTTCCCGTTTTCGCTGCTCATAGTATCCTCTGGCTTCCTCTTGACAGGTCTTACATGCCCTGTGGTGAATGGCAACAGCTTCGATTACTCTGACCTTACCAGTGGAATACATTCCTCGTGACCTGATTATCTGGTAGCCAGGGCACTGATCACAGATCCGGATAGTTTCATGCTGCTGCTCTCTGATGCCATCTGTGTCATAATAAATGTGTCTATTGACCTCTTCAAACTTTTCTTTGCGCTCATATCTTTGTTCTGCCAATTGCTCTCGCTCTTTCCAAACTCTCCACAAATAATCAGCCAGTTCTTTGATGTAATCCATATTTTCTTTAGTTTCTTTAAAATTTTCTTCTTTGTAATCCGGTTCACGCACCCATGAATAGTCAAGTCCGGCCATTGCCAGTATAATCCCTGTATTCACATAGGGAAGAGCGCTTTCAATGGCGTACCCACCCTCCAAAACTGCCAGGTCCGGAGCTAATTTTTCATTTAACTTGGCATAGCCTCTTGCAGTGAAGCGCATATTGGCCAGCGGGTCAGTGTAGTGGTTGTCTTGCCCTGCGCTATTGATGATCAAATCCGGTTTAAAATCTTCTAAGATGGGCAAGACCAGGTTATCCAAAAGATAGTGGATTCCTTCATCTGTTGTATAGGGCTGCAGCGGAATATTGATGTTCATTCCAAAGGCAGCTGGGCCACCTAATTCATTACAAAAGCCTGAACCAGGATAGAGGGTGCGCCCATCCTGATGATAAGAGATAAACAACACATCAGGGTCATGATAATAGATATCCTGTGTTCCATCACCGTGGTGAACATCGGTATCCACAATAGCGATCCTTTGCAGACCATATTTTTTCCGCAGATACTCGATCATGATCGCTTCATTATGAATGTTGCAAAAACCGCGATTTCCATGGACAACCCTCATCGAATGGTGTCCGGGCGGCCTTACCAGGGCAAAGCCGTTATCTATCTCTTTGTTCATCAAAGCATCTGCCAAAACCAAAGCACCACCGGCAGCATAGAGGTGTGCATCTGTAATCTGTGTCTCTATATCAGGTACACAGAAATGGGCTCTGGCAATATCCTTTTTGAGAGCCAGCCTGGGTTTGTACTCTATCAACTCTGGAAGGTCCATAATCCCCTCTTCGAAAAGCTGATCTCTCGTATAAAGCAGCCTTTCCTCCCGCTCAGGATGGGTGGGAGTGATGGCCCAATCAAAAGCCGGGAAAAAAACCAAACCTGTTGGCATCAGTGATCACCCTCTTCCTGCTGTTTCAATATTCCTGTGGGGAATTGGACACAAACATCGATTAATCGTCCACCGGTTCTCCAGCCGCGCACCATATTAAATACCTCACTGTAGACCAATTCAGGCTGGTCATTAACATCAATCCCTAATTTTTTCCCTTCTTCGATCAGCCTGCTCATAGCAAAACTTTCTGCATCAGCAAGGGTTTTGACCTCTCTGTTTTTCTCCTGTATACCATTTTCTTCAATGAAAAAGAACTGCCTCTCTGTGTCAAAGTGGAAGGTAAGGCGCAGATTGACCTTAGCCAGTGCTGCACCTATGGCGTTGGCTACCTCAGCATTAGGTGGAATCAGGGCATTACATCCCATCTTTTTGCCCAACAGAGGAAGTAATGCCGGTGAGGCAGCGCCGATACCAACCAGGTTATTGGGGCGCACCTTCTTTTTCTGCCGCAGTTCCCAAATACGATAAGCAGGTTCCTGTTCCCAGGATAAAAACATCTTTTCTATTTCAGCTATAATTTTTTCAGTTGTTTTATCCAGAACAAGCTCTGCTGTTTCCTGGGGATTCAGCTTTAGCCCTTCCCCCAGCATCTCCATAGCCCTGATGGCTTTTTGTTGATCACCCAGTTCAGTAAGACCAGCTACCCGCATGGCATCAGTAGGTGTGGGGCAGGCCCCTCCCAAACAGTAAGCAGGGCCTTTCCGGTAGGGCATAATTTTGAGAGCCCCATTTTCAACCTCTAAACAACTGTCCCCTCCTACAGCAGCAGAACTGGTGGCAAAGGCCCTGACCTGGGTGAGCCTGTCACCTACCCGTGCACCACGGGAAGCAAACAAGGGCCTTCCAGATAAGATCAATGCCAGGTCCGTAGTTGTTCCACCGATATCCACCACAACAGATGTTTCCCCTTCTGGTGTCAAAGCCAATACACCCAGTGTGCTGGCCGCAGGCCCTGAGAAAATGGTTTCCACCGGTTTTGCTGCTGATAGCTCAAAGGAAAGTGTACCACCATCTGCTTTTAATATATAAAGGGGGGCGGTAATCCCTCTTTTTTTCAGGAGTTTCAATATCTCAGAGTAGAAACTGTTATAGTTTTCCTGTGTAGCAAGAGTGAGCAGTGTGGTGTGTATCCGCCGGGGGAAGTTCAAGCGCCCGGTCACCTGATGCCCCATCAGCACACACAGGTCGGGAATATGTTCTTTCAGATAAGTAGCTACTGTTTCTTCATGCTTTTTATTGCGTTGTGAAAACTTGCCGACAACAGCAGCTTTTTTCAGCCCTTTCTTATTTATCTCTTCTGCACATTTTTTTAATTCCTGTTGATCAAGGGGTTCAATTTCCCGACCCCGGTAGTCAATGGCACCTGACAATAAAAAAGTATCAGGCACATGGTAATCATAAGTATAGGGATTAAGGCCAGGGCCAGGGATGATCACCAGTGCTGCAGGTTCTATTCTATTTGTCGCAATAAGATTAGTGATCAGTGTTGTGCTTAAAACGATTCGCTCTAGGCTTTCTCCCTGTGCCGCATCTAACAAAGGATCGAGAGCACTGACCAGTGTATCCAACAAGTGCTCATTATCGGTTGGGGTTTTTACTTTTTTGATCACCTGTTGACCATCAAGTAATACGGCATCTGTATAGGTGCCTCCCACATCTAGACCTATTAACATCAGCAAGTCACCCACCTAAATAATTATCTTTTTTGATGGCCCTTTTGTTTAGAGGATGTGTTTTCTTTCATCAGGCGCTGCTGCCATTCGGAAAGGATGTTCAGAGCATCAAGAGGTGTTGTCTGAACCAGGTTGAGGTTGCGCAGTTCCTGTATAATCATACTCTTTTCATCAAAAAGCACCAATTGCACAGGTTGAGTAACTGCTGGTTTTTTCTTATCCTTGAATTCCTCTTTTGCTTCTTTTGCTTCCAGTGAATCAGCCACCTCCCTGGCTCGCTCCACCACTTCAGCAGGGAGATTGGCCAAACGTGCTACTTGAATACCATAGCTTTTATCTGTTCCACCTGGGACGATTTTATGCAAAAATACGATATCTGTACCCTTTTCTGCTACAGCCACAGAATAATTAACTACTCCGTTTAACTCCTCAGCCAATTGGGTCAGTTGATGGTAATGGGTGGCAAAAATTACTCTGGGTTTAATGTGATCATGAAGGTATTCCACGATCGCCCAGGCTATACCCAAACCATCAAAAGTACCTGTACCCCTTCCTACTTCATCCAGCACAATAAAACTATCCTTTGTAGCATGCTGGAGTATATAGGAAACCTCATTCATCTCCATCATAAAGGTGCTCTGGCCCTTCCCTAGATCATCCAGCGCTCCAGCCCGCACAAAAATTCGTTCTGCGATCCCTATTTCTGCCTCCTCTGCGGGTATAAGAGATCCGCACTGAGCCATTAGAATCAATGCAGCCATCTGGCGCATATATGTGGATTTGCCAGCCATATTTGGCCCTGTAAGAATATGAATCCTGTTGTTTTCCTCCCCAATATGTATACTGTTGGGGACAAAAGAACCTTCAGGCATCAGCTGTTCTAAAACCGGGTGGCGGCCATTTTTGATGGTGATAATTCCTGAATTATTGATCTTGGGCCGCACATAATTATAGCGGGCAGCTGTCTCTGCGAAAGATGCCAAACAGTCAATTTGAGCCATCAGCTGTGCGTTTTTGCGCACTCTCTCTGCAACTGCTTGTGCCTGATCAAGGATTTCGAGAAATAGCTGGTATTCCAGCTCCTGCAGGCGTTCTGTAGCCCCTAAAAAGTTGGCCTCCTGTTCTTTTAATTCCTGGGTAAAGAAACGCTCACCCTGGGTGAGAGTCTGTTTTCTGATATAGTTGTCAGGAACCAGATGCAGGTTCGGTTTGGTAACCTCAATATAATAGCCAAAAACTTTATTAAATCCGATTTTTAAAGATTTGATTCCTGTGCGTTTCCGTTCCTCTAGCTCCAATCTTTTGATCCAGTCTTCCCCTTGATCGATCATTTCTCTTAACCGATCGATCTCAGAGTTGTAACCGCTTCTAATAACCCCACCATTTTTCGGGTTGACAGGAGGATCCTCAACTATTGCCCGGAAGATCAACTGCTGTAACTCAGATATTGGATCCAGCATATTTCCCAGCTTCTGTAGCAGGCTGCTGTTCGCTTTTTTCAGGCTTTCTTTTAAATGGGGTATTACAGACAGAGAATTGGCCAGTGCAAGCAGATCACGGGGAGTGGCAGCCAACCAATCAATCCTGCTGATAATACGTTCCAGGTCATACACACTGTTTAACTGATCTCTGACATCCTTGCGCAAGAAATAATTATCTGCCAGTTCCTGGACCGACTCCTGTCTCTCCTCTATCTCAGCTACATTTAACAGTGGCATTCCCAGCCAGCGCCGTAAAAGGCGGGTACCCATTCCTGTCAGAGTTCGATCTAGAGCCCACAACAGGCTGCCCTCTTTTTTCCCATCGCGCAGTGTAATAAACAGTTCCAAGTTTCTGATGGTCATGGCATCAAGGTACATATGGCTGCCTGGGGTATAAACATCTAGTTTGCGAAAGGGAAGTTTATCTGTTTTTTGCGTTCCCTGTAAATAGACAAGAAGGTTTGCTGCAGCAGCTAAACCCTCTTTCATGGCATTTTGGTTGAGGCCTACCATATTTTCTTGACCGAACTGCTCAATTAACAGACCTTCTGCTGCCTGGTCTACCTCAGTATAAAGCGCCTGTTTATCCCAACGGTCTCTCAACAGAGATTGAAAAACAGCTAACTGCCCTTTCGCCACAATACATTCTGTAGGTTGAAGGCGGTTTACCAAATCCACTAAATATTCGGTACGTTCCGGATCAGAAAATTGGGCAATCTGAAACTCACCTGTACTGATGTCACTCCAAGCACAACCGATATTGTCTTTTTTCTGGTAAAGAGAAAGAATGTAATTGTTATTTGACTGATCAAGATATGCTGGGTTTAAAACAGTACCAGGGGTTGCTACCCGGACTACATCCCTTTTAACAATGCCCTTCCCCGGTTTAGCTTCCTCCAACTGTTCACAAATGGCAACCTTATTACCCTTTTCTAAAAGTCGATTGAGGTAGTTTTCCGCAGCGTGATAAGGCACGCCACACATAGGTACTTTTGCATCTTTGCCAAGCCCACGGCTGGTAAGGACGATATCCAGTTCTTTAGCTGCCTTTACAGCATCCTCCCCAAATAGCTCATAAAAGTCTCCCAAACGAAAAAAGAGCAAACAATCTGGATACTTCTTTTTGATCGACTGGTACTGGTTCATCAAGGGAGTATTACTGCCCACTGCTGCCACCTCTTTTTAAAACTACTTTTTAGCTGCAGCCTGAACAGCCATCACAGCAATCAGGTGAACAGCTTTCTCCTCTTAAAACCTGGTTAATTACAGCGTTGACCTGCTGCAGTAATTGATTGAATTTCTGTTGGGCGGAAAAATAAGCCTGAATGTTTTTATCCGCTTTTACTTTTTCCTGCAGTTGATTGAATTCATCAAATTCCTCATCACTGATCTCTTCCCCTGCCTCCTGGGCGTTTTTGATCTGTCTAAACTTTTGCTGGTACTCATTGATCAACTGCAGTGATTCCGGGTTGTTGTCGAGATTCTTCTCTGCTGCATGCAAAATAGTTGCTTCCTCAGTTTCCAACAGCGCATAGCCTAACTCCTGTGCTTTTGCCAATAATGACAAGATAAGCACCTCCTCTATTGTTTATAATTAATTTCTGGAAAGAGGGTCAGATCCCTCTTTTTGATGAACTTTTTTTAATTTGCCGTTTAGGTTCCATGTTTGAGCAGATGTGATCTGGACATCTACCAATTTGCCTGTCAGATCTGTATCATCCGGAGCATCAAAATTGACGATCTTATTGGTCCTGGTTCGACCGCTCCAGCGTTCTGGATCCTTTTTACTTCTACCCTCCACAAGCACTTCCACAAGCTGGTTTACCAAGGGAAGGTTTTTCTCCAGAGTTATCTTATTTTGCAGTTCCACCAACCTATTAAAGCGGTCCTTTTTTACCTCGTCTGGTATTTGATCTAGCATCTCTGCAGCTGGTGTTCCTTCACGAGGAGAGAACAAAAATGTGTAGGCAGCATCAAACCTGACCCTTTCCACCAGATCAAGGGTGTCCAAAAAGTCTTCCTCCGTTTCACCTGGAAATCCAACAATAATATCAGTTGTAATACTGGCCTCTGGTATCCTTTCTCTGATCGAATTGGTCAACTCTAAATATCTTTCTCTGGTATAACCCCTGTTCATCAGCTGTAAGACCTTGTTGCTCCCTGCCTGTAGAGGAAGATGAAAGTGCTCGCAGACCTTTTGTGAAGCAGCAATGGTTTCAATTAACTCATCAGTAAAATCCCTAGGGTGAGAAGTCGTATACCTGATCCTGGATAGGCCATCAATTTTATCGATTTCTGCTAGTAATTTGGCAAAATTGATATTGCCCTCTAGATCTTTTCCATAAGAGTTGACATTCTGTCCGAGCAGCATCACCTCCTGATAGCCTTTTTCTGCTAATTCCGCTACCTCCTGGTATACCTCCTCAAGAGGACGGCTCTTCTCCCTGCCTCTTGTATAGGGAACAATACAGTAGGAGCAAAAATTATTGCAACCGTACATAATAGTTACATATGCCTTCACCTTGCTGGTACGGCAAGCAGGCAGCACTCCAGGAATTTCTTCATCTGCATCATCAGCAATCACACGTCCGCTCTCCGCTTCCCGCAGAAATTCTGGCAAATGGTGATAGTTGCGGGTTCCGAAGATAATGTCCACAAAGGGAATTTTATTGATCAACAGCTCCCGCACCTCAGGGTTATGGGTCATACACCCTCCTACAGCAATTACCAGATCCGGATCCCTCTTTTTTCTGTGTTTTAAATTACCCAGCAAACCCAAAGCTCTCTGTTCTGCGCTTTTTCTCACAGAGCAGGTATTGAGAATGACAATATCTGCCTCCTCGGGATCTGAGGTCCAAAGGTATCCCTCTTGCTCAAGCAGAGCACGCATTATTTCGGTATCATGTTCATTCATCTGACAGCCTGAAGTCCATATATTAAATTTGCGCTTTGACTCCATTGCTCCACCTACTTCATTCCACTATTTCTCAAAATCCATACCTTGGACTAGATCTTTTTATAGTATATCAAATTGATTTTGCATTAAAAGCCTTACTTAGGAAAGAATATTTTTTACCTGGGGGAGCAGTAGACAGGACCAGCTCTCCAAATTTGGCCGGTAATCATCCAATTGGGAAATCGGTATTAATGCCCCCCGTATTTTGTTCTTTTCCCTGACAGTAATCTCATCTGTTAGACAGGAGATTAAAAAAACTAAACCTAAATGGTATTGTCCCACTTCTGTCTGTTCATCATTAAGAAACCCCAGGAAACCATAAGAGTAGTATCCTGGGAAAACAACTTCTTCTTTCAATTCCCTGTTTAGGTTGGAAATGATCAGCTTTCGGAAACTCCTGCTAGTAACTGGGTTGATATGGCCACCCAGACCGAAAGAGTACTGATCAAGCAGCCTTTTTTCACCTGTTGCCTTAATTCGCTGGTAAACAAAGACCCGGTCCCTGTATCTGAGTATAAGATAAACGATCAACTGCTTATAGCTGGGGTCCTGCTCCATTTGGTTCCGCTCCATAAAAACCCCGTTCTCAGCAAACAACTTCCAAAGGACCTGATCTATACCAACCTTAAACCCTTGAAAACAAGCATTGTTTGCCAGTAAAAGATCTTTAGAAACAACCAGTATTTTTTCCGACAAAGTAACAGCCCTTTCTAAGGTTTTCTGTTACCTTCTATTTTATTGATAAAAAATCCTGTTTTTTTATAAAAAAACCTGCCCATTATCAAAAACCCCTCCCAATGGGGAGGGGTGCACTTCCTTTGCACTGTTTCTTATACAGCTCTGCGGTGGGGGATGCTGTGGTTTTTATCAATTGCCTTCTGATAAAGATTGACATATTCTTTAGCTGATCTTTCCCAGGAAAAATCGCTTTTCATCCCTTTTACCACCAGACTCTTCCATAGATCAGGTTTGTTTCGGTAGATATCAACAGCACGCTCAATACTCCGCAACAGTTCCTGGGATTGATAGGGTTTAAATGCAAAACCATTGCCCTTACCTGATTGCTCATTAAAATCTTCAATAGTATCAGAAAGGCCGCCCACTGAACGGACTACAGGGATTGTCCCATACCTGAGGCTGATCATTTGGCTAAGGCCACAGGGTTCAAAGCGAGATGGCATCAGGAAAATATCAGAAGCTGCATAGATCTTCTGTGCTAGTTCAATATTGAACCCAATATTGACCGCGGCCTGCTGAGGGTATCTCATTTTCAGTTCGGTAAACTGCCTTTGTAAATGGTCATCCCCACTTCCTAGCAGTACGAATTGAACTCCCAGTTTCATCATTTGATCGAAGATCTCTATAATCAAACTGAGCCCTTTCTGATCCACCAGCCTAGTAATGATACCGAGTAAAGGTGTATCGCTCTTGGGCAGCCCTAATTCCCGTTGGAGAGCATATTTGTTCTCCTTCTTTAAATCAATGTCTTCTACTGAATAATTCTGATAAATATATTTATCTGTTGCTGGATTAAACTCTTCGTAATCGATTCCATTCACGATCCCATATAGATCCTGTGCTCTCTTACGCAGCAGTCCATCCAAACGCTCACCATATTCTGGAGTCTGTATTTCCATGGCATATTTTTTGCTTACAGTGTTGATTAGATCTGCGTAGATCAAACCGGCTTTCATGAAATTAACCATTCCGTAAAACTCCAACTGCTCAGGATTAAAATACTCATCCCCTAACCCAACCAATCTTAAGACATTTTTAGGAAAAGTGCCTTGATGTTGAAGATTATGTATTGTGAAAATGCATGCTATTTTTTGGTAATATGGGTCCTCTGCATATTTTGTTCTCAAAGCTAAAGGTATCAACCCTGTATGCCAGTCATTACAGTGTATAATATCGGGGTGGAAGTCAATTTGCGGCAGCATATTTAACACTGCTTTACAGAAAAAGTTATACCGCTCAGCTTCATCACCATAACCATAAATCCCATCACGGTAAAAATACTTATAATTGTCAACTAAATATACTGGAACTTCTACCTTTTTTCCCTTTAAAGTTGTTTTTCTGATAATACCTGTTTCCAAATGATGATCCATTTCTACAGGATAATCCAGCAGATATTCTCCCTCTTGTATCTGTTTGTATCTAGGAATAGCAATCCGCACATCATGCCCTAAATGTTTTAAGGCTTTAGGCAAGGAGCCAGCAACATCTGCTAGACCTCCCACCTTGGCTAAAGGGGTAAGCTCTGCTGAAACAAAAAGGATTTTTAGTGAATCTGCTGCCATACTAACTCCTCCTTTGCCCTGCTGTTTTGAACAGAGGTCTCTCTTAAGTATTCTGCTGCTGATTCAGGTGGTGTTGGGTTAATGATAATTCCTGTACCCCATTCAAACCCGGCCACAATAGTCAAACGGGGGAGAATTTCCAAATGCCAGTGGTAGTAAGGAGCTTCATCTTCACCAGAAGGAGCACTATGGAGAACCATGTTATAAGGTGGGTCATTTAACGAACCTGTGATTTTTTGCATGGTTTCCTGAACAATCTCAGTCAAACTTTGCAACTGTTCGCTATCCAATGAACCGAAACTGGCTTGGTGTTTTTTGGGCATCATCCATGTTTCAAAGGGAAAACGGGATGCATAAGGACAAAAGGAGATAAAATCTTGATTTTCCGTAACAACACGCTCTCCTTCCTCTATTTCGTGGGCGATCATATCACAATAAATACAATGCCCCTTTTCTGTGTGATACTCTTTTGCTCCTTTTAATTCTTCATCAATAACAGGAGGGACTAGAGGTGTAGCGATTAACTGGCTATGGGGATGTTCCAGTGATGCACCAGCAATAGAACCCTCATTTTTAAAAATTTGGACATATTTGATCTCTTGTTGGCTGATCACTGCCCTGTAACGGTCGACCCACATCTGAAATATATCTCTTAACTGATCGAGAGAGTGTCCTTCTAAGGTAGAGTTATGATCAGGTGATTCAATCAAAACCTCATGAGTACCTGTTCCCGGCCTGGCTACATAAAAGTTTTGTCTCTGCGGCCCTTCTGCCCCTGCTTTTAGCGCGGGAAACAGATTGGGTACAACTCGAACCCACCAACCTGGACTATCTTTTTGTGTTCCTTCACTCCGATAAGCGGTGATCTCAGGTGGTGTTTTGTTTTCATTGCCTACACAAAAGGGGCAAGACCCCCCTTTTCTCTTCTCAGGCCGTATAGGGAAGTCTGATGGCCTTTTACTGCGTTCTGTTGCTATGATGACCCATTTTTTTGTAATTGGCTCCTGCCTCAGTTCAGGCATATTAAGCTTCCCTCCCTGTTTTATGTCTTTCTTTAAACATTCTTCTCCCTTCGATTTGGTTTTATGCATTGCTATTATTGTTGATCTTTTTTTGTTAAATTCTTTTGTTAAATCGTTACATATTAAGTATAAAAAATTAAATTATGGGTATTTTATAGAACAGAAAGGCCGCTTACCTCCTGTTAAGCAAGTGGTTCTTGCTTAAATAGCTTAACCGGCAAAGAGAGGAAAGCGGCCTTTTCAAAATTTATTTTATTAAATGCAGTTTGCTGTACTAGCAAATGATCAACAGCTTAATCCTCATCGTGTTTATCATCTTCCTCACAAGAGGGATATTTCAAAAGCCCTAGTCGACAGAGAATCGGAGAACTATATAACGCAATAAAAATACAGACAACACTGATGATAACCAATGAATACATACCTACACCTACGGCCATTCCCAAACCTGCTGTTACCCAAAGATTTGCAGCTGTGGTTAATCCTCTGATATTGCCTCCCTGTTTCCAAATCACACCTGCGCCCAGAAATCCGATGCCTGTAACAATCTGAGCAGCAACACGAAAAGGATCAACACGATAACCGGAAAACTGATTATTTAAATGAGGAAGACCATAAACACTGACAATCATAAAAAGGGTTGCTCCAATACATACCAGGGAATAGGTGCGGATGCCGGCCGGTTTATGATGACGCGACCTTTCATAACCGATGATCAGGCCGATCAGAAGTGCAATCAGCATTCTGATCAGCATTTCGCTTTGAGATAGCATTCCTTATCCCCTCCCCTTTAAATTCTCTATATAAACCGTAACAAATTACCGAAAAAACGTCAATTAATGGTTAAATTTGTTAGAGAATGGCTTCTGTTACCTCTTCCAATTGTTTTAAATTTCGGCACTCAAAGACCTGTCTGCAGTAAGGAGCATAAATACCGATAATGCTGTCCTCAGTATTCCATTCCTCTTGTGGCTGAGGGTTAAACCACAGGATCTTTCTGACCTGCTCCCCTATTCGCTGTAAAGAATCCCTCTCATCATGGCGATAGTTATTGCGGGCATCACCTAAAATAATCAGGGTTGATTGAGAGGAAAAAGTTGGCAGATACTCTTTCTCAAATTGACGAAATACCCTGCCGTAATCGGAAAATGGACTCATAGCATACCTGGCTTTGGCAAAGGCCTTATCCAGCGCTTCCTCAATACTGTTATTAGTAAAATATTCTGTGACCTCATCAACTGTGTTAACAAAGAGAAAAGATCTGATATGGCTGAATCTATTCTGAATTGTATAAACAAGCTGTAGCATAAATTCACTGAAAACAGCTACTGATCCGGAAACATCACACAGCAGAACTAACTCAGGTTTACTGATCACCCGCCTGCGGTATTTCAAGCGGATGGGAGTTCCACCGTTGATCATGGCATTCTTGATAGTTCTCCGCAGGTCAATTTTTCCATGTTTTGCCCTGCGGTAGCGCCGGGCATATCTAGATGCTAGTTTTCGTGCCATTTTAGTGATCTGTTTGCGGATCTCCTGAATTTCCAGCTGATCCAACCGGAAAAACTCCTTTTCTCTGATGTTAGCAGCAAGGGCTATTTCCTCTAAAATCATAGAACCGAATTTTCTAACTAGTAGATCCTCCAGCAGAGATTCCATATATTTTTCAAGAAAGGAAAGGCAATCCAGCCATTTGCAATACCTGATTTCACTAACCTTTTCCTGAACACGAATTTTTTCCAGTGTATTGACTGCTTGATACCAGCCAATAGCCACTTTTGCCTGATCAACGAGTTTATCGATCTCAGCAACTGCCCCTTGTTCCAGATCACCTAGACTCTCTATTCCCATTTTTCCAAGTTTGCGCAGCAAAGGATAGTTCGTTTCCCTGACCGCCTTTACTAACAGGAGATAAGGTGTTGCCCCTGCGCCTCTCCCCATTCCTGTTCCCTCAATACTATCAACCAACTGCAGGGCAGCAGTGGCCCCATCTGTTTCCTGTTCATTATGATCGGTATGTTTCTCAAATACACTCGATTCCAAGGAAAAAAAATACAACCGAAATAGTTTATCAAACAGCGGTTGATCCATCTGGTCCACAATTAGTGTAGAAAGAAGGGCTGTATAAAAATCTTCCTTTGCCAGTCCTACTGCTGCAGCAGCCTGGATAGCTGCAATTACTTGGGTAACTGAAACATTAACTCCCCCTTTTCGCAGGAGCCTGGCAAATTCTAAAATCTTTTCCTCCAGAAATAGCACCCCCCTAATCTTCAGGAAGCAGAGAGGGAATCCTGGGAAGGATCTGATCGATATCTGATTGGTATTTTAAGAGAATGCTCAAGGTGCTTTGCACTATATCTGCATCAATTCGTGAAACAGAGAGGGTAAGCAGGGACCTGGCCCAATCGATGGTTTCAGCAATACTGGGTGGTTTTTTTATATTTTGTTTGCGTAAAAGCTGAACAAAGCTCACCAGTTGTTGAGACAAAAGCTGATTAATCCCGGGCACCTTTAATTTGATAATCTCTAACTCCCGTTCAAATGTTGGGTAGTCAAGGTAAAGGTGAACACATCTCCTTTTTAGGGCATCACCAAAATCGCGAAAATTATTGCTGGTTAGCACAGTCAAAGGCACACTCTTAGCTTTAATAGTTCCCAACTCCGGAATAGTGATCTGATAGTCGGAAAGGATTTCCAGCAGGAAACTTTCAAATTCCTCATCAGATTTATCAACCTCATCAATAAGCAGTACAACCGGCTCTGTAGACTCCAATGCATCCAGGATAGGACGGCGGAGAAGAAATTCCCGGGTAAAGATGTCATCTTTGGCTTCATGCCATGATTTGTTTTGGTTTTGTTTTAACTGCAGGCAGAGCAATTGTTTTTGGTAGTTCCACTCATAGAGGGCTTTGGCCTCATCCAAACCTTCATAGCACTGAAGACGGATCAACCTGCTGCCGGTGGCTGCTGCAAGGGCTTTTGCCAATTCGGTTTTACCGACCCCTGCAGGCCCCTCAACCAAGAGGGGCTTTTGCAGTTTCACAGCCAAATAAACAACCGTAGCAACATTCCTGTCAATAAGGTAATGATGTTCAGCCAGTTTTTTCTCCAGTTCCTCTCGAGATTGAAACATAACCATCCTCTTTCCAGGTCATATCCTGACCAGTTTTCGCCGAACCTGCCTTTTGTGAGGGTTATGAATTTAATAGCTGTAGTTGGGGGCCTCCTTGGTGATGTCCACACTGTGGGGGTGGTTTTCCCGCAAACCCGCATTAGTAATTCTGATAAACCTAGTTTTGTTTTGTAGTTCTTCGATGTTTTTCACACCGCAGTAGCCCATTCCGGCACGCAAACCTCCAACCAACTGAAAGATAATCTCAGATACCTGACCACGATAAGGAACTCTTCCTTCCACACCCTCAGGCACCAGTTTATCTGTATTAGCTTCTTGGAAATAGCGGTCAGCGCTGCCTGAGCGCATCGCCCCCAGTGACCCCATTCCCCGGTAAACTTTATATTTTCTACCTTGATAGATTTCCAAATCCCCAGGGCTTTCCTCTGTGCCGGCCAACAGATTGCCTAGCATAACTGTATTGGCTCCAGCTGCCAGTGCTTTTGTAATATCCCCTGAGTATTTAATACCACCATCAGCAATAATGGGCTTACCGTATTCTTTCGCTTCCTGGGCACACTCAAGGATGGCAGTTATTTGAGGTACACCAATCCCTGCTACTACCCGTGTTGTACAAATGGAGCCGGGGCCGATCCCCACCTTAACAGCATCAGCACCAGCCTCAATTAAATCCCTTGTAGCTTCTGCTGTTGCTACATTACCAGCAATCAGCTGCAGATCAGGATAAAGGCTTTTGATCTTTTCTACTGCTTTTAGTACCCCTTCAGAGTGGCCATGAGCAGTATCCACAACAACTACATCTACCCCTGCCTCTACTAAAGCACTTAAGCGCTCTTTGTAATCAGGTCCTACACCGATGGCAGCACCTACCCTTAACCGCCCTTTAGCATCTTTTGCTGAATTGGGGTATTGACGGGCTTTTTCAATGTCCTTAATAGTAATTAAACCACGCAATTTATAATTTTCATCAACAATAGGCAGTTTTTCAATTTTATGCTGTCTTAATATATTTTTGGCCTCCTGCAGTGTGGTTCCTACAGGTGCTGTAATCAGATTATCCTTGGTCATTACCTCGCTAATAGGACGCAGCATATTGTCCTCAAAACGAATATCTCTATTGGTTATAATCCCCACCAGTTTTTCTTCAACTGTGATAGGAACACCGGAGATATGGTAATGCTCCATCAGTTCCAGTGCGTCTTTCACCAGATGTTGAGGGCTTAAAAATATCGGATCGGTGATAATCCCATGCTCTGATCGCTTTACCCGGTCGACCTCTGAAGCCTGTTTTTCAATACTCATATTTTTATGAATGATCCCGATTCCGCCTTCTCTGGCCATAGCAATGGCCATCCTGCTCTCGGTCACAGTATCCATCCCTGCACTTAGGATCGGTGTGTTCAACTTGATCTCATTCGTTAAAAAAGAAGAAACATCTACCTCTCGCGGTAAAACAGAAGATTTCCCTGGCACCAGCAGAACATCATCGAAAGTTAGTCCAACTTTTCCAAATCTATCCTCGTTCACAGTTATAACTCCTTTCAACCCGCTTATTGTCCTTCATTTTAGCACTTAATCTGCAAGCAAACAACAATATCTCTTATCGGAAAATCACCCAGTAGGGCTGTTAGCGCTTGGTCAGGTGATTGGTATCATTGAGCAGAGAAAGAGAGATAAATCCCTGGTCATATTGGATGATATTAAGTGCGGTATTATCCTGCTCTATCCTGAAAGCGTGATTTAAATCGATATCCAAAAGCCCACAAATAATGGCTCTGATAGTTCCGCCATGGGCTACCACAATAATGGTTCCCGGATCATTCTCTTTAAGGAGTTTCAAAACAGCATTATAGGCTCTTTCTTTTACTTCAACAAAGGTTTCTCCTTTTGGTATCCGCACAGTAGCCGGGGACTGATACCACTTCTCCGCAAGTTCCTTGTATTTCTCACTGATCTCCTTAAAGGTGAGGCCTTCCCAAACACCAAAATTTATTTCTCTAAGTTCTTCAGCCACCTGCACCTTAAGTTGATGAGGTGCCGCTAAAATAGAAGCGGTTTCATATGCTCTTTTTAAATCACTGGAATACACAGCTTTTATCTTCTCAGTGCTCAATCTCTTTGCCAACAACCTGGCTTGTTCCCGCCCGGTATCACTGAGTTCAACATCTGTATGGCCCTGGTAACGGGATACATGGTTCCAAACGGTTTCACCGTGGCGTACAAGCAACAGTTTCGTCAACCCCAATACCTCCTGTTAACTGTGCTAATAAGATATCAACCTAACAGCAGAAGCCCGGTTAAAAGAGCAGAGATTTCTATTAGTTCACAGGAGGCTCCATAGGTATCTCCGGTGAGCCCCCCTAACAAATGAGACAACCAACTTGCCAGGATAAACAAAATAATACTACAGATAAAAAAGATGTAAAGACCATTTATTTGAGCAAGCAAAAAGAGAATCACCATCGTTATTCCTGTAGTTACACCAAAAAGGGGAACATTGCCGTAAATATTAAAGAGCATACCCAGACCCTGCTTGCGAGCATAAGGGTAAAAGATCTGCACCCACACCATTGCCTGCCTTCCCATCACAGATGCCGCAATCAGAATAACAAGCATATCTGAACTTAACTGGGTGTAAATACTGTACTTGATCAGCAAAATCACAACAGCACCCAAAACACCAAAGGCACCTGGGTGAGTGTCTTTCATAATCTCCAATCTGTGCTCTCTGCTTCTGCCGCCATAGATCCCATCAACTGTATCTATCAAACCATCAAGGTGCAATCCACCTGTCAGCAAAACATAAATAAATAATAAGAGTGCAGCAGCTATTGTCTGGGGAAACAGTTTTGTTAAAAGGTAAAAACTCCCTGCCAAAATCCCGCCGATGATCAGCCCAACAATAGGGAAAAAGTAGATGCTCTTTTTAAAGGTCTCCGGTTGGTCAATGGCTTTCACCGGAATGGGTATGCGTGTTAAAAAGGTTAGGGCACATAAGAAATAACTCATCAATAATCCCTCGATCTTAAAACTCTGGATCTGCTTTTAGTGCTTTAATATCTAATGGCATGCCTGAAATCAAAAAATAGGCTTTATCTGCCTCTTCAGTCATGATCTGATTGGCCCAACCGGTCAGATCCCTAAAAATGCGCCCATCCGGGTAATCTGGTACAACCCCCAGCCCTACCTCATTGGATACAATAAGGACATCTGCCCTGCATTCTTTGGCAACTTTTGCTAAACGCTTTATTTCAGCTAATACCTGTTTTAAGAGAATATCACTCTCTTGTTCAGCTGAATGTTTATAATAGAGGTTGGTCAAAAGCAGTGTTAAACAATCAATAAGTATTACACCCTCCTCCTGACCGACCTTTTCCAATAGCTCTGCAACCCTATATGGTTCTTCAATGGTCTTCCAACTAGCAGGCCTCCTTTTTTGGTGCTCTTTGATGCGGGCAACCATTTCCTCATCAAGTGCTTCTGCTGTGGCAATATAGGTTACTTTGTCTCCCAATCTTGATGCCAGTCTCTCAGCAAAGGTGCTCTTACCGCTCCTTGCACCGCCGAAAATAAAATAAAATTTGCCGCGTTTCATAATTAATACCTCATTTCTTTGTTACAGTTTTTGTGCAATATAGACCAGGCGGGGAGCACTTGCATGGGGTGGTGAAAATGTGAAAGCCTGGTATGTTCCCATCACCGTAAACCCCTGCCTGATCAAGAGCCTCCAAATATCAGAAGGATCATAGATTTTTTCATAATGAGTTTCACAGAACTGGTGGTCCTTGTCTCCTTTAATAATACCGGAAACAGTGACCTCCCACAGTTTATCTTTTTCATCATAGCTCATACTCCAAGTTAGGGAATACCCTTCTTCATCTGTGCTGTAATGATCAACATTTTGCGGCAGCAGCTGTGGCAGGTAATTTAGATCAAAAATGAAAAACCCTTCTGGATGAAGGTTGCGATAGACAGAGCGAAAAGCGGCAGCTAAATCATCCTCATTCAGGATATAGTTGAAACCATCCTGGAAACACACAGCCAGGTCCACCATCTGAGGCAGCACCATTGATCTCAGGTCCTGTTTGAGAAAGGTGATCTGCTGCCCCATTTTATGTGCCTTTTGCTGAGCAATTTTCAGCATTTCGGCTGATAGATCAACACCAAAGGTGCGGTAGCCTCGTTCAGACCAGGGAATGGTTGAGTTTCCTGTGCCACAAGCCAAATCCACTACACTTTTAATTTTTCCTTGAAAATTGGCCACTAATTCTTCCACATAACTGACCCAAGCTTGATAATCGATCCCCTGCATCAGTTGATCATAAAAAAGGGCCAGTTTTTCATAACTGCTTTCCACAGCTCAATCCCGCCGATCTCTTAGTGAAGGAACTGTTTTCTAACGATTTTTTCTAAATGAGCAAGGGTATAACATTCGTACATCTGGCTATAGCGCTTAAATTTCATAACAGACGGTAGATCCTGCCATTCCTCTTGAGGGAGGGTGTTAAGCCAGATGATATCTTTGACAAGCCGCTTAAGCTTGTTGAGTTCCTCCTCTGCTCGCTCAATCTCCAGGGTTTTTGTATCACTGACAATGATTACAACTGTATTTGAAGTCAGCATCAAAGGATACTGCTCCCGCAAAGTATTAAGGGCGGCTCCTAAGTTGGTTCCCTTTCCCCAGATACGGCTTTTTCCAATAAGGCGCACCATTGTATCTTCAAAAGATTCTTTGTTTGCAAAAAAAGGAGTGACATATTCCAGTTCTTCTGCAAAAATAAAGCTTTCGATTTTTTTGATCACTGCGCTCAAACCATAGATAAATTGAATAACAAAAGATGCATAGCGGGACATGGACCCTGAAACATCACAAATCAGCAGAATTTTCGGTTTTTGGATCCTTTTTTGTTTGTAACGCAGTTTAAAAATAACACCACCATAGCGCACATTAGCTTTGATGCTCCGCCTGAGGTCAAGTTTAACAACCTTTTTGCTAATCCGGTAGCGCCGGGAGATCTTTGTGGCAAGTCTTCGGGATAGTTTTTTCAACAGAATAGTAACTTTGGGAAGATCCTGCTTGCCAATCCTTCTCATATCCTCATAGAGGATACTGCTGTCCTCACCCAACTCATTAATAATAGATGCCATCACTGGGTCATCTAGCTGGTTGTCAAAAATCTGCGGATAATAGTCATCTGTTTCCCCCAATCGCTGTTTCCAATAGCGTAGCGAACCACGTACCTGATTCTCCAAAGTTGGTTTGAACCTGCTGTAGCGGTCATCAGGCAGGTTGCTTGCAGCAAGGTATTCTCTTATTCTCTTTTTCTCTTCCTCAGGTAGTTTCGCATAAAAAAGTTTCTCCTCTTCACTGAGATCCAGGGTCTCCCCTTTGTACGCCAGATCTTCTTCTGCTTCATCCAGCAGACGGATGGTCTCAGCCTGTTTCTCAACCCAGGCCTTTTCCTGATCTCGTTTAATCTCTGGTGGTGCAAAATAAGTATCAAATGCCTGATCAAAGATCTCTCTCTGATCAGGATTTTTGATCATAGTGGCAGCCATGGCCATTTTGACATGATTCCGGTTCAGAATATCTATATAGGTTAAAGCCCTGATTGCTGTCAAAGTTTCTAAAATACTGACATTAATGCCCAGGTGTCTCAATATATGCACAAAGCGAGCAAAATTATTTTCAAAATAATTTTTTTCAAAATAGTTCTGCAATTGTTGCCCTCTTCCCCTATCTCTTTCTGATTTTTTCGAGCAAACCCTCAGGGCCTAATTCTTTGAAAAATAGGTCGATGTCTTCTTTATCTTTGAGCAACAGATTAATGGTCCTTTTGATATGCTCCGCCTCCAGCGTTTCTGCATCCAAAATATGCATAGCATTAGCCAGATCCAGTGTTTCAGAAATAGATGGTTTCTTTTTAAAATCCAGTTGATGCCTTAAATAATTTACAGCAAGAGCTATCTCCTCTACCAGGCGCTCCCCTATCTGTGGAACCTTTACTCTGATAATCTTCTTTTCCTTTTCAATAGAGGGAAAATCTATATAGAGGTACACACACCTTCGTTTCAGTCCATCAGAAAGCTCTCGTTCCCCATTGTTAGTCAATACAACCATCGGTATATGTTTGGCTTTTATTGTTCCCAGTTCCGGTATGGAAACCTGAAAATCAGATAGTATCTCAAAAAGAAATGCTTCAAACTCCTCATCAGTTTTATCAATTTCATCAATTAAGAGGACAGTCTTAGTAGAGGCTTGAATTGCTTTCAATAAAGGCCTCTCCAGTAAATAGCTATGGGAAAAAAGGTTTTGCTCTGTAAGCTCACTGCAGCTATCTTTAATTAACTGAATTTTGATCAACTGTTTCTGGTAATTCCATTCGTAAAGGGCTTTGTTTTCATCAAGCCCTTCATAACACTGAAGCCTGATCAGCTCTGTTTTAAATACAGAGGCCAGGACTTTGGCGATCTCGGTTTTACCAACACCAGGGGCACCTGTGATCAAAATCGGTTTTTCCAGACGAAGTGCCAGATATACTGGCACAATTATATCGTCTTCAGCTATATAGCCATATTCTTCAAAATCATGACGGAGTTTTTCAATAGTTATCTTGGCAAGTTTACTGGCTTCCATAACATTTCCTTCCTAAAATGTTGTAATAAAAGATTTTAATAGTTTTAATAGCGGTTAGCACCGATATAGCGCTCTTTATACCACTGCTGGTTCAAAGAGGTAAATATAACTCCCTGCTTCCTATTGGCGTGTATAAAAGTATTATTCCCTGCGTAAATCCCTACATGTACAACAGAGCCATTTTCCGCAAAAAAGACCAGATCTCCTACAGCCGGGGTACTGACTCTGGTTCCTGCTTTAGCCTGATCAGCTGCTACACGGGGCAGTTTAATTCCGTGAAGACCATACACATACTGCACAAAACCGGAACAATCAAAACCACTAGGACTGTTTCCTCCGTAGATATAAGGAACACCTATAAATTGTTTAGCTGTTTCCAGTATATTTGCTTTTGGTTGAGGCAGATTCCCCTGATTCACCTTTTGCTGAGGTTTTGTGCTATTTTCTTTTTTGGGCTGAGGTGACGGGTTGGAGTTAGAGTTGCCCTGTTGCTGACTGGATGAACTGCTTTTTCCGGAAACCCGCAGAGTCATCCCTGGGTGAATTTCATCACTTGTCAAACCATTTAACTCTTTAATAGCCTCAACTGAAGTCTGGAATCTTAATGCAATGGACCATAGACTGTCACCATATTGAACCACATAATTGACAGTATTGGCCTGGCTCCTTGATGGAGCTGTGCTTCTGTTTTCTGCAGTTGAAGGCACAATTGTTCCTGGTTCCGGGATCAGCAATTCCTGGCCAGGTATCAAAATTTCGCTGCTGAGATTGTTGACATACATAATGGCTTCCACAGAGGTATTAAACCTGCTTGCAATCAGCCAGAGATTGTCTCCATTTTGAACAGTATATTTTTGCTCAGAATTTTGCTCTCGATTATTCTTTTCCTCGGACTCACTTGGTATAACCTCCTGGGAGGTATTTTTTTCATCAGTAATATTTTCATTATTTTCTTCATTTACTTCATTATTTTCTTGAGTTTTCTTCTTTTCGCTATCCTGTTTATCAACAACCTGGCCTTTATCTTTATTATCACTATTTAGAGCGTTATATGCACTGGAAACAGCAGGTAAAACTATACAGGCTATGGCAATAACTGTGATCAACAGCCAAAAGGTCTTCCGGTTCATTCATGCCCCCTCCAAGTTTCAATAATATCTTCCAATAATATCTTATGTTTTCGTCATAAAAAACGGGATTCCTTCCCTCTATTCACATCAAGCTAATAAGCTGTATATAAACTTCAAGTTTTCGACATCTTCTCGATCAACTCCTACTTCACCTAGCATGGGGTATCCGGTACCTGGCCCGTGGTGATCTGTGCCTCCGGTCGTAACCAGTGCGTACTTTCGGCAGTACCACTTATATTTTTCTGTCATCTCCTGATCATGGAGTGGATAAAAAACCTCAATTCCCAATAGTCCCTTTTTCACCAAAGCTGGTATCAGGCTATCCCGATTCATTAAACCGGGATGGGCAAGAACCGGTACGCCATTGGCTTTTTCAATTATTGATATGGCTTCATAGGGATGCATTTTTATCCTGGGGACATATCCAGGTTTTCCCCGTGCCAAATAACCTTCAAATGCATCATTAATACTGGATACATATCCGCATTCAACCATTGCCCTGGCTATATGAGGCCTGCCTACTGGGGCTTTTCCAGCAATTTTTTTGACATGTTCATAATCGATGGAAATCCCTAAATCTTTCAATTTTTCTATTATCTTAGCTGCTCTTAGATCCCTTGCTTGGCGCATCTCATAGAGAACCTCTTGCAGCTGTTGGGAGTGATAATCGATATAATAACCAAGAATATGTACTTCTGTGTCCTCCCAATCAGTACTGATTTCAACGCCGGGAATCACTTCCAAATTTGTTCCTTTGGCACTGTTCAGTGCCCGGTCTATACCATCTGTTGTATCATGATCAGTTAAACTGATAACAGAAAGATTTTTTTGCAGAGCAAGTTCTACAATTTCTTCCGGCACAAGGGTACCATCAGAGGCGGTGCTGTGAATATGCAGGTCTGCATACATAAGTGAACCCCCTTATAAAATTTGTTGCAGTATGCGCAGGCAATTACCCCAGCAGAGCTTTTGAATAGTGCTTTTTTTGTAATTCCTTTTTTCTAATTCTGCAATGATCTTAGGATATATTGTAACATCACTTATACCAGAAAGCAGATTATCTGTTCCATCAAAGTCAGAGCCGAAGGCCAGATAATCATCACCTACCAGCTCAAGTATGTGATCAATATGCTCCAGTAGTTTTTTCATTCCAGCAGCAGGGGCTCCGATAAATTCTGATACGAAATTAAGCCCTATCAATCCATTTTTCTGAGCAATACCTTTAATCTGCTCATCTGTCAGATTGCGGGGGTGATCCCATATGGCTCTGGAGTTGGAATGGGAGGCTATCACAGGAACATCACTTAATTCGAGAACTTCCCAGAATCCCTTTTCTGCAATATGTGAAAGATCAATGATCATTCCCAGTTTATTCATCTCTTTAACAACTTCCCTGCCGAAATCAGTTAAACCCCTAGCATCCCTTTCAGCTACACCATCTGCTATCTCATTCCGGTTGTTCCAGGTGAGACATAGGCTACGCACTCCCAGCCGATAAAGGATCCTTAATATGCGAAGTTCTCCTTCTAAAACCTCTCCACCCTCAACTGTCAACAAGGCCCCTAGTTTGTTAGTTTCCATTACTTCCCCAAGATCACTGCTGGAGGAAATCAGTTTAATCTTTTCCGTGTTATTTTTATACTGTTCCCAAAAAAAATCTCCTAATATGAGTATCTGCTTCAAAGGACTTATTGAAGAGGATATGCCAGGAAATAGTGCAAAGAATTGGATCTTAACACCTGATTCCTGCAAACGGGGAAGATCAAGGTGTCCTGATGAAGATCTTTCAGTGATCAGCCTGTTGGTGAGATAAGCCTGGAGGACTGTATCACAATGGCAGTCAATAATCATTTCTAATCTCCCTCTTGCGAACAATAAAAGCCTGTTTATTTACAGAGAAATAAACAGGCATAAAAAAGTATAAATGATAATTATAATTTCTTTTCATCGGGGTTCTACAATTAGTTTAATCGCCGTTCTTTCTTCACCATCGATCACAATGTCAGTAAAGGCCGGAATACAAATCAGGTCAATACCACTAGGAGCCACAAAACCTCTTGCAATTGCTACCGCTTTAACAGCCTGATTGAGAGCACCCGCACCGATTGCCTGTAGTTCTGCACAGCCCTTTTCTCTCAAAACGCCGGCAAGAGCACCAGCAACCGAATTAGGGCTTGATTTTGCTGACACCTTCAAAACTTCCACAAACCCAACCTCCCCTTTTTCCAATCCGGTAAATTCTTCAACGAATTGTAACCATTTTATCATTAATGGAAAAATTTCGCAAGGCTAATTTTTGGTAACCTGTATCCTTTTTATTGTTGTTGTAATACCTTTTTCATTGTCTATTTCAAGATAAATGGCATTGAGCTGTACAGGTCCTGATGCCACTTCAAAACGAACAGGTCTTTGTGTTAGGAATTTTTCTAGTACAGCTTCTACCTTAACCCCTAGAATTGAGTTCTGGGGTCCTGTCATACCTGCATCTGTGATATATCCTGTTCCTCCAGGGAGTATCCTTTCATCTGCTGTTTGAATATGTGTATGGGTTCCAATCACCACACTAACACGCCCATCCGCATACCAGGCGAGAGCCATCTTCTCTGAAGTGGCTTCAGCATGAAAATCAACTATAATTACTTTTGTTTGTTTATTTATGATAGGAAGTATTTCATCCAACATCCGAAAAGGGCAGTCAAGTGCAGGCAAATAAACTCGGCCTGACAAATTAATGATTCCTACTTTGCTGTTATCCCTCGAATAGGTAATCACATAACCCCTGCCGGGAGTGTCAGGAGGGTAGTTAGCCGGTCGGATTATACGATCCTCTTCATCAATAAAGTCGTAGACCTCCTTTTGATCCCAGACGTGATTACCCATAGTCAGTATATCAACACCGCTGAGAAAAATTTCATCCGCTGTTTTTCTTGTGATACCATTCCCCCCTGCTGCATTTTCCCCATTGGCAATTACCAAGTGGGGATCATACTCTTCATAGAGTGACGGAAGCAGTTCTTTCACCGCCCTGCGGCCGGGTCTTCCCACTATATCTCCTAGAAACAAAACTCGCAAATAAATACCTCCACCAAATCCACATTATAATTATTTGTTGTACACCACTACTTTTCCTTCATCACGCAAGGCTATTAACTCGATATTTGTTCTGGACCTTTTTGCATTCTCCAGCATATAGCTGATTAATTCCTCATGCAGAGTTTGGTTATCAACATTCAGATCCTCATCTTCATCTGAGATGAGAGATGCTCCAAATTGATCCTTGAGCAGCGCAATCACCAAAGAAATTTCCTTCTGTGAAAGGGAATTGATATCCCTACAGAACTCCATAATAGTGAACTGATCAAGCTGTTCAAAGGTAAATGCATTTACCTCTGATTTAATACCTTCCAAATAATAATAGGCCTGCAGAGCCTGCTGCATGTATTTTTCAATTTCTCCTAATTCTATAGTTATATTTTTCAGATAAAAGCTGAATTTAATTACCCGGTCCTTAGGATCTAGATTAATGGTTGCTATCTCCGGGTAATGGATAAGAATAGATGTAAGTAAATTAGCAATATGCGGAACACTGCTGTTTTTTTGATTTTGATAAGGAATTGACACTCTATTACCCTCTCCTGCTAATAAGTCTTAATATCTCCTGCTTGCTCTAAGTATTTCGTCAGTAAAAAAAGAATTCCTGCAATAAAAAGCTTCCTTTTCCTTGTATTAAAAAGAAAAAAGACCTGCACTGGGCAGGCCAGCAAGTTTAATATATATTGATATTATTTTGCGTATTCTACATGTCTTGTTTCTCGTATCACAATCACCTTTATCTGACCGGGGTACTCTAATTTCTCCTCGATTTTTTTCCCTATTTCCCTGCTCAAGTGAGCTGCCTGGATGTCATCAACCACATCCGGTTTTACCATAATCCTGATTTCTCTTCCCGCTTGAATTGCGTATGATTTTTCGATACCCTCGAAAGAATCCGCAATCTCTTCGAGCTTTTCCAATCTCTTTAAATATGTTTCCAGTGTCTCTCTTCGTGCTCCAGGACGGGCAGCAGATATGGCATCTGCCGCCTGAACAAGAACTGCTTCTACTGTTTCCGCTTCCTGATCCCCATGGTGAGCCATAATACAGTGGATCACCTCAGGGTTTTCCTTGTATTTGCGCGCAATGTCAGCTCCAATGGTGACATGGGGTCCCTCCATCTCATGATCAACGGCTTTACCAATGTCATGGAGCAATCCGGCACGCTTGGCTAACTCAGCATCAACTCCCAATTCAGCTGCCATAGTTCCTGCCAAATAGGCAACCTCAAGGGAGTGTTTTAATACATTCTGACCATAACTTGTCCGAAATTTAAGTCTTCCCAAAAGCTTTATCAATTCAGGATGTAAATTGGGAACTCCAGCTTCAAAAGCTGCTTGTTCTCCCTCTTCCCGAATCTGCTGCTCAATTTCCTGTTGGGCTTTTTCCACCATTTCCTCGATGCGAGCTGGGTGGATGCGCCCATCATTAATCAGTTTTTCCAGGGCGATCCGGGCTGTTTCACGCCTGATGGGATCGAAACCGGACAAGATTACAGCTTCAGGTGTATCATCAATTATCAAGTCAACCCCTGTCAGAGTTTCTAGTGCTCTGATATTCCTCCCTTCTCTCCCAATTATTCTTCCTTTCATTTCATCATTGGGCAGAGGAACTACAGAAACAGTAGTTTCAGCCACAATATCTACAGCACCTTTTTGGATAGCCAGAGCTACAATTTCACGCGCTCTCTTTTCAGCTTCCTCCTTAGCCCGCGCCTCTTCTTCTTTAATGATCTGGGCAGTTTCACGTTTTAACTCTTCCCTGACATTATCGAGAATCATGGTACGGGCCTCTTCAGTAGTTAAACCGGAAATGCGTTCTAGTTCAGCAGTTTGCTTCTGTAACAGATCATCAAGCTCTTTATTTTTATCGAACAGTTCCTGTTCCTTTTTGGCTAAAGCTTCTTCTTTCCTCTCTAGACTTTCCATTTTCCGGTCCAGAGATTCTTCCTTCTGCAAATAACGACGTTCCAAACGCTGAATCTCATTACGCCTTTCCCGGATTTCCCGATCTGCCTCAGTGCGCATGATATGTATCTGCTCTTTGGCTTCTAAAATCGCTTCTCTTTTTCTAGCTTCTGTTTCTTTTTCTGCTTCTTCTAGAATACGTTTAGCTGCCTCTTCTGCTGAAGTTATCTTGGCCTCAGCTATGTACTTGCGGAGGAGATAGCCAAACAGTACCCCTAACAGGAGTGCTATAACTGCTAAAATAGTGTAAACCAACGGCACCTGATTAATACCTTTCACCTCCCTCCATTATCATACCCTTATCTAAAAACAAGACCGAGTAGAAACTCGGCCATTCATAGAAACTTCCCCACACCATAAGTATTTAGTTTTATATATTATCCTGTAAGCAGACTAATTTATGTAAAGAACTTGTGGAAGAAGTTCTATTAAACTGTTTCTTTACTTAAATTTTATTATCGTTTCCGGATCATGTCAAGAATGATCATCAATGGAGCCCTTTACTGATTGCTGCTTTGCCTCTGCAGTGTTTACATTCAGCCTGGCATTGGTCATTTCCCGTATTTTATCTTCAATCTCCTGAGTGATTTCCGGGTGCTCCTTTAAAAAGGCTTTAGCATTCTCCCTGCCTTGTCCCAACCTCTCTTCACCATAAGCAAACCATGATCCGGATTTGGTGACTATATTGTAATCTATGCCAAGGTCCAATATATCTCCCTCACGGGAAAAGCCCTTACCATACATTAGATCACAATCGATCTGTTTGAAGGGTGGTGCAACCTTGTTTTTGACAACCTTGATTCTGGTACGGCTTCCTACCACTTCAGTCCCCTGCTTGATCAGGTCCACTTTTTTCACTTCCAGCCTGATGGAAGAATAAAATTTCAGTGCTTTACCACCAGTGGTCACCTCAGGGTTCCCAAACATCACACCGACCTTTTCCCTGATCTGGTTGATAAATATAGCAGTGGTCTTTGATTTACTGACAATACCTGTTAGTTTTCTTAAAGCTTGTGACATTAACCTAGCTTGCAGACCCACATGGGTATCCCCCATTTCACCTTCCAGTTCCGCCCGGGGTACCAGTGCAGCCACAGAATCGATAACAACCACATCCAGCGCGCCACTGCGCACCAGGGTTTCTGTGATCTCTAATGCCTGCTCACCTGTGTCAGGTTGAGATACATAGAGATTATCTATATCTACACCTAAATTCTGGGCATAAACCGGATCTAAGGCATGTTCAGCATCAACAAATGCTGCCATTCCTCCTCTTTTTTGAGCTTCAGCAACAATATGCAGGGCTACTGTTGTTTTACCTGATGCCTCAGGCCCATAAATCTCAATTACCCTTCCTCTGGGAATTCCTCCAACCCCTAAGGCTAGATCCAGTGACAGTATACCGGAGGGAATCACCTCAATATTGAGCTGTGATGGAGCATCCCCCAAACGCATAATAGCCCCTTTGCCAAAGGCTTTTTCAATTTGACTAACGGCCAACTCTAAGGCCTTGAACTTATCGTCCATTTCTCCCCATCCCTTCAAAACAGATGTTCGAAACTGTAATAATTATATTGTAGATGGAAAAGGTTGTCAACAAACAAAAATCAAGGATGATGTAAGGCCGAAGCAAAAAGAACGTCCCCCTGCTCCCGGCCAAAAGTTCATGATTCTTTACTAAAAGGTATAACAGCCAGCGGTGAGTAGATAGGGCCACGGGGAGTCAATTTACTGGCCATCATATGAATTTTGTCGACCAATATTTGATCATCAGGAAAAGGGCCAGCATTTTTAGCAATCACTGCCCAGTTCCCTCTACTGCGGAATCTTCCCAGTGTGATATGAGGATTAAATTTTTCTCTCTTCTCTTTAGGGAAGCCTGCAGCAGCGAGGGTATTTTCAATCCTCTGCCATAAGAGTTGGAGTCTATCCAACTCTCCTTTTAAAGAAAGGCAAATAACCCTAGGGTGTGAGCTATTGGGTAAAGCTGTCAGTTCC
This sequence comes from Syntrophomonadaceae bacterium, assembly GCA_012840405.1. Taxonomy (GTDB): domain Bacteria; phylum Bacillota; class DSM-12270; order Thermacetogeniales; family Thermacetogeniaceae; genus DTU068. The sequence goes on along the minus strand of DULM01000022.1, from coordinate 2,091 downwards.
CCGCACTGGAGATAAAAAGCTTTCTCCTGTTCAGCTATTATCTTCAGTTGGGTCACTGCTTTTTGTATATCCTCTCTGCTCAAGGAACCAAAAAATTTCAGTGTCAAATGTAAGTTGTTTTTTTCCACCCATTTAACATCCAGTGGTAATTTGTATAAAGGCCCTGCACAGTCAGTGATGCGCTGTTGCAGTTCAGGCTGCAGTAGAACAGCAGTGAAAGCACGTATCTGTTCACTCAAACTCAAAGGGAATCAACTCCATCAGGATTGATCAGATATCGCCGCAGTAAATCCAATGCTCTTTTGGCAGCGATGGTTTTCAAAGTTTGCCTCCCTACCCCAGGGAAAAATATTTTCTGGGCTAGTTCAGTATCAGGTGTGGACAGGCCCAGAAAAACAGTTCCCACCGGAATACCGGGCTCCCCTTCAGGCCCTGCTAATCCGGTAGTTGCCAGGCCAAATGTGGAGTTTAAAACTATGCGCGCTCCTCTAGCCATTTCCCTGGCGGTTTCCGGGCTGATAGCTCCATATTGTTCTAATGTTTTAGGGTTTACCCCCAGCACCTTTTCTTTTATTTCATTGCTATAGGCAACAATTCCTCCCTGCACATAACGGGAACTCCCAGCTACATCGGTAAGACAACTGGCAACTAAACCACCAGTACATGACTCAGCAACACCTACTGTAAAACCCCGGTTCACTAGGAGTTCTCCAACCTTCCCCGACAGTGTTTCATCATCAAAACCGTAAAGGTCATCACCCAGAATATTTATCATCTCATTTTCTAATTGTTGAAAAAGATCATTCTGCTTTTTAGATGAACTATCCCATTTAAAGATTAGCCAGACTTCACCAGACTTAGGCAAAAAGGAGCATATTATTCCGTAATTCTGTAGGTTGGCAACCAAATCCTTTAGTTTTTCATAAACAACCGTTTCTCCAATACCGATGATCTTAAAAACTCGCTCCTTGATTATTTTGAGCGGGGGATAATGCTCCAATAGATAGGGTTTAACTTCATTGATAAACATTTCTCTGGCTTCTTGCGGCGGCCCGGGGAGAACAATGATGGTCTGGTTATTACTGTATGGGACCAATATCCCTGGTGCTGTCCCCAGAGAATTACGGAGAGGAACAGCTCCACATGGCAAATAAGCCTGTTTCATATTTGCAGGGGGTACAGACCTGTTCCTTTTAATAAAATACTGCTGAATCTCCTCCCATAGATCATTGCGAAATTCCATGGGCATTTTCAGGACAGCAGCCACAGCCTCCCTGGTCAGATCATCAGGTGTTGAGCCCAATCCCCCAGTTAAAAAAATAAGATTAGCACGGCGCAGTGCCTCATACACTGCGCCTGTAATCTCTTCCATCTGGTCATCAATAGTACTGAGCTTTTTAATTGTATATCCCAAAGCTGTTAACTGATTAACAAGAAATGAAGTAGTGGTATTCTTTACTTCTTCACTTAATAACTCACTGCCTATGGCTATGATTTCAACCCTGACAGTCATGTGACACCAACCCTTTAATGTATTACTCTGCCTTGTTCTAACATATTCCGCAGTTCATCTCCGCTGATGTACTCCTGCTCCATCAGCAGTTCTGCTATCTCTTTAAGTGTATCACAACTGTCCTGCAGAATCTGGTGGACTTTTTCCTCCTGTTCTTTGATAATCTTTTGCAGTTCCTGGTGATAGCGTTCCTGAGGGATAATCTCTTCACAGATCACACCCAGAGAGGAAAGACCAGCTGTAATGATCTGACGGGCTATATTAACTGCTTGTTGAAAATCATTGCTGGCCCCGGTGCTCTGAGAACCCAAAACAACATTTTCCGCTGCCGCACCAGCCAGACAGATCTGGATCTGTTCCTCCAGGTGCTCCTTAGTATATAAATACAGATCGTCCTCAGGAACAGAGCGCATATATCCCAGAGCCCTACCTCTGGTTGTCACAGTTAGGTGAGATACAGACCCTTTTCTTAAAAATTCACTGATCAGAGCATGGCCGGTTTCATGGACAGCAATGCGATAGCGTTCCTCATCACTGGGCTTGCGATCGATTTTCTCACCCATCATTACCTTGTCAAT
>DULM01000230.1 GCA_012840405.1 Syntrophomonadaceae bacterium | reverse complement strand
TATAGTTCCACTTGGGGCGGATATATCACACTTGATTCAACCCCATGCGATGCTGCAGTTAAAAGTAAAATCCTAGCAGAAAGAATAGCAAGCGGTTTAGCAAGTCTTGGTTTTAATAACAGAGGAACACATGATCATAATTTATATGTAACTAAATGGACAACAATGCCTTCTGTCCTAATAGAAGTAGGTTTTATGTCAAATGATGAGGAGGTCAAAAGAGTAGCAAATCAAGATGTACAAAAAGCAATTGCACAAAAGATAGTAGATATAATAATTGAGTTCTTTAACGAAGGCTAAAGCTATAACATTACGATAAACGCCGCAGGTTCGCTGCGGCGTTTAAATTAGACTAATTTACATTGATCGTCAATTCACATATCTATCAGCCTCTCTTACTTTCACGTTTCCTTGCTTCCATATAACTCCGCTAAAACTGTACTAAAATTCTACCTCTTGTATTTCTCTGCCACATCTACTACTGCCTCGATCACATCTGCAATATCCTGATCCGACATGCGTGGATAGATAGGTAGGCTGATGATACGCTTGAAGTTAAAATAGGCTACAGGGTAATCCTCCGGTTTATAACCATATTTCTTCCTATAATAAGGGTGTAGGTGAATCGGGATAAAGTGCACACTTGTGCCGATCTTTCTTTCTTTCAACTCTTCAATAAATTGATCACGATCAATCCGAAGAGTTTCCAGATTAAGGCGCAATACATACAGATGCCAAGCATGCTCAATATTTGGTAACCGGCATGGTATCTCAAAATATGGATACTCTGAGAATGCTTCGTCATATTTATGCGCTATCTCCCTCCGTCGGCTCTGGAAGGTTTCTATTTTTTGTAACTGTCTCAGCCCAATAGAAGCATGGATATCAGTCATATTGTATTTAAACCCCGGATACACAACTTCATAGTACCAAGAACTGCCTTTATCATAACGCTTCCAGGCATCCTTACTCATCCCGTGCAAACTATAAATCCTAGCTTTTTCAATAAACTCAGGATTTCCTGTGAGCATCCCACCTTCAGCAGTTGTTATATTTTTTGTTACATAAAAACTGAAAGCAGTAAGATCACCTATTGTACCTACTTTTTGTCCTTTATATCTAGCCGAAAAAGCGTGGGCGGCATCTTCAACAATATATAGATTCTTTGTTCTGGCAATCTCTTTGATAGTATCCATCTCACACGGGTGTCCAGCATAGTGTACTGGAAGAATGCATTTTGTTTTCTCCGTTACCGCCTTTTCTATTAATTCTGGTGAAATATTTAAAGTATCTGGTTGTACATCTACCAGTACAGGGTGCGCTCCCACTTGTTCAATGACATTCACTGTAGAACAAAAGGTCATAGGTGTCGTAATAACTTCATCACCGGGGCCGATTCCAAGAGCAATAAGCGCAAGATGCAACCCTGCAGTACAGGAGTTCAGCGCCAAGGCAGTTTCTGATCCTATATATTGGGCAAACATTTCTTCAAATTTTTTTACTTTCGGGCCTGTTGTTATCCAGTCTGAAGATAATGTATCGATTACTTCCGTAATTTCTTCTTGTGAAATTGTAGGTGGTGCAAATGGTAAAAATACAGAACGCATATTGGATACTCCTTTTTAGAAAACAAATTTTATTTACCCGATAATACTGGATAATACTACACATTTAAAATATATCATTTTTTGAGCCTCTATAATTAGTAGAAAAACTATATTTTAAATTGTTTGTTACAATACTATCACACAGAGCAACACCATGACGAGGAGATATAATCGCAACAATCGTTATAAAAACTAATAAAAAATCCAATAGCAAAGACCTGTTTTGTACATAGGCTAGATCATATTTGAGCTTTTGATGCATGAGAACATCTATATAATATTGCTCCGGATCTGGGACATTCAGCATCTGTTCTTCATTTCGAAAAATTATTTGCGTCACTCCTGTGATCCCTGGGCGAACGTTTAAAACATGCTTTTCCTCATCTGTATAATATTTGACATATGATGGAGATTCCGGCCGCGGACCAACAATACTCATATCCCCTCGTAACACATTGAAAAACTGAGGAAACTCATCAAGCTTCCATTTACGCAAAAACCTGCCGCTCCTGGTTATGCGCTGGTCTCCACCAGCTGTAATCTCTGGTCCATGTGTATTGTCACTATGAACCATACTCCTAAATTTCAATATATAAAATGTTTCTCCATCTTTCCCCACCCTCAGTCCACGATAAATAACTGGAAAACCATTATCCAAAATAATTATAAGTGCTGATAAAATCATTAAAGGGGATAAGATGAAAAGTAATATTATAGAAATAATAATATCAAAGAGCCTTTTCAGCATTTTTTATTTTCCCTTTGTCCTTGATAATACGCTTCTGTACATCCCAGAACCAGTTTTTAACAAGTACATTCCAGTCCAGATTCCTCTCTGCATATTCTCTACCTCTTCTTCCCATATCATAAGCCTCTTCTGGATGTTCAGCGAGCCAAATAACAGCTTTAGCAAATTCTTTCTCATCCTCAGGTGGTGTAACAACCCCAGCACAGGTCTCTTTTATTATATCAGCACCTTCGCCCGCCCCAGAATAAACAATAGGAAGACCTGCCGCAAGGGGTGGCAGCATTTTCGCAGGGCGGGTCCCTTTAAACAATGGATTAGCCTTAAGTGTGACCAAAGCGGCATAGGCATCTTTTAATTTCTGAGGCATCTGAGAAAGAGGCACAGGTTCCGATATTTTTATATTATTGAGTCTCATATCACAAATCATTTTTTTCAAGTTAGGCAATTCGGGGCCATCACCTATTATTTCATAAAGAATGTCCCTCCTCTGCTTGGTAAGTGCAGCTGCTTTAGCGATTACCTCCACCCCATGGGCTTTTCCTATACGGCCTGCATAAATAAACTTTTTTTGTTTCTGATCATGATAATCCTGGACTGGATAAAACATTTCAACATTAGCCCCATTAGGTAAATAGAATAATTTCTCATCAGGGACATTCTTTTTAAGCCTCAGATCTGAAATCATACCTTCTGTAACTGCAGTAATTCCAGTAGCTTTTTTGTATAAAAAACTTTCAAGTTTCAGCAGGCTTTTACCTGCAAAAGATTCCTCATCCATTGACCCCAACGCAAAGATAGAATCAGGCCATAAGTCACTCAAGTTCAAAATCCAGGGGCATCTCCATACTTTGCTGAGTAAATAACCGGTGATACCCAATGTCAAAGGAGGTGATTCCACAAATAACAGATCTGGCCGAGGCCTCACAGCAGTAAGAGCAGTCAAAGCCAATCCTGTAAAGCTGCTGTATGAAAGAAGCCTCTTTACTTGCCCCAGGTCATTGCTGGCATAGGACCAAACTCGATACACCTTAATTCCATATATCTCTTCTCTTTTATAAAAACAGCCTTTGTAATCATCAAAAATCTCACCCCGCGGGTAAGAGGGCATAGCTGTAAAAACCTCAACATCTTGTCCACAGCGCTGAAGTGCTTTTACTGTTTCATATAAGCGTGTCTGGCTGGCGCCTACCTCAGGTGGAAAATATTGCGTCAATATTAATATCTTCATGCTGCATCATCCTACTCTCTATTTTACCAGACTCTGATATACATCCAGCAAGTTCTGAGCTTCTGTATGCCAATTGTATTTCTTAATCACTGCATCTTGTCCACGTTTACCCATCAGTTCAGCCTCAACAGGATGAGCCAGCAACCACTGTACAGCATCAGCTATAGCCTGAGGGTTAAGTGGGTCGACCACCAACCCACAGCCAATCTCACTGACAATTTTTCTCCACAAAGGAAAATTAGATGCCACCACTGGTATTCCGGCAGCCATATATTCAAACATTTTAATGGGGAAAGCATCCATGTAATTTAAGGTAGGGTGCAGCAACACCAATCCTATACGAGCTTTGCTTAAAAGATCCGCAACTTCATCCCGCGACTGCCACCCTAAATACTCAACATTAGACCAACCAGCCATAGAACTAACATCGTTTTCCAAAGCAGGAGGGCTGAACTTCCCGGCAAGCACAAGCCTTGCCCCTAAAGTCTCAGGTATTAAATTCATAGCATTCACCATTTCCTTAATACCACGGATTACTGTTATCCCACCTACATAAACCACTAACGGATTCCGCTTCTGATAGGGTATAAAATCAGTACCTGCAAATTCTTCAAGGATAGGATAATTGTGCACTATAGTGGTTTTATTTTCTGGAAAGCGTTCTGCTATTGTTGATGTCACAGTTATTATTCTATCAAAATAATGGGCACAAAATTTTTCTACAGCTTGGGCACCGGCTCCCACAACACGTCTTAAAAAAGGTTTTATCCACGGCTTTGTTAGGACTTGCCGCGGCAGATCTTCATGTACATCGTAAATAACTTTTTTCCCTTTATTTTTTAGCAGTATACCCACCGGTATCAGTTCAGGATCATGAAAATGATAAATAATCGCGTCCTCTTCAAGGGCTGCTCTGTACACTTCTCTCACTGTGCTCATCATTCTATCAAAACGACTGGTTGGTTTGGATACTGCCCTGATTCGGACACCATTTACAATCTCATCTCTATCATGAGGAATGATCAATACAACCTCATATCCTGCTTGAGCCAATGTCCTGCACTCTTTGTAAAATATACGGGTGTCAGCAGGTGGGTGAGCAGAAGATAGATGTGCGACTTTTATTCTATTAGTCATCTGACAAATGTAATCAGCCATTTTGCTCCTCAGTTGATGTAATATGTTTCAAAAAAGCAAGTGCTATACCAAAAATATACCACTGGGCAGTAATATTTAAAAAACTGCTTGGCCCAATACAAGCAACAAAAAAACCACACAACGATAAAATCAATGTTGTGCACAAAAGTTTCATAAAGCAGCTTGTAGTACTTAAATAAGTTTTTATGAGTTGATAGATTATATCGAAATAAAATAAAACATATCCTGCAAAGACAAAAATACCATACTCTGCTAAAATCTCCGCCCACCAGTTGTGTATATTCAAAACTTTTACATCATACATCGGATAATTGACCATCCAATATTCAATATTGCCAGCACCCACACCGAAACCAAATGTACAGCAAAGAAAATGGATGCCATTGCGTATTAAATTGATACGTTCACCCACTGAAGCCATCTGTTGTATATATTGATGAATAAATGGGTATTGCCAAACAATAACTATACAAACCGCCGGAATTAAAATTGCCAGCCAATATGACTTCCTCTCCTTAATGATATATAGCACAATTAAAGCCAGTACCTCCAATATTACTGCCAATAAACCACTGATACAGTGTGTTAATATTATCAAATAAACTGATGCAATAATACTCAAAACACCTATTATTTTTAAAGCTAACTTTCTCGAATAGAATATTAAACCAATAGCAAAAGGTATATATAATGCAAGAAAAGTCGCATAATCATTTTGGTTATAAAATGTGCCTGTCGGGATAAAAAACGGCGGATAGGTATAAAACAAAGATGATGATAAATGCTTACCCGTTATAACTTCCCAAATTCCAATACAAATTAAACTGACAAATGCAACACAACACAGATAGTATATATTTATTAAATCTTTCTCATTTCGTGTATAAAAGCAGATAAAAAAAATAAGTGTAATTCCCATGAAAAGAAAAACTATATCTTTAACAGCATCAGTTTTAGACATAGTCCAAGCTAAAGAAATAATACTATAACCCAACCAAAAGATAAGAAATATAAGATACCACTTAATACTGCTGTTAAATATATTAAGTTTTTCCTTAATTAATAATCTAATAACGAAGAGAGGCAACAGCAGAACAAACAAAATACGGTATGGAAAAAGTTTAAAAGGACCTATATCTAAAGGAAACAGTGCCACTCCGAAAAAACCAGTAATAACTACTAAATAGAATAATATTTTTTCTATTCGATAGAAATTTGAAACTCTCAACGCATTACTGTCCATATATTTAGACTCCTATATCTCCATGATGTGAAGATTGAACTTGATTGTAATACTTTAAAAGTTTCTCTGCAATCACCCTATAACTATAATTATCAACTATATATTTCCGGATTTCCTTTTCCTTTTTGCCCAGTTCAAATCGATGATCATATACATTTCTTAAAGCTTTACTCAATTCTACAGCATTTCCTGGTTCCACCAATAACCCATTAACCGGTTTTATAAATTCTTCAGGCCCTCCACGATTTGTTGCGATCACAAAAAGCCCTGTAGCCATTGCTTCGATTAAAACTACACCGAAAGTTTCGAAGTAACTAGGTAATACAAAGGCATTTGCACGCCACATAGCTTCTTGTACCTGTTCACGAGAAAG
>DULM01000185.1 GCA_012840405.1 Syntrophomonadaceae bacterium | reverse complement strand
GACAGCGTTCTCCATCTTACTAACCCTGTTGGGCTTTGTCAAGGTTATTCTCACATATAATTTATATCAAGAAAACAACATGCGTGCTGCAGTGACTATTAACAAGACCGCAAAGATCTTACGCAGTATATCAGGTGAGATAACAGCAACAGAATGCGCCCCGATATAGGATCCGATCACTGCACCTATTGCCAATACCACAGCTAGTTTAAAATTCAAATGATTTAAATTATAATGTTGCCAGGCTCCTATTAATGCAGTAGGGATAATTACTGCCAGGGATGTGCCTATAGCCTGCTGGATAGGAACATTAAAAAAATAGGTCATCATAGGGACAAGGACCACACCCCCTCCAATGCCAAGCAGAGCACTGAGCCATCCTGCGACAAAACCAGCAATTACTTGTAAAATCGGCATCTTGTTCAACTCTCTTTCTTTATTTTTTAGTGGAAAAGGATTTATTACTCTTGAATCATACAATATTATGGTACTTGATGAGGTGATTTTGTGCCACGTTGGAGCAAAGCTTTACTAGTTACTATAGCTGTATTCCTCCTTTTTGTGCAGTGCGCTGTATTTGTAAAAAAACAATACGAACAAGAGGGAAAATATCCACCAACATGGGCACTTTTGGTAAGCAACGCCATCCAGGGCAACTTAGGGAATGGTACTTTCAGCAACACACCCAACAATTTAGATCTAAAATTATTAGAACCCGGAGATATATTATTGGGGGGCAACCCAGGAGGTTCATATGGACATTATACCCATGCTGGTCTCTATATCGGTAACAACCAAGTAGTGACCATGTATACCAGCACAGGAGTTCATTTAGAACCGCCGGAAGCCTATCACCGGTATCACTGGGCTGCCATCTTAAGGGTTAAAGCTAACCAAAAGCAAAAGGAAGATGCAATTAAATACTGCAGCTCCCAGCTAGGAGCACCTTTTTTCATTCTCACACCAAAAACTGAAAACGGTCTCTGGTACTGTTCTAAACTAATTTGGGTTGCCTATCGGAAACAAGGCATTGATCTGGATCCCTTTAACTCTTATTGGGTTCTGCCCGATGCCTTCTTCTACAGCCCTTATGTCCAAATCATAGACGAATCAGAGGTGGCCTAATCGATGCAAAATAATCAAAAAGATTCATCATCTTTTCTGTCTATGACAGGGAACCTCCTGCTGATTCATCTTCTTTTTATTCTTTTAACACCCCTTATTCTTCACCTAGGTTACTTTTCAGTAGTTCTGACCCTCTGTTATGTTCTGGTATTATTCATTATAGGATTTCTGCGTTCACACGCTTTAAATATTACACCTTTAAAAGTATTGGCAGCAGGCTATTGCAGCCAGCTGCCGGGAATAATACCTTCCATCTTCGTAATTATCAAAAAGCTGTTGCCTTTTCCTGCAGTTGTGTTTGAATTTCTGGGCCAGATCTGGCAGACACCCTTTTATCCTGTCTATCCTCTCCTGCCACGCACCAGTGTAGCGGATATTCCCCTCTACTTTATGATTAACCTTATTATTTCTCTGATTATCCCACTAATCCCAGCGGCTGGAGCATATATATCCAAAATAAATAAATAGTTTATCCCATTATTTCATAAGCATATTCTTCCCAGTTGATAGGATGATACTCCAAACGCTGCTGTGTTTTTTAAAGATATCCTCAAGGGCATAAAGAAGTCTGTCCAACTGTTCACGGGACACAATTAAAGGCGGTTCCAAACGGATGACATTGGGGTTATTCAGGGTATAAGCTGTAATAATATGATATTTGTTCATCAGTTCCCCGGCCACCAGTGCTGCCAGATACTCCTCTACAAGTTTGTTGAGCCTGCCGCCGGTCAGCTTATTGAGGATACCTCCTGACATCTGTTTAAACTCAATTCCGATCAGCAGTCCTCTTCCCCGTACCTCCTTAATCAAAGAGGGGTACTTTTCCTGGAGGTCCTGCAAGCCCTGGAGCAGATAAGCGCCCTTTGCTTTGGTCTCTTCTGCCAGCTTTTCTTTGATCATCAGTTCAATGGCGGCAATCCCTGCAGCACAAGCCCGGGCATTCCCTCCAAAGGTAGAGGTGTGGAGAGTGCATTTATCCATTCCCCCAAAAGCCTTATCCCAAATCTCTTCAGTGGTGATAAAGGCTGAGATAGGAACAGCACCACCACCCAGGGATTTCCCCAAACACATAACATCAGGAATAACCCCATCTCGCTGACAAGCAAAATTGGTGCCTGTGCGAGCAAACCCTGTCTGAATCTCATCAACAATTAATAGAGCTTCATATTGATTACAAAGTTCCTGTACCCTCTTGAGATAGCCCTCAGGTGGTACATTGACTCCTCCCTCACCTTGTATAGGTTCAACGATAAAGGCTGCCACATCCTTATTTTTTAGTTTTGCTTCCAGTGCATCAGCATCTCCGAAGGGTACAGATTCACAGCCAGGGACAAGGGGTTTGAATGGGTCCTGGTATTTGCTCTTTCCTGTGACCGAAAGAGCACCCATTGTTTTGCCGTGAAATGAACCTTCACAATAGATTATCTTCTGCTTCCTAGTTGCTGCCCTAGCCAGCTTAAGGGCCCCTTCAACAGCTTCTGCACCGCTGTTGCCAAAAAATGTTCTGCACAGCCCGTCTGGAGTGACTTGTGCCAGGTTATAAGCTAGCGCTGCATATAAGGGACCCAATGAAGCCTGTAGTAAATTGGGCAGTTCTCCTGCCTGCTGTATTGCTTCAGTAATGTAAGGGTGATTATGTCCAAAGTTAAGAGCACCATACCCCCCTAAAAAGTCCAGGTATTCATTCCCTTCATCATCCCAAACAGATACTCCCATAGCCTTGACAAATCTCTTGTCAAAATTGATCAGGCCCATCATTGTTGCCATCCCAGAATTGGCATAATGCTTGTAAAGTTCACGGACATCCCCGCGACTCAACTGCATGGCATCCTGTAAAGTGAGTAGTTCGTTTCGCGGTTTCACAATCTGTCTCCTCCTGATAAGTTAGTGTTTATTTACACAATTATTATCACAGCTGATTGTTTTACCGGCTGATATATTCATTGATCGAGGTAAAATAAAACCCAGTTTCGACAACAGTTTCCCCTGTTATCTCTTCCCAAAAGCGACGGTATAAATCTAGCTGGGGCCCGTAATAGTCCACAAGCTGGTTGAGTTCGTCCTTCCCACTCACTGTATCGGTTTTATAGTCCACAATGACCCATCCCTTTTCCTCTTGGAAGACCAGGTCTATTACACCAGAAACCAGGGTTTCTGCAGGAAGCAGATCTGCCACCCTTTGGGAAAATGGAACCTCCACAAACCTCCTACTGCTTCTTAATACTCGCTTCCAAAATGGGGATTGCATAATTCCCCTCACATATTTGAGGACTTCATCCTTCTCCTGGAAAGGTCTGCCTTCCTCAATGAGAAGATTTTCTATTAAAAGTTCAAGGTTAACTTGCTCTTTCTTCAGAGAGAACTCCAGCACCCGGTGGATCACCCTTCCCCAGGAGAAACCACGCCCTGTGTCCACCCTTTTCGGAAAAGCTTTCCCGCTCTTCACCACATCGGTCACAGCCACACTATGGTAACTGGCTTGTTTGATGGTGGTGTCTTTATTAAGAAACCGGCTCCTGGCTTCATCCAAAGAAACCTGCTTTAAAGAGGGCTTCTTTGCCGTCAAATTGATCATACCACTACTATCCTCATCATCCAATACCGGCACATCAGTTAAATGTTCATTAAACAAAAACCAGGGACTGGCTTGAGGTTTCTCCGGGTAAGTGCTCACCACCAGCAAATTTTTTGCCCTGGTAGCAGCCACATAGAGCAGTCTCATTTCCTCAGCATTAAGGTATTCCTCCTCTCTCCGGCAGTAGTTATCCCAGTTGAGAGGTTGACCCAGGATTTCAGTTTTGTACTGTTTTCTTTTTTCTATCAGAAAGTAGCCTCGGGGGTAATCCCCTTCCCTGCTTATATGCTGAGAAGGAGTAACATCAACATTTTGTCCCGGATTAGCCAGTATAACTACAGGAGCCTCCAGCCCTTTGGCCTTGTGCAAATTCATCAATCTTACTGCGTTTTCATCCCCTGGGTAAAGGTCGATTTCCTCTTCTATCCCTTTCTCCATCAGCATCTCCAAATAAGAGACAAGCTCACTGAAGGATGCTATTCCCCTGCGCTCAGCAGAAGCAAGTAGTTCCAAAGACTGCACTAGATACCCAGCCCTGGCTTTCCCCTGCTGTCCGGCAATTGCATAAGGGATTGCTCCTAAATCAGATATGATTTTGGCTACAGCAGCACTTGCCGGAAGTTGCTGTACCCAACTTCTGTATCTGCGCAGACGCTCAAAAGAATCATTTAAAATCTCTCTGGACTGAGGATCAAGTGAGCTGGGGAGCCGGGCATCAATATGGAAACAGCCGCCTGCTTTCTTGAGTTTCCACAAAGTATAGTCACTGACCCCAAAAAACTGGCTCCTGAGCACTGCCAGCAGGCACACCGGGTCTTCCTGGTCTAAGACTGCCTGGAAAACATTCAAAATATCCCTCATCTCCTGGGACTCGGTAAAACCGCTGCCCCCGGCTATCTGATAAGGTATATTTCTCTCCTCCAGAGCCCTGGCATAAAGATCCATGTAATGCTTATTACGCAGCAAAATCATAAAATCGCCAGGCTGGGGTATTTCGGTAATGCCAAGCTTTTTTTCTTCAGGTGTCCGGCACAGTTTATAACAACCATTAAGCCCCCTTTGAATAAAGCAGGCGATCTGCTCAGCATTCAGCTCAACGATCTCTCTGACCCTATGGCGTGCTACCTTGGGTAAGGTGAACTTCATCACCCCTGATAAACAACCTGCACCATCATCACGCACAGTATTAAGGGGTGCAAAGGCCGCCTGATACTGGTCGGACTCCTCTGGGAAAACACCCTTGAAAACACCATTGATCCAACAGCCGACAGCTTTTACAGAACGGAAATTAGTAGTCAGGGTTAAAACCCTTCCACCCCTTTTTTGCAAAAGCCTTTTCACCTCATTGTAGATATCGATATCTGCACGCCGGAAGCGGTAAATGGACTGCTTGGGGTCACCCACCATAAAAAGTGAACCCGCTTTCGGTGTCAGCCGGCGCCAGTCCCTTTCATTCAACTCCTCCCCTGTCAAATAGAACAAAATCTCCGCCTGGATAGGGTCCGTATCCTGGAATTCATCAACCAGAAGATGGGTAAACCTTTCTTGGAAATAGCGGCGCACCTCAGGGTTCTCCTTGAGAAGTGAGGCTGTCCGCAGCAGCAGGTCATCGTAGTTTAGTTTTGATTTTTCAGCTTTGAGGTTCTGGTAGTATTCGACTGCCGGCAGTATAAAACTCACCAGAAGATAATGACAGTATTCCCTCCACTGCTGCAGGGCAGGGAGCAGAAAGCTATCCTTTAAATCTTTGAAAGCAGCTTCAACACTTTCGGCAGCATCCTTATCATCCCAGCGGTTCTTAACAACTCTGGGTTTGCGGTCCAGTTCGTTAAGCAGCCGGATCAGCTGCAGAGGGTCATTAAGATCAAAGATCCTGCGGTATCTGTTCCCTTTATTGATTAACTCCTGAAGATCATCCCAACCTTTTGGAGGCACGTGAGCAGGCAGTAAATTTTCAGCCCAGTCTAAAAAGCAAATCAATTCATCCTTCACCTGAGATAGATCCGGTTCCGGCACTGCCTCCGTCACTATTTCCACCTCAGGGTAGGTAAGTATTTTGTCAAAAAAAGCAAAAAGGTCTGCTGGCTCACAACCGATCTTATCCAGTTCAGCCAGAGCTTCTGGTTGATTTACCTGAACCTCAAGGAGGTATTCATCCCAGGCTCTTTTCCTCAATAGGGCATCATCCAGTTCCTCTATCTCTTCAAAGGAGGGATCAACCCCCGCCTCTACTGGCCTTTCTCTGAGCAATGCGGCACAAAAAGAGTGAATTGTGCCCAAAAAACACCGCTCCAGTTTACCTAAAGCCTGATCCAAGCGCTCCTTTTTCAGGGGATCGGTCTCTCTAGCAAAAGCCTCTTCCAGGGATAACTGGAATCTTTCTTTTAATTCTGCAGCTGCCTTGCGGGTAAAAGTAATGGCTGCTATAGTATCCACCTGACATCTGCCCTCTTTAATCAGGGCAACCATGCGCTGAACCAAACTGCGGGTCTTTCCAGAGCCTGCACCAGCCTCCACCATTAGGCATGTATCCAAATCATTGATAATTGCCTGTCGTGCCTGTTCATCCTTTAGGTTTTTAAACATATTCCTGCAGCCTCCTCCAGGGATCCAACCTTTTGACTGCGTTGTTTTCAAAAAGCAGCTTTGCCTTCTTTACTGCAGCCTCACAGCCGCAGACCAGCTGATAATCACAGTAATGGCACTGGGAACCCTCATGAGAAGCAACAAATGTACCCTTTTCCATGATCTCCAGTAGAGTGTTGAGCAACTCCACCAGCTTTTGCCGGTTTGCTACTTGACGAACCACCTGTTTGCCTTCACCCCTCACAGAGGGGAAGAGATAGCCAGCGAATTTTACCTTGGGTGATTGGTCCGGGAACACCTTTTTGAGAATCTCTTCTGCTGCAATGGCATAGAGAGCATGCTGGATCTGGCGTCCTTTATTAAAGTACAACTGTTCTCCATAATCCCTGGCGCTTCCGGTTTTATAATCCCAAACACAGTAAACCCCCGGCTCAATTTGATCGATCCTATCGATGATCCCACGAAAACGAATCGAACGGCCATTCCCTAGATCTATCGAGATGGAGCGGATCAGACCGTACCCAGCCTTTTTTACTTTCTCCGGGCCCAGACCAAAAGGGACTTCAAAGAAAAGGGGCAGTGTATCCCGGCGCGTTTCTTCACTCAGAAAGATGCGACAGCAGTCAAAAAGCTCATCAACTTCCCTTTGAAAAACTAGATCACTGGGGGGTGGGATCATTTGTTTATAATAACTAATCTGTTGCTTAACTATATCCTGGAGCAAAATTTGGTGTCTCTCCAAATCCGGATGCTCCCCACGGGCTTTAAGCTGCCGCATAAAATCACAGAAAATGCTGTGGAGCAAGGTACCCCGCGTCATCGGATCAAGCCATTTGGCTGGATCAAACAAGATTTCCTCCGGAGGCTTAACCCCCAGCACATATCTGAGAAAAAAGGCATAGGGACAGCCGGCCAGGTACTCAAGTTGACTACAGGAAAAAATCTTAGTAGGTAAACTCTCTGCAAGATCAACCCCAGGCAGCGCTCCATCATACTCTGTAGGCTCTGGCAGCTGCCTTGCCTCCAGCGCTTTTTGTCCGCTGCTGATATTGCTGTAACAGCTGCCCACCACAACTTGATCAAACAGCCCCTCTGTTTTATTTTTGTAGAGCCACCATTCCACCTCATCTAAAGGATCGGCATCTCCGCTGGAATACCCTGCCGGATCCTCAAGAGAACTGAGGAAATCAGAATAATCCAACAGAGGATTATCTTTTATTTGCCGATAGAACTGCAGCAACAGAGGTGCAGGAAAAAGCTCTCTGTTTTCTGCAACATCAAAACACGAATAGCTCAAAACAAGTTCTCCCCTGCGGGAAGCCAGGGCATTAGCCATGTTTGACAACTTGTTCTCCAACCTATCAACAGAAAGAGGCAGATCGGCATTTATTTTCTCTAGTTCTGAATCAAGAAGCACCGGATCCTGTCTTAAACTGCCGGGGAATGAGTTGGCATCCAAACCGACCACAAAGGTATAAGGACGTTCGGACCAAACCAGATTGCGGTAACTGGTAAGGTGCAGCCGTCCTGGTTGAGGACCGGAGCAGCCTACTTTTAGATTTTTCAGGAGATCTGTCAAGCGATCTACAGCTTCCTCCACAGTCATCTCCAATGAAGAAAGCCCAGCAATACCTTTTAAGCAGGATGTGATCGCAGTTAAAGCAGCACTATCAAAATCATCCTTCACCCTGGTCAATGACTGCACCATCTCTGCTAGAGCCCTGCAGAAATCCCCGAAAGAAACATATCCTTCATCATTCTCTGCTGGGATCTGTTTAATAAGGGATTGGATCGCCGAATTAAACTGTTGTGCCTGCTCATTTCCCATTTTTTGCGTATAAAGATCCAGCAACTGATAGCGGTCCCTTCCCCAGCCGATCCCGGCATCTCTCAAGAGACAGACTGCCTGATGGGGAGGGATCTCTTTTTGCGCACCAGCGGGTTTGATAATCAGATCGCCACTCAGAAGCAGGTCATTAAAAACTTTAGTAGAAAAGTCACTGTTAACCCATGAGAGAATACCCTGAAGGGTGCGCCCGGGACCGGTTAAAAACGCAGAAATCCCTTCAAAAACAGTAAACTCAAAATCCAGTGTAAGGGATAGAGAATACATAGCAGAAACATATTCCTGATTTGTATAGGCTACTGTTACTTGATCCAATGGGATTCTCCTGGCATGGAGCCTGCGCAATATTTCCCGCAGTTCATTGGTGATGCCGTAAGCATGATAAAAACTTACAGTATTTTTTCCCTTCAGCAGTTGGTTTTCCTGGAGTGTATCCACAGGCAAGGGAAAGAGGCTTTCCCCTGCCAGAGCAGTGATCAGGTTTTTCTGCAGGGGCGTCCACTGAACAAAAGATGGCATTAAATAGATGATCTCATCTTCTGATTTATAGGAATCTGCAAGCTGTACAGCCAGAGCGAGCAGGCCGGAGGAATCCAAAAGGCTGTGCTCCTCCAAATAACGCTCATATTCTTTAAGGATCAACTTGATATCCTGCCCCTTCTCCGAACAGACAAAGCAATCAGGTAAAAGGCTGCTGCTGTTCACATTGCACTCTCTCAATTCCATCATTGAAGTGGTTAATGCCGCAGCCAATCCTCGGGTCACCTTCTGCTTATTAAAAAAGTGAAGTTCCCCTCTTTCCTGCAGCCTCTGCAAAATCTCTTCCACGACATAGCTGGTTAAATTACCATCGAGCAATGTAATATGCCTTTCTGCCAGGTAGTCCCCTGCAATCTGTAGAGCAAGCCCGGTAGGTGTTTCTGTGCGCAAATTGATCCAGCCAACACCGGCCTGAGAAAGGCTTTCACCCAGCACATGACCGGTCTGGTAACTGGGCACAACAAGTCTTTTCTCCTCTACCGGGTATTTTTCACAAACTCCGGCCATCGCTGTCAGAAGATCATTCACCCTTCTTCCCTCCTCCCTTTACTGCGCCATAACGCAGAAAAGTGGGGCTTAAGAAAAGACTGGTTTTGGCATTGTTCCCCTTGCGATCAAGACCAAGTTCATGAAAAATCCTTTCGGCCCATTCGGTAATCTCCATTCCTCTCCTCCAGGCAAAATACTGTTGAACCAGGTCATCTCTGTTGCACAAAAAAGAACGCACATCCACCGCATGGCCGATAATCTCATAATAACCGTTGTACTGGTCGACACCCAGGGATAAAACTGCATGAACTATCTCCCCGGCTGTCACAGGCTGTGAACTGAAGAACTTCAATCCGGAATTCAGCTTGGCCAGAAACCAATTGGTGCCGCTTCTTACATCAACTACTTGATCTCTGACATAAAAAAATGGTTCAGGGTTGTCTCTTCCGTGAGGTTCCAGGCGATCCAGTAAAGCCACTTCCTGAGGAGATGGGAGAGAACTGAGCCCTACATCAACTTCGATCCAGGATACCTGGTCTTCAGGCTGTAAATGTTCCCTGGCAAAATTATTGAGAAAGGACCTCACCTGAGGAATGTCTCTAGGATGAAGGGAAAAACCAGCTGCTAATTTATGCCCTCCAAACCTATGAAGAGCCCTTGTTTCATCATGGCACTCAGCCAGTGCCTCCACCAGATCGAATTCACCTAGGGAACGGGCTGAAAAGCGCGCCTCATCTCCAGAGATGGCACCCACTGCTGCCGGGCGAGACACAGCCTGTGACAGACGGCCGGCAGCAATACCGATGATTCCCTCATGCCATTGGGGTGAAGCCAGCAAAGGAAAATAGGAACCATCATACCTGGATATACATTCCTGTTTGATTATTTCAACAGCATTTTTTCGCTCTGCATTAATTCTTTTTAATTCCCGGGCAATGGGTTCTGCTTCCTCTATAGTTCGAGCGGATAACAGCTTATAAGCCAAAAGCGGATCATCAAATCTCCCAGCAGCATTAATATGGGGTCCCAAAATCCACCCCATAATGCGCCCGTTGATCTTATATTTGTTTCCGTTCAGCAAGGCCTGCAGCCCTGGCCGCAGGTTCTTTCGCATCTGCAGCAATCCACGCCTAGCCAGCAGGAAATTCTCTCCGGTTAAAGGGCAAACATCAACAACTGTGGCCAGGGAAACCAGATCTAAATAATCATCAGGATAGGGCTGATTAAGCAGTTCTGCTGCAGCACAGCAGGCGAAATAAGCCACCCCGGCCCCAGAATACTCCCTGTAACACTGAGAACTGGGAAGTTTGGGATTCACCACCGGTGCAGCAGGCAGCTCTCCCTGAGGCTCATGGTGGTCAGTTATTAGAAGATCAATCCCAAAGTTGTTAGCTGCTGACACAGCATCAAAGGCCGCAATACCGTTATCCACAGTCACTATCAGATCAAAACCCTCATCAACAGCGCGCCTCACATGATGAGAAGTGATTCCATAACCATCATCCTGGCGGGAGGGCAGAAAAGGCTTTACTTCTGCACCACAGCGTTCAAGAAAGCTGGTCATAATCAGTGTGCCGCAGATCCCATCACAATCATAATCCCCAAAAACCAATACCTTCTCTTTATTGGCTATAGCCCGAGCGAGTCTTCGGGCTACCTGCTCCATACCTGGGAGAGAAAATGGGGAAGGCAACTGCTGATCATCAGATAGTAGATTCTTGCTCATCCCTCTGGCAGCAAGAACACCTTCTAAAAGCCGATATTTGGGGTAAATAATATCAGTGTTGCGAAACTTCCAAACTGGCATATTTACTACAGCGATGATACGCTGTATATCACCTCCCCTAAAAGGTATTCGCAATGGAAAGGAAACTTCCTTTTTTCCAGAGGTGCTTTTAGGGGATCATATGCTTTCGCTTTTCAGCTAAAAACATCAATAAAAACTGAGCCGTACCGCAAATACGGTACGGATAATTAAATTAAGCTAAGATTCATCAAAGATCTACTTTCTTCAACGGAGCCGTAGTTACCTTATAAGCTGTAGGGCATACTGCCCTTTTTTGTGCGACTGAAAGTTTATCTGATTTCAGTCTGATAACAGCGTTTCGATAGTATAGCCAATAATTCCTTTATCTTTTGGAACAAAAAAGGGACAAGTTTGAATCTCAACTGTCCCTTTACCACAAGCTGTAAGGGCAGACCGCCCTTTTTTAAAACCCTCATTTAAAAGGCCTACTGCTGCAATTATGCCCGAATATTGTGCCAAAGTTTGAAAAAAGCTGTTTAATATCACTGCTGCCACATTTTGGGCATTTCACCTGTTTCCGTTTCCACCAACTGACAACAACAGTGAATTTTTCGTTACAGTTCTGACACAGGTACTCATAAATAGGCACTAAAACCACCCTTCCTATATATTTTCTTTAGATTAAGTTCATGCCCACCAGATACTGAAATCAGGAGTTGCCTCGGTTAAATAAAGAGGGTTGTACCTGATTGATCAGCGGCATTCAAAAAAGTGGCCACTCCACCGATCTCCACACCGTCGATCAACTCTTCTTTTTTGATTCCCATAATATCCATGGTCATGTTACAGGCAACCATCCGCACATTGAGCCTCTTCGCCTGTTCGATCAATTCCTCCAGAGAGGACACATTCTTTTGCTGCATGATCTTCCTGATCATCTGCGGCCCCATGCCCAGCATATTCATTTTGGAAAGGGGTAGTTTGACACTGCCCCTGGGCATCATCCAACCTAACATGCGCTCGATAAAGTTCTTTTTCACAGCTGTTTTTTGAGTTTTGCGCAGTATGTTCAATCCCCAGAAGGTGAAAAACATAGTCACCTTTTTGCCCATCGAAGCTGAGCCATTGGCGATAATAAAGGAAGCAATGGCCTTGTCTAGATCTCCGCTGAAAACAACCAATGTATTCTGATCACTTTGCTGAATCCGTTCTAGGGATGAGTCACTCTCCAGATCGCTCTGTCCTGCCTGACCCTTTCTGACCACCGCCTGGATAACATTCCCTTCCCTTTTTATTTCCAGCAACTGGTTGCCGGTGTTGTCACACCAGGACTCAATATCACTGACAAACCCCGGATCTGTTGCAGAAACCTCTAAAATATCACCTGTTTTGAGTTCTTGCATCATTTCAAAAACCTTAACAATCGGACCTGGACACTGCAGTCCGCAGGCATCTATTCTCAACCTTTCAACCTGCTGTTCAGGTTCACTACCGGATTTTGTAACTGGTTTGATGGCTGGTTCCGCAGCAACTGAGATTTCTTGAACAACCTGTTCTGTTTCCCCAATTCTTTTGTCATCCAGCACTGCTTTATAGGTCAACCAACCGCCGCTCAAGTTCCTCACTTTTTTAAAACCGTTCTGCACTAGGATGCGATAGGCCAGGTACCCCCTAAAACCAACCCGGCAATAAACAATGATCTCCTTATCCTGAGGAAGTTCTGACAATCGCTCCCTTAATTCTTGTACTGGTATATTGACTGCCCCGGGCAGATGGCCGACCTCATATTCTGCAGCTGTACGAACATCAAGCAGTAATGTTGATTCTCTGTCCAGCTGATCTATTTCATGCCAGTAGATAACCTCCATATCCCCATTGATGATATTACCTGCTGTGTATCCCGCCTGGTTCACAGGGTCCTTGGCTGAAGAGAAGGGAGGCGCATAAGCTAATTCCAGCTCCTGCAGGTGAAAAACCGTTTCCTTTCTCCTCAGCTCAGCTGCCAGCACATCGATCCGCTTATCTACACCTTCCCTGCCAATGATCTGAGCCCCTAAGATCCTGCCATCTTTGGGGTCAAAGATAAGCTTAATGTGCATTGCAGAAGAGCCTGGATAATAGCTGGCATAAGCACCCGGATGGGTATAGGAAACTTTGTAGGGAATCCCCTTCTTTTGCAGAGTTTTCTCATTGGCACCTGTAGATGCTGCCACCAAATCAAACACCTTGGCGATAGCTGTCCCTTGAGTCCCATGGTATGCCGCTTTTCTTCCAGCTATAATATCAGCAACGATCCTCCCCTGTTTATTGGCAGGCCCAGCCAGAGGAATTAATGCTGCCTCACCTGTTATATAATACTTAACCTCAACAGCATCACCGATAGCAAAAATATGGGGATCACTGGTCTGCATTTGCTCATTGACCACAATCCCTCCCCTTTCACCAATAGCCAGACCAGCCCATTTCGCCAGATCAACTTCTGGTTTGACTCCAACTGCCATAATCACCATATCTGTTGGCATTTCTCTGCCGCTGCTGAGGCTTACTTTGACGACTGAGCCATCTTGTTGAACGAAAGAAGCAACAGCATCATTAAGAACCAGTTCCACACCTGATTCTCTCAGGTGTTGATGCAGGAAAACAGCCATATCGTAGTCAAGAGTAGGAAGCACATGGTTGGAGGCTTCAATTATTGTTGTTTTGATACCCAATCGATGGATATTTTCTGCCATTTCCAAACCTATAAAGCCGCCGCCAACCACTACTGCACGTTTTGCCTGGCTCTTTTCTACAAATTCTTTCAACACATCCACATCAGGAACACTGCGCACAGTGAACACATTATCTGCATCGATTCCCGGTAGCGGCGGCCTTACAGGTGAAGCACCTGGTGAGAGGATCAAATAGTCATAGGACTCCCGGTAAACCTTCCCAGTATGATCCAGCACCTCAACCTCTTTTTTGTCTGGATAGATTGCTGTCACTTCATTGTTAACCCGCACATCGATATTAAATACCTTTTTCATTGCCTCTGGTGTCTGTACTAAAAGCTTTTTCCGGTCTGTGATTACATTACCGACATAATATGGCAAACCGCAGTTGGCATAAGAGATATATTCTCCCCGTTCCAAAATGATGATTTCCGCCTGTTCATCCAGCCTGCGAAGCCTGGCTGCTGCACTTGCTCCGCCGGCTACTCCACCTACAATCAGGACCTTTTTACTCATGAGAGGAACCTCCTTACTTTTGTATATACAGATATTTGGATATCCTGTTTAAAAAAATTAATCCTCAACTTCATTAAATAAAACCTCTACTATTCTTCTTGCATCATCATTGACCACACGATAGAAAACTTCTAATCCGCTGCGCTTTCCTTCAATGATCCCTGCGCTGCGCAATTTAGCCAGGTGTTGAGATATGGTCGATTGTGGCATCTCAAGGCAGTTTTGAATATGGGACACATTGCACTCCTCATTTGATAACAAACCCCTGACAATACACAGCCGCACAGGATGAGCCAGAACTTTCAGCAATTCTGCCTTTTCATTAAAAAGTGCCGGATTAGTCTTAACGGTCTCTAGCTCTGGCATTCATCTCACCCCAAAGCATTTTTTATATATTATTATATTACGATATATAAAAGTGTCAAGTATTGTTTTCCAATAAATTCTTCTTTTTTTCTATAATGATCAATTAACAAAATCCAGATGTTAACTGGTAACTACCGGATATAACGGTTATTGTCGCAAACTTATGCCATACTCCCCCACATCTGTCATATTCACATTGTTTAAATTCTATAAAATTGATGCCGAACTGATAGTGCACACCTTTTCTCCGGATACCCAGGATCAAAACACACAAAGTTTTCAGCTTACACCAAAGAGTTGGCAGAAACACCGGCATTAAAGGCAGAGTCAATTATTTAGAGGAACAGGAACCATAGTACTGAATGATCAAAAACAGGTCTTTTCCAGTTTTACACCTCTGAAAAAGCAAAGTCACAGTACTGGATTTGAGCAACAACAAGGTGCAGCCAACAAAGAAAAACCCGCCGCTATGGCGGGTCTACATTGGCGATCAGAATAATTTGTATTTTTCCCTCAACTGCTGCGAAATTTCCCGGAGCATACTAAAAGATTTTTCTACACCTGATTGGTCCTGGTTTACCAAGCAGCAGCGGGCTGGAGTAAGCCATGCCTGAGCTAGGATCTGCTCTTTGGGAATTCCTACAGCAGCCAAAGAATCCCAATAACTTTCAAGTTTTAAGATCAAATCTGATGTGGTTATATCACTCAACTGTTCATCAAGTGTAGGTGTTATGCCCCAGGCAATAATGCCTCCCCTATTCAAAAATCCTCTGATCTCTTCTCTATAGCAGATAAAAACATCACCACAAGCCAGAGCATCCAAAGATATAATATCGAGATCAAGATTGAGCAAAAAGGACCAGTCAGGATTAGCACACAGATGCACACCCTTTGGGCCAGAGAGGGTTTTTAAAAATTCAGCATAGTCTTCTCGAGCCCTCTCTGAACTATAACCGGTCATAGCCATAAAAATCATCCCCAGGCCAGGTTCATCGGTCCAAACAAATGCTCTCTCATTATACTTTACGAGTTCCTGGTACTGAACATTTATTTTCTGAGACATAAACTCATACAGAAACTGCCGTACTTCATCATCATAGATGATCGGTTTTTTATCTTCATCAGTAATTTTCAGGCCATAGCTGACAGGGCCAATTAACTGGCCTCGGACAGCATAGTAGGGTGATAGATCATTTTTTAAAAAAGCATCATAAACCAGAGAGTAGCGGGGGGATAACCTAAAATAATCCAGATCATCAATATGCTCAAAGTAATCGGGAAGCTCCTCATAAAATTTGTCTTTAGAAAAAGAGATCTGTTTTTTGTCTTCATCGATGATAATACCTGGCAGATGTTCAGAAGCCTGGACATACATATCCTCATAGAAACTTACTTTCGGAAGCTGTGGCCAAAAGGGAATATCCAGTGAAAATGCAAGCCTTAAGGCGTCTTCCACAGAAGTGTGGGGAAGTATCCCCATCGCAGTTGTTTGACAGTTGCCGATTAATTCTTTGATAATAATCCTCTCCTTTCCGCTCTCTCTGAGAATTCAGTGGGATCTTTTTTAATCATCTCAGGATTTGCTGTCCCATCGTGAGCCGCCATCCAACCTTTATGCTGTAAAGCCTGGGTACAGCCTGCATCTACCCTAAAACACAAATATTAATATAATCTATATTTTTCCCGCAGTTGCTGTGATAATTGCCGGAGTAGAAAAAAGGATTGTTCCACATTTGATAAAGCCGAATTAAGGAAAAAGCAGTGGTCTGGAGCAAGCCAGGCTTGCGCTAATATCTGCTCTTTAGGTATACCTCGTGCAGCTAAATAATCCCAAAACCCCTCAAGTTTGGCCAGCAGTTCGGATACATTCACGGTTTCTGTCTGTTCATCAGTTGTAGGTGATATCCCCCAGACAATTATGCCTCCTTGATCTAAAAAGTTTCTGATCTCATCTGTGTAGTAGGTAAAAACCTCACCCCAGGACAGAGCATCAAGAGAAAGGATATCCAGGTCAAGATTGAGCAAAAAGGACCAGTCGGGATTAGCACACAGATGCACACCCTTGGGACCGGAGATTGTTTTCAAAAAATCGGAATACTCCTCCCGGGCACTTTCAAAGGTGTAACCAATATTAGCATTGAACAGCATGGCCAAATGGGGCTCATCGATCCAGACAAAAGCCCGGTCATTCTTTTCTTTGAGTTCCTGATACTGAACATTTATCTTCCGGGACAAAAACTCATATAGAAACTCCCGTACTTCATCATCATAGATGATCAATTTATAGTTTTCATCAATAATATTCAGTCCAAAGCTGAGAGGCCCTATCAACTGGCCGCGCACAGCATAGTACTTGGATAGGTCTTTCTTTAAAAAAGCATGGTAAACAGGGGAGTAATCAGGGGATAGCCTGAAATAATCCGGGTTCTCCATGTTACTTAAATACTCTGGAAGCTCTTCGTAAAACTTGTCTTTCGAAAAGGAGATCCGACCTTCCTTTGCATTGGTGATGATACCGGGCAGATGCTCAGTGGCCTGCACATACATATCTTCATAAAAACTCATGCGAGGAAGCTGCGGCCAAAAAGGAATATCTAGCGATAACGCTAGAGTTAAAGCCTCTTCCATAGAAACATGAGGAAGTATCCCCATTGCAGTTGTCTGACAGTTGCCGATCAGATTCATTGTCCTTTACCCCTTTCTGCAAAGCAGGATTCTTGCCTAGTCCACTTATGCTCCTTAGAACAAATCAACTCAAATTAACTATATTCTTTATCAAGCCAGTAGACAAGAAGAAGATACAGATTACCGAGCAAAATATAACTCCATTATCAACACCACTGTAATACAGACCACAATCCATTCCCCAAATAGGTCTCAGACTTCCCACTGCATTATTTTCCCATAATTTAATGCTATAATATTATAAGTTAATCATAATCATTGCAATGAGGTGATCTGATGCTGATCGGGCTTGTCAGCGACTCCCATGGTGAATTGGAAAATTTAAAGGATGCTGTTTGGAAACTGGCCTACAACTGGCATGTGCGCATGATCGCTCACTTAGGGGATGAGTGTGAAGATGTGGATGCTATTCGTGATATGAGGTTAGAAATCATTGATGTGCCGGGGGTATACAGCAAAGAGTACCAAGACCCTGCCGTTCCCAACCGCATAATTAAAGAGATCGAAGGAAAGAAAATACTATTCACCCATACAGCCCAAACCCATCAAAATGATCTTCCCAATGACCTGGATCCTGAGCAGCTTGCTTCAGAAGGCAAGATCGATGTGATCGCTTACGGCCATACCCATATCCCTGAAGCAAAGTTTGAAAAGTGTGTCCTCTGGGTAAACCCCGGCCACTTGAAAAATGAAGACAAAAAGGGACATGCCCCTAGTTTTGCGGTGCTGGATATCGATAAAAATAATGTCAGGGTTCTGCTCATTGATCTAAAGAGCGGGGATATTTTTGATTCCTGTGACATGAAGAGTGAATAGTAAAAAAACTGCCCGGTAAACAAGGCATTTTTTAATGCGCTGATCTTATTTAAATTGACAATGAGCTAAATAGACATCTTCTTGCTATGGTCATACTGCAAATAAAAAAAGCTCCCATCAACTGGAAGCCTTATTTCACTGGTGGACGTGAGGGGATTCGAACCCCTGACCTCCTGAGTGCGAACCAGGTGCTCTCCCAACTGAGCTACACGCCCATTGCCCTAATAATCTTACCCTGCAGTGCGTTCTCTGTCAAGAGTTCATTAAATAGTATCATCTACTGCCCTTTTTAAGTTTTCAACGATCTTTTCCCGGATCCCTTTCCTCACCAATGGTTCCACATCCTTAAACTCCAGGTGGGGAAAGGCATTTATTATTTCCTGACCCATCAATGTACCCTCTCTCAGCAGTCCAGCTTTGCCCAGCATCTCGATGGTTTCTTTATCGGTCTTCCCAGTTCTGATAAATTCGTCATATAACTGCAACAACTCTAGCCAGAAAGAACGAGGTAGATCCTGTTCGCCCATTGTTTTTCCTCCCTTCTTAAGATCAGCTTAATCCTCTGAACTTTTGTTTATACAAGGCATGATAGATAACTATTGCCACAGAATTTGATAGATTTAAGCATCTTGCCCCCTGCACCATAGGGATGCGAAGACACAATTCTTTATTTGCCTTGATCAAATCCTCAGGTAAACCGTGGGTCTCTGCTCCGAAGACAAAAAAATCACCGGCTTGGTAATCAAAATCTGTGTAATAATTCATCCCCTTAGTTGTAAGATAATAAAACTTTTTATCTGCATGTTTTGCTGTAAAATCATCAAAACTGTCATAAACATGGACATCAACCAGATGCCAATAGTCAAGACCTGCCCTTTTCAGTTTTCGATCCTCAAGTGAAAAACCAAGGGGACCGATCAGGTGAAGATGACACCCTGTTGCAGCACAAAGTCTGGCAATATTACCTGTATTTTGCGGTATCTCCGGCTCAAAAAGTACTATATTGAACATTTATTATTCACTCCATCTGCATTATAAACTATATAAAACGTGGTGTCTATTCAAATCCAATTACAGCTCAAAAGTTGATAACTATTTCTGGGAAGCAAAGATGTTTCATTTATTATTTGTCTTTCTTTGAGACAACACAAATGCTTTTGTTTGAAACCAAGAAAAAACCAGATATAATATAACGATAGTAATGGAAATGAAACCATCTCCCAAGCTTGACACCATTATTGGTACTGTTAGATGGAGGGTTTATTTTGGCAAAAAGACGCTATCATGACTCTTTATGGAAACCAGCAGGAAAGGCTATCAGTGATCATAAGATGATCGAGGATGGGGATCATATTGCTGTCGGTCTTTCCGGCGGTAAAGACAGCTTGACACTTCTTTATGTTTTGAGTGAAATGAGAAAGTTCTCCCCTGTCAAATTCCATCTGCACGCGATTACTGTTGACATGGGATATGGCATTTCTCTGGAGCCGATCCGAGACTTTTGCCGGGAGCTCGGTGTCAGCTGGTCACAGGTACACACCAAAATAGCACCAATCGTTTTTGATATCCGCAAGGAGCCAAACCCCTGTTCCCTCTGCAGCAAAATGCGCAACGGCGCTCTGCACTCGGCAGCCAAACAGATGGGGTGCAGTAAAATTGCACTGGCTCACAGCCTGGATGATGCCATAGAAACCTTTTTGCTTTCACTTTTTTATGAGCGCAGAATCAAATTGATGCAGCCGGTCAGATACCTCTCCCGGAGAAAGGTCACTGTGATCAGGCCGCTTATTTATGTTCGCGAAAAAACCATCAGAAATTTCACAGAAACCTTTAAGTTGCCTGTGGTGAAAAACCCCTGCCCTGAAGATGGCAAGACTCAAAGGCAGGAGATGAAAGAATTGGTTTCAGACCTGGAAAAGCGGTTTCCTGGTGTCCGGGACCGGCTTCTGACTGCTTTTCAAAAATCTGATCCTGACTCACTCTGGAAAATCCCCTGAAAAAAGGAGATGGCCAACTCACCCATGGCCTCATAACCTGCTTTATTGGGGTGAACATTATCCAAATAGAGTTCCTCTTTCACCTTCCCTTCGGTATCGTTAAAAGCATCGGCGAAATCAAGGCAATACAGACCATACCTATCAGCTAATTCCTTTTCCTCTTTCCTGATGCGCTCCAATTTACCTGCCGCATAATGGTCCAAAACAGGCATAGGCAAAGCCACCACAGGGATAATATTATCTTGTTGCGCTTTCTTGATGATGTCTTCCAGGTGATAGATTGTTTCGGCACAGGAAATCTCAGGGTTGTAGGCATCATTGGTCCCCCCTAGAATAATTAAAAAATCCGGACAGTATTTCTGGACATTCCTTTGATACCTTTCATTCATCTCTTCCATGGTATTGCCATTGACACCTGCATTGATCATTTTTAATGGGCAGCGATCGTCAACATATGCAACCCAGGAATCGTCTGGACTATATGGATAACCAAATGTAAGGCTGTCCCCCAGGCACACAACTGTCTTCCTGATCACTGGTGCAACTCCCCCCTATTAGCGAATTTCTAAACTGCGCAATCTATTGATTGCCGCGGCGATTTCAAAGCTGCGCGGTCTGGCATAATCCCCATTCTTCTCTTTATAGGGTGAAATCACATCCAGGCCATACTGATCTAAATCACTTTCAATACGCCTGATGGCTTCGCTCAATGAGCAGTTGCCATCAAAATATTTTTTCCAGGCGTAATAAATGATATCTGCGATAGCTCTGGTCTGGCTGGGATCCACTAACTGTTCCACATCATCCAACTCTATCTGATAGCGGCCAAACTGAACCACATCCAATCCCTTTGCCCCTACCTTGGTTTTTCTCCCTCGCTGTGGGTCAAAACTTCCCGGAAAAGGCACCCTGGGTTCCATCTTTCCGAACCCTTTCCCCCTTTCCGGTCTCCTGAGCGCAGGGTACTTTTGGCAAATATCCTTCGCCTCTCTGCTGACATCTACAGGTTTATATTCATTCATCATAATAACCTGATCAGCTACATCCAGATAATCCCCAGAACCCCCGATAACCAAGATCGAGGAAACACCCAACTCCTCATATAGTGGACGCACCTGATCCAGGAAAGGTGTGATGGGCTCTCTTTCTTTAGAAACCAGGGCCTGCATCCTGCCATCGCGAATCATAAAATTAGTGGCACTGGTGTCCTCATCGATCAACAGCAGTTTGCAGCCTACCTCTAATGCTTCAATAATATTGGCCGCCTGAGATGTGCTCCCACTGGCATTCTCTGTTGAAAAACGACGGGTATCCTGTCCGAGGGGGAGATTGTTGATAAATGGACTGATATCCACCTTTTCAACCCTTCTCCCCTCCTCTGCCCTGATCTTAACTGCCTCCTTGATGGTGATCACCCACTCCCTGCCATCAGCTGGAAGATGATTGTAGACACCCCGTTCCAGCGCATGGAGCAGTGTTGATTTCCCGTGAAATCCCCCACCAACGATGAGGGTAACCCCTTCAGGGATCCCCATCCCTTTGATCTCACCATGATTAGGAGTCTTAAAGGACACCATAAGAGATGGTGGGCTGATGAATGGTATCACTCCCTTGGTCAAAGGCAGGTCACTTACACCACTACGCCGGGGCAGAATTGAACCATCAGCTATAAAGGCAACCAGACCCTGCTCTGGGAGTGACTCTCTGATGAATTCTTGGTCTTCAGCAAGGTAAATGTGTTCAGCCAGTTCTTTCTGGTTGATAGAATCATAGAACAGGCTGTTATCCACTATTTTGGGAAGCTCCTGAAAGAACATTGTCTGGGCAACATTTCCCAGTACAGTACGCCCTCTTGCCGGCAGCCCGCAGAAAAACCGCGCCTCTACATAATCACTGTTGATGATAACAGCGCTTCTTTCCAGAACTTGCTGTTGCCCTGCATCAATAAAGATCAAGCCGCTTTTTCCTGTACCTCTGTTTCCTGCGCAAAACTTCTTTACAGCTTTGTCAAAACACCTGGCCAGGTAGTCACAGAGAGCAATTTTACGGGGCTTGTCCCGGAAAAAAGCTTCCGGGAATTTTGCCCGCTTTTGTCTTACCTGAACTCGCAAACTGGAAGGTGATGCAAAGGGATCTCCCTGCACATGATCAATAAACAATTGATAGTCTCCGAAATCATATTCCCCTTTGAGCTCCTGGTAGGCTTTATACCCTTTATTATTGATTCTGTTGATTTTTTCTTTTAAAGACCTGCTGTCCTGCAAAACCTACACCTCTTTTTGTAAAAAATCATATACATCTGATACACAACAGTTAATACCATCTACAGGTTTCATTTTCATTTTTTCACTTACCGTTCTGCAGCTAATAAATAGGCTTCATCAACCAGCAGAGAAATAAGTTCTGCGAAAGAAATGCCCGCTGCTCTGGCAGCATCGGGGAGAAGGCTGGTTTCAGTCATTCCTGGCAGTGTATTTGTTTCCAAAATAAAGGGTTCGTATTTTTTGTTTAACATTAAATCAACACGGGCATACTGAGAGCAGTTCATAGCTTTGTAGGTTTTCAAGGCCAATTCCTCTACCTGTGCGACTGCCTCAGGTGGAATGCGAGCAGGTATAATATGGTGGCTCATCCCTGGAGTGTATTTTGCCGTATAATCGTAAAATTCTGTTTCTGAAACGATCTCGATCAGGGGCAGCACCCGCGGCTCCTTTGTACCTAAAACAGCTGCGGTGAGTTCTATACCATCAATGTATTTCTCTACTACAACTGACTGATCATATTTGAACGCTTCATGGAGAGCCTTTTCCAGCTCATCTTCCTCCCTGACTATAGAAACGCCTATTGTTGAACCCTCTCGTACCGGTTTTACTACCAGGGGCAATCCCAGTTCTTTAGTCAAGCTTTCTATTGTACTTCGGTCATACTGCTCTGTTATGACCTGATACGGTGGAGTAGGAATCCCTTCATACTCCATAATCTTTTTAGCCATCACCTTATCCATACACAAAGCACTGGAAAGCACACCAGAACCTGTATAGGGAAATCCCAGTATTTCCAATAACCCCTGCATAGTTCCATCTTCACCATACCTGCCGTGCAGTGCTATAAAAACAACATCCGGTTGGAATCCCTGCAGCTCACCGATCAGATCACCCGCAGGGTCGATCTGCTTAATCTCATAACCTTTTTCAAGCAGTGCCTGTGAAACTTGCCTCCCTGTCTTTAGTGAGATCTCACGTTCAGAGGAACGCCCACCCATCAATACTGCAATTTTACGCGGTTTTTCATTTGCCACTGAGCACACTCCTTTGCTATAATTACTGTCACGTTTTATTTATTCTATAACATTTAATAAAATACCTGAAACTTTTTTTCAACCTTCTTTACACAAATTATGTTTTTCGTTATAATAGTAATGCAATAGAGGGGTGTAGCTCAATTGGTAGAGTAGCGGACTCCAAATCCGTTGGTTGCGGGTTCGAATCCTGCCACCCCTGCCAGTGAAACCAAGAATGACGGAGGTTAAAAGCTCCGTCATTTTTTTCTATTGTTTAGGTATCCCCTTTCTTTCAGGAACTATGGCGACAAAATGGCGACAAGGGCGATAGTCGCTAGAAAAAACAATAACCCCCGCCATCAGGAGGAGATTATTCACGTGAATTAATTTATTCACCTGTCCACCCAAATAAAAAACGCCCGCTAAGGCGAACACTGCTTTACCGTAAGAAAATAAGCCCTTTTGGACAATAAAAAAACACCCTCTTGGGTGTCACTCACTTATATAGTGAATATATTTGCTGAGCTTGAGCAGATCCAGGACGGTAATTTCCCCGTCCTGGTTCATGTCTGCCCGCAGTTTTTCCTGCCTGCTTAATTTCTCTTTTTTTAGCAAATAGTTTTGTAATTTTGTTAGATCCTTCTCATCTATCACATTGTCACAATTCACATCGCCCAGATAAACCGGTGATTGAGCCTCTATTATGAGGACCTGGAGCAAAAATAATAACACCATTATTGCTATTAGGTATATTGCTCGAACATTCATTTCCATATCAACCCCTCCTTTTATGACAATTATACAGTATTTTCCATTTCAACTAACCGGCTGTTATCAGTTACACAACGAGTACGAAACACCAAGAGAGCTAAGAACCATATTGAACCAGTATATAAAAAAAACCTACAATACCTATCGGCCTCATTCTTCATTGGATGATGCTTGCTCAATAGACTTGTATATTAATAGCAAGCTCAATGAAGCTGCTTAATAAAAATAATACGGAAAGGAGAGTAGTGTTCTTGACAGGGAAGCATTACAACTGGCCATCTATGTTGTTTAACTTGTTTTCCCGATACTATGTCGTAAATACTCCCAAAACAAAAATAATTACAAAAAATATTCCCCTATCGCTGATCTGTTATTTCAACAAACCTAAAGGATCAATAATGCCCTTAGAAAATTTTTTAGTATAGCTTTCCTATAAAAAATAGAGAGGATTTTTCCTCTCTATTACCTTTAATTAATTCATAATTTTCCTTCTGTATTCCTGATCGCCAAATGATAAATCTGAATTTCCTACCGGGTCATCCCACTCTGGTTCAAGTTCCAATGAATCAACAAGATAATATGTATTTTGTAATAGTATCATAAACCTTAAAAAGAAGCTCAGACATCTGCTTGCTCTTAAAGAATTGCAATTCAACCGGTATCCCGCCGGACAGCACAAGTTTGATTTCAGCATCCAAATCAAATGTGCCAGCGGTTTCAATTGAGTAAGCGACAATTGACTTATAAGGGATTGTGCAGTATTCGATCTTTTTGCCTGTTAATCCCTGTTTATCAGCGATTAAAATCCTCTTGTCAGTAAAAACTGCAGCATCGCGGATGGTTTTCACTGCAAAAAGGGGTATTTCCTGAGGAGCCAGCAGGTCCTCCATGTGCTTCGGAATCGGTACCTCATTATAAAAACAATACTTGGTAGATAATACATCTGACATACAAACACCTCCCTGCTTATCTTCTTTCATTCTCCCGCAAGAAAAGGATTTCCTGCTGGAGAGATTTAGCAGTTGCTCAACCCCCTTGCACCGAACATCTGTTTGGATTATAATAAAGGAAACACATGTTCGGGGAGATCAAAATGAACCGTGCCATTTTGCTTGCAGATATGAACTCCTTTTTCGCCAGTGTGCATCAGGCGCTTGATCCGGAACTGCAGGGCAAACCGGTTATTGTTGCCGGGGATCCGGAAAAGCGCCATGGAATAGTTCTCACCGCCAGTTATGAAGCCAAAAAAAGGGGCATCAGAACAGGGATGGGGGTCTGGGAGGCCAGGCACCGCTGCCCTGAGGGGATTTTTATCAAGCCCCAGTACCACCTTTATGTGGATTTTTCTAGCCGCGTCCTGCAAATAATGGGTGATTTCACACCCCTTGTGGAACCCTTTTCTATTGATGAGGCCTTTATGGATGTTACCGGCTCACAGAAACTCTTTGGTTCTCCTGTGGAGATCGCCAAAAAGTTAAAGGAACGGATCCGCCGGGAAATTGGGATCACCTGTAGTATTGGAGTCGGCCCTAATAAATTATTAGCTAAAATGGCAGCTGGTCTACAAAAACCGGACGGTTTGACAGTGATGACCCATGAAAATATGCCTCAGCTCTTATGGCCACTGCCGGTCCGGGAGCTTTTCGGTGTGGGGCACCGCTATGAGCAGCATCTTCACAAGTTGAACATTTATACCATCGGGGATCTGGCCAAATACCCGGCAGCCATTCTCAAGAAAAAGTTTGGCCTCTACGGTGAAACACTGTGGTTGAGCGCCAATGGCATCGACTCCAGCCCGGTTGATCCCGACAGCCTCAACCGGGTGAAAAGTATCGGCCAGCAGATAACTCTACCCCGGGACTATAAAGGAAATGAAATCAAGGTGGTTATTCTGGAACTTGCAGATCTGGTGGCTCACCGGGTGCGGGCCGGAGGGTACCTGGGGAAGACTGTTTCCCTCACCCTCAAGGACACCAACTTTTGCTGTCTTTCCCGGATGCAGACACTAAAGAGGCCCACCAATCTTGCTGCAGATATTTCTGCGGCAGCTTTTGAGCTGCTGCAGAAGCACTGGTCCCCCCGCTGGCCTGTGCGTATGGTGGGAGTATCCCTGGCCAACCTTTTCCCCTCCCAGCTGGAACAGGCAGAATTATTCGGCAACAGGGAAAAGCTTCGGGGGATAGAAAAAGCATGTGATCAGGTGCGGGAGCGTTATGGAAGAACAGCCGTTTTCCGGGCAATCTCACTGAAAGAAGGATGCCTGGAACATGTGCGTTACCTTTAAGATACTAGAATTCCTTTATCGCTTTACTCAAATCGATAAGTGGATTGGAGATTTTTGGGGTTTATTTCCCAAGTACATGATTTCTGATATCTGACTTCTGGCTTCCGACATCTATTTTCGCCAGGCTTGCTTTATTGCTTTATCGCCCTCCCCAACCACTGACTGTGTATTAGCGGGGAGGGCACTAGATCAAGACATTAATACTTTGGGGGTTTGATTACAGTGAGCATTTATAACAATAATAAACTCTGGGAAGGCCACCGGGTCATCCTCCCAGAGTTCCGGGAAAAGGTAATATACAAATGCCGGGACTGCCGTTATCATATTTTGATTCAGGGCAAGGAAGAGCTACGGCAGGGTTGTATCGAAAAATACAAAGAATTGTGGTCAAGACCACCGGAAAAAATAGAGGTGCTTGTTCTCCTCAAGTTGGTGGGAGAAGAAGGACTGCAGGAGATATTGAGCAGAGCTAACCCTGAGGCACAGAGTTGCGGTTATTTCAGGCGAAAATTACCCCCTAATAATATACGCACCCCGCAAGGGGGATAACTGCATCGATAATTATTTAAATCATTAGACTGCTGTCTCACTATAGACCTAAAAAAAAGAAAAGCTGGCTACTTAGAACCAGCTTTTCTCACTCACATGATTAGGATATTCAATATATCCTTATCCCAGGATGGCCTTGATATCCTCCTCAGGTGTGGTAATAGGCTGAATATTGTAATTATCCTGCAGCACCTTAAGCACATTCGGTGTCAGGAATGCCGGCAGGCTCGGGCCAATCCTGAT
>DULM01000184.1 GCA_012840405.1 Syntrophomonadaceae bacterium | reverse complement strand
TTGATCCCTTTATACCCTTTTATTCCTCATTTTGCCCCAGCAACCGCTAGACTTTTACTTTTTAATCTCCTTATTCTGAGTGTAACCCCTGAAAAAATTTACGTATAATGCATTTTTTCTTGCAATACATTGCATTGTATGTCATAATGAAAATTGATAATGCATTCGCTGGGGTATTACCGCAGAGCACTGCATTCTTAAAGCAGAGGAGTTATACCTTTTATGCGCAACTATATTATAGAAAAAATCGAGCATTATAAGGCAGAACTCCTGCAAGCCCTGGACCGTAATGATTATTTATCGGCCATCAAACTGCGGGCAGTGCAGAAAGAGTTGGAGGAACTGCTCAGTGTGCTTGATGAGCAAAAAGATGCATTGCACGATACAGAGAATGATCTGCAAAACTACTACACCACTATTGAAGCAGCAAAAGTCTTAGGAGTCCATCCCAGCAGTGTAACCCGCAGAGCTGCTTCTTTGCATGGAAAGAGAATAAGCGGTAGGTGGTACTACCCCAAAAAGGTCATCGATGAGGAAAAGATAAGAACACAGGGCAGGAAAAAACCCGGAAGAAAACCTAGATTATAGGAAGGAGGGTAGGATACACTGGAACAACTGATCGGCTATCCGCTACCTCAACAGCTTCCACAGCAGGTCAAACTGCAGCATAAACCCCGAATTGTAAAGGCACGCATCATACTAGTATCTTCCGTACTATTATTGGGACTTTTACTGCTAACTTTTATCCACCTTCAAAACATAGCAATCTCCCTCAGCTACCAAGTCGAGCAATCAGCAGCAATTATTGAAGAGTTAAAACGGGAAAACAAAGCATATGAACTCCAAGTACTCAAGCTGAAATCGCCGGATAGAGTAGAATACCTTGCCAGAGAAAAACTCGGCATGATCGAACCAGAAGCGGTTTTGTTGAAGGATAAAGATCTGGTTAACTAAAGAGTTTATAATAAAACTAAAAAAAGCCCCTCATTGTTTCTTTGGGGCTTTTATTTACTCCAGATAATCTTTCAATTTTTTGCTTCTGGTGGGATGACGCAGTTTGCGCAGAGCCTTGGCCTCGATCTGCCGGATGCGCTCTCTGGTCACTTTGAACTTCTGACCCACCTCTTCTAAGGTCCTGGCTTTCCCATCCTCAAGGCCGAAGCGCAGGCGCAGCACATCCCTTTCTCTGGGGGTCAAGGTTTCCAGCACCTCTTCCAGCTGTTCTTTGAGCAGGATAAAGGACGCAGCCTCTGCAGGGGCTAGAGCATCCTCATCTTCAATGAAATCCCCCAGGTGGCTGTCTTCCTCCTCGCCGATGGGTGTTTCCAGGGAAACAGGTTCCTGGGCAATCTTCATGATTTCCCGCACACGCTCCTCCGGAATATCCATTTCCTGAGCGATTTCCTCCGGAGTCGGATCCCTTCCCAGTTCCTGCATTAACTGACGGTTAACCCTAACCAGTTTATTGATGGTCTCCACCATATGCACCGGTATGCGGATGGTACGGGCCTGATCAGCGATAGCCCTGGTAATCGCCTGTCTGATCCACCAGGTGGCATAAGTGCTGAATTTAAATCCCTTGCGGTAGTCAAATTTCTCTACCGCTTTGATCAAACCCAAATTGCCCTCCTGGATCAGGTCCAAAAAGAGCATACCTCTTCCCACATATCGTTTGGCAATGCTCACAACCAACCGCAAATTGGCCTCTGCAAGCCTGCGTTTGGCTTCTTCATCCCCCTGCTCAATCCTCTTCGCCAGTTCCACTTCCTCTTCAGCTGTCAGCAAAGGGATTCTGCCTATCTCTTTCAGGTACATCCGAACAGGATCATCGATAGCAACACCTTCTGGGACAGAGAGATCTATTTCAGTCTCTTCATCTACAGCCTCCCCATTCTTGGGGTCGGTCTTTGCCGCCCCATCTGGACTGATCTCAATTCCGATGGCCCCAAAATGTTCATAGATGCTGTCTATCTGTTCGGGAGTCATATCAAAGCCCTGGAGGGTATCCATAATTTCCTGGTAGGAAAGAGAACCTTTCTGTTTACCGCGCTCAATTAAAGCTTTTACTGCCTCAATCCTTGATTGTTCTTCTTTCATGTCATTCCCCCCTTTCCTGGCTTATCGAATCCATTGTTCTTGGTGTTTTTAAACGTTCCAATTCTTCGTACAGTAGGTATAATTCTGCTAACAGGTTCTTAATTCCTTCCTGATTATTGTTTTTTTCAAATTCCTTTAAAGCAGACTGTTTCCTAGCGATTACTTTCTGCAACTGCCCTTTCTTTAATGTCCTGATATAATCATCTATTAATCTGTCCCTCTGTATTTTGTCCAGTTGGATATCCTCTGTGCTCATCAGCAGGGCGGCTAATTCCTGCTGCTCATCAACTGCCAACTGATTAAGCAGATCTGCTGCACTATCCCAGCCCTGTTTTTCTAAAAGATTGAGGTATTTTTCATACTTACCTGAAAAAACCTCCCAGCCCAGTTCCTGTTTAACACGCTCGTAAAGATGGCGATCCTGGAACATAAAACTGAAAAGCCCGCGCCTGGCTGCCTCTAGAGCAGATTGAGGCTGCAATTCGAAAGTTTGTTTGCCTTGTTCCATATTATATCTATTTTTTTCAGTTTTATCCTTCTGTAATCGATATTTCCGGAGATTTCGGGACAATTCCAACCGAATGGCTTCCTCAGAGGTATGGATCCGCTGAGCAGCCATGCGGATCAAACCCTCCCGCACCACATGGTCCTGGATCCTGGCCAACTCCTCCACCAAAACTCTGGCTATCTCCGCCCGGTCCGATAAATCATCAGGGTTATATTTTTTCAGCAGTTGGTCAAGCCTGAACTCCAGAAAACCGGTTGTGCGCTCTGTCAGAGCAGTTGCAAAAGCCTCTCTTCCCCGGGAGCGCAGGAATTCATCCGGATCCTTGGCTTCCGGGAGATCAAGTACCATCACTCTGCCGCCCATTTCCTGGAGAAGCCCAGCACCTCTCATCGTGGCAGCAGAGCCGGCGGTATCCTGATCAAAAGCCAGAATAATATCTTTTGTGTAGCGCAGCAACAGTCTGGACTGCTCCTGGGTAAAGGCTGTTCCTAAAGAGGCAACTGTATGGCGAAAACCGTATTCATGGGCTGTGATGCAGTCCATATACCCCTCTACCACAATAACCTGTTTTTTGTCCCGAATCGCAGGTAATGCCAGGTGTAAGCCATAAAGGCTGCGGCCTTTATTGAAAATGGCTGACTCTGGTGAGTTCAGGTACTTGGGTTGCTCTTCCCCTAGGGCCCGCCCCCCAAAACCCAGGCAATGCCCCCGCTGATCAAATATGGGAAAGATAACACGACCCTGAAAGCGCTCCTGGAGTTTTCCATACC
Organism: Syntrophomonadaceae bacterium; assembly: GCA_012840405.1. Lineage (GTDB taxonomy): Bacteria > Bacillota > DSM-12270 > Thermacetogeniales > Thermacetogeniaceae > DTU068. The sequence continues at coordinate 5,000 of DULM01000184.1, read as the reverse complement.
GTTCAATAAAAAGCCCGACTTCCCTCAGTTCCTGGAGGGTGTAACCCTTTCCCCTAAGAAACTGCAGAAGGCCCTGTCCTCCAGGAGCAAAACCCAGCATAAACCTTGACCAGGACTCTTTTGTAAGCCCTCGCCCCCTTAAATAGCGCCGGGCACGCTCTGCTGCCTCCCCATGTAATAATATTCTATGATAATAATCTGCTGCTTGAACATTCAGTTCATAGAACCTTTCCCTTCGTTCCTGTCTCTCCCGGGCGCCAGGGGTGCGGGGAACCTCCATTCCCTGCCTCTCAGCTAAAAGCTCTACAGCCTCTAAAAAAGAAATATTATCAATCTTCATCAAGAAGGAGAATACATTACCCCCCACCCCACAGCCAAAACAATAGAAAATCTGTTTGGCAGGGGATACGGTGAATGAAGGGGTTTTCTCCTGGTGAAAGGGGCATAACCCTACATAGTTCTGCCCGGTCCTTTTTAAAGGGACATATTCACTGATAATCTCAACAATATCAGTTCTGCCCCGGAGGTCCTCCAAGAATTCCTCAGGGATCAAGCCGGCCATTAGCAAACACCCGTTCCTTTTCGTGACTCCATATTATTCTCTACAGGTAGCAAAAACTCCTGCTCCATATCTATTTCATCCAAGCGTTGGGCACAAAATACCTTTCAAAGGTTTTCATCGCAAAGCGGTCGGTCATCCCTGCAATATAGTCCACAACACACCTTTCCAACCCTTCACTGGAAATCCTGGCTTTGATGTCATCGCTCAACAGATCAGGGTTCTTTAAATAATAATCATAAAGGGTTTTTACCACCTGTTGTGCCTTGGCCTCTTCCACTTTGGCTGCAGAACCGATATAGACCCGCTCAAAAAGAAACTCTCGCAGCTTATCTGTCGCCTGCCGGACCTCATCACTCATGGCAACTATCGGCTTGCCCCTGCTCATTTTGATAATATCTGTTACCATGGTATTGATCCTTACCTTGTGACGGTTGCCAAGGATCTCAACACACTCTTTAGGCAGGTCCTCTTCACTGATAATCCCGGCCCTGATGGCATCATCGATATCATGGTTGATGTAGGAGATGCGGTCAGCGATCCTAACGATCTGGCCCTCCAGTGTGCTGGGTAATTTCGGGCCAGTATGACAGAGAATACCATCCCTTACCTCCCAGGTAAGGTTTAATCCGCGTTCCCCCTCCAGTTTATCCACAACCCGGAGGCTCTGCTCATTATGACGAAAGCCTGGTGGAAAAACTTCATTGATAGCTGCTTCACCTGAATGCCCAAATGGTGTATGGCCTAGGTCATGCCCAAGAGCTATAGCTTCAGTCAGGTCCTCATTGAGCAGCAGTGCCCTAGCTAGTGTACGGGAAATCTGTGCAACCTCAATGGTATGGGTGCTTCTTGTTCTGTAATGGTCACCTTCCGGGGCAATAAAAACCTGTGTTTTATGTTTCAATCTGCGAAAAGCTTTGGAGTAAATAATCCGATCCCGGTCACGCATATATGCTGTTCGCACAGAACAGGGTTCTTCCGGATAAAGCCGCCCTTTGGATTTGACACATAATGCGGCATAGGGGGCAAGTTGCTCTATTTCCCGCTGTTCGATCTCCTCACGAATGGTTAGGTTTATTGCCAAAGGCTACCACCCCGTCTATGGTTTCCTTAAACTCATCGTGGCCTTTGCAACTTCAACAACACGCTGGGCTAAAATTCTTGCTCTATTAATACCGTTTTCATCATTCTGGGCCAAGCGCTGGGCACAGGCCCCTTGGTGGCCGCAGTCATAATCTACATAACCATCCCCTACAATCATCATGCCCTGTACCAGCATCATATCGTGGAGCGCCCTGAGGGTGGTTTCCTGCCCTCCAAAGCGGGCACCGGCGACTGTAATCCCTCCCCCAACAACATTGAGCAAAGCCTTTTCTCTCCTTAAGAAACGTGTTTTATCCCAAAAAGCCTTGAGTTGGCTGGATACTGTTCCAAAGTAAACAGGACTGCCCATCAGCACCCCATCCGCTCGTTTTAACAGGTCAAAGGCCTCTCCCAACTTATTTCCCTCTGAACAGCTGCCTTCACAGGGATAAGAACAGAGTTCACAAAAGGGGGATTCCAGGTCATCGAGTATTTCTTTTACATGCAGCAGTTTTGTTTCAGCCCCTGCTTTTTCCGCGACTGCCAATGCTTCTTTGAGCAGAAAAACTGTGTTACCGTCTCGATTAGGGCTGCCATTAATTCCCACTATAAGCAATTGTTTCACCTCCTGAAATTAATGCAATATTTAGATAAATATATACTATTTTTATAAGAATGGTTCCTTCTATTCATAACGAAACTTTGTGCGCGATCAGGGGACACCGATCACCGGGGCAGGTTGGGTGATCGGCCCGCGTGCCGCGTGCCAAAGGGACGGGGGTCTCGTCACGGCGTTTCATGGGGACGGGGTTGCTGTCACACCCCTGGGAAACAGAACGGTTTTACATATCGGTTGAATAAAAATAGGGCAGTCTCTTCACTGCCCGAGTTACGTTACTGATCATCAATTAATAAAATCATTCCTAATAAAACCATTTCGTCGGCAGCAAAAATGTCCAGGGCATCGTAATGAGTGCAACAGCAATTGCTACTTTTGCCTTTAACTTTTGATCATTAATTTGCTTTGCAAAGGTAATTCTATAATTAAACATAAATATAAAAACTGCTGACACCAGCGTAGCGATTGTGATTACTGCAACAGCAGCAAGATTGCTAAATGGGTCATAATTTATTCCTGTAATCACATCAATGGGTAGTTCCAAAGGCTCTAAAATCCCTATGATAAACAGTATTGAGGCTCCAATAATATCGGCTAGAAATCCAAAAATCCATACCTTTAATATGCTTCCTTTATAAAATTCTGTAAGGCTTTTTTGTATATCAGCTAACTTAAATATAAAAAAGCAAGCGATTACCACTAATGAGTCAATCACAAAATTACCGACCAGTGTTATAAGAATAACCGGTGGTAAAAACAGAACAAACCAAAGTGGAAAAATAACATTGTATAACTTAATATCTTTCAATTCATCACTCCTATTTACTTAGATCTGCCCTTTTAATGGCCAGTTTCTTGCATTCAAGGGAGCTAAAAATTTTCTCTTTCGTTATTTCGCTCTTTATTCCTTAACTCCTTTTTTATGGGGCTTTTCACAAAGTATGCCAGCCTAGTGATCGGGCTTCGGAAGTTCTAATTGGGGTTTTACCGGAACAGATGAGGACTCAGAATATTAAGGGGTCAAATGTTGGAGTGTCAAAGGACACCGTGTTAAGGGGAAAAGGTTGGAGTGACAAGGGGACGGTGTGGCTGTTACCCCGTCTCCATGACGAATGACTCAGGTGAGTCAAAGTCACCTTCCCCTCGTCATCCACGTGTCACCCCCCTTGTCACTTTTGTGCGAAGGATTCAGTAAATGGCATGAAATATCCTTGTGGGTGTTGGCATACATTACAAACCTCTGGCGCTTCTTTGCCTACATGAATATTTCCGCATACAGTACACATCCAGGCAATTTCTTCATCTCTCTTGAATATGGTTCCACTTTCTATCTCTTCAGCCAGTCTGCCAAATCTATCTGCATGAGTTTTTTCAATTCTTGCTACACGTTCAAAAAGCTGCCCAATTTCTGTGAAACCCTCTTCCCGCGCTATTTCACCAAAACTCTTATATATTTCATCCCATTCTTCCAACTCATTATGCTGAGCTGCCCTTAAAGCCTTTACAGTGCTATCATAGGCATCAACAGGATAAGCTCCGGAAATGTTAATATTATCACCTGCATAATCCCTCAGCTGTTGGTAGAAGACTTTGGCATGAGCCCTCTCCTGGTCTGCAGTATAATCAAATACAGCCGCCACTACATGATATCCTTCCTTCTTCGCAGCAGATGCGGCGATGTTATAGCGATTTCTTGCCTGGCTTTCTCCTGCGAAGGCCCTCATTAAGTTTTCATAGGTCTTGCTTCCTCTTAAATCCATGTGGATCTCTCCTTTTTCATCAATTAGTTGCCCTGGTTTTAGCTGTTAAGATTATCCCCTCATTTATTGCGATTTATCTATAGTTTTACCAATCAAAAAGAAATAATCCCAGCTTGGCTGGGATTATTAATTATTTGAACAGATATAGATTTTGGGCGCAGCATTGTAATTTATTCCTCGACAAGATAACTCATATCACCTAAATGATAAATCTCTATTGAACATTCTTTGATAGAATATCCATCTGAAAGATACCCATCGAATTTTGAGAGATTATAGCCATACGTTTCATCTACAAGATCAAACTTAAAATTTTTAAACTGATCAATGAATTTTTTTAACTCCATCTTCTTACCAGTAAAACTACCTACATTTCCACATAAAACATCTTGATATTCAAATAGATACACATAACTGAAATCCCAATCTACTTTTTCAAATTCTACATTGCCATTTACCTGGTCAAAGGGCTCAATCGTTTTTATAAATCCATACTGAAATTGCATAACAAGTTTATCACCTGTTACTTCAAAACCGATCACTGTCCCATCATGCAAACTATAGGGTAGATTGATCACATTACCACGAACAACTTTCTTCATCCGATTACCTCACAATTCCTATAAAAATATTCCACATCAACAGACTTAGGAAAATGAAAGTGTATAGAGAAATCCTCCTAATAAAAATAGAGGGGCTTCCAGCTAATGAACCCCTGACGACAAAGCCGCAAGATAGATTCATTGCTCGGAAACCCACTATTTTCACACATTTCCAGCCCAACTATCCTCTGTCCTTGTTATCAAGACTACGTACTCCTATCTACTGAGAAACATAGTATAATAAGGCTTTTTAGTTTTCTCTATACTGTTTTAGCCTTACTTCGATTGGTCCTTGTTTTTTACAGCAGCCTGGGCTGCCGCCAAACGGGCAATAGGCACCCGGAAGGGTGAACAGCTGACATAATCCAGTCCTACTA
>DULM01000183.1 GCA_012840405.1 Syntrophomonadaceae bacterium | reverse complement strand
GGGAGGTGTTTGTTCACAAATCATACAGATGGGTAATAACACACCTTTCCTTCCTGTAGATTTTCTCCTGATTCCCCTTTGGACCATCATTTCCCCTCCCTGCGTATCTTCTACTATTATACGCAGAGAAGGCATATCCCATCCCCTTTTGGAGAGAGTAATACTACACTAGATGCTGTTTTCTCCACAGAATCATTTCCAATTTTTGAGATATTGTATAGACAAAGGGCTTAAATCACAATAGCCGCTTCACATCTTTGTTTCTTCCTATCGGCAGCACCATTATCAGGCCCTTTATTTCTCAAATATTCCACTGCTATATGATTGGCCCAAACATGGTGAGCATAACACTGATCACACAGAAAATATCTTGTTCCTCCGATGTTTCTTGGGAGGGCATGCTTTCTTCCACAGGCGTAACACACCTCAGGTAAGCCTTTTGTCACTCCCATCCCTCCAATCCTAGATACTAAGGCCTAAAGTCCCAGTTGATCATCGACTATCCTCCTCAGATTTAAGTCCCTTTTTGGATATATTCGGGCTATTTCCCAAAATTCCTGCTAGATAAGGGAAAAATTAAAATAAATAATCAATATTGGTTTTAATATGTAAACTGCCTGCTAATATAATATATCTTGTCATAATAAAAGACCTGAAAAAATCACCAACAGAAATAATCCACCCAAACTGACAAAAAGTTAACAGAAAAAACCTGGTCTTCCAAATATACCAATGAGTCTCCTGGTCAATTATCAAAAAAACAAGAAAGCCGGCTGTCAGCGCAGCCGGCTTCAAGGGACTAGAGCAGTTTGACAGCTTAATCCTTATCTTTACCGGTTTTACGGATGATAGCAATGGCGCAGTCCGGGCAAACCTGCTCACAGATGCGGCAGGCCTTGCACTTTTCCGGATCAGGAATCACTGTTGGGGTGCCGTAAACCCCCAGTTCCTCAGACCAGCTTAAAGCTTTTTCCGGGCACTTTTCCCGGCAAAGCCCGCATCCCTTACATAAACCGGGGAAAATGCTGAATATTGCTTTCCCTTTATGCACATCTTTGCTTATAGCTTTTAATGCGGCCTTCTTCATCTTCAGGCCACCCCCATTTCTGCTACCAATTGGTAACCCCTCTCCAGGGCTTTGAAGTTCAGTTCCCGCAGTTCAGGGTTCTGTTCGAATTTATAGCCAAGCTTTTTCTCAATAGCTTCTTTTGCTTTCTCTAAACTAACCACTTTGGTGACCCCGATCACAGCACCCATGATCAACACATTGAAAACCCGCGGGTGCAGTTCCTTATTTGCTGTTTCCAGGGCAGGGATGGCTATGATTTTCTTGGCGTTTTTCGGCAGGTCATCCTCAACACCCTTGATACTGGCATCATAGATAAACAGGGTCCCACTGCCCACATGCATCCCCATTCTCCGGACTGCCCGGTCGCTGAGGGCAATTACAATATCACCGGTCTTGAACTTCGGGGCACCGATCTTTTGATCACCGATCTGGACAAAGGCGATCGATACCCCACCCCTCTGTTCTACACCAAAGTTGGGAATATACAGAAACTCTTTTCCCTCCAAGGCCGCCGCCTCGGTCAGGATCATGGCCACTGACTGGACTCCCTGGCCGCCTTCACCTGCAATCGCTATTCTAACAGCTTCACCCATTGCTTATCCCTCCTTGATCACAGGGACTTTCAGTTCGCCGAGAGGGTACTGTTCGGGCATTGTTTTCTCGACAAACTCCCATGTCTTTTCGGCATTGGTACGCCAGTTGGTGGGGCAGGTGGACAGAGCCTCCACAAAGGAAAACCCTCTCATGGCCACTTGGTTCTCCAAAGCCTTCCTGATGTATTCTTTCAGTTTCCGGAATTTGGCCACACTACCCCGGGCAACATAGGCGCCCTCCTGGGTTATGGCTGCTACCATTTCAGGCCCCATCATGGGATAACCGGCCTGTTCTACATCCCTGCCAAAAGGAGTTGTCTCTGTCTTCTGGCCGGGCATAGTGGTAGGGGCCATCTGCCCTCCGGTCATGGCATAAACAGTGTTGTTGACCAAAATCACTGTGATTTTATCATCCCTGGTGGCAGCATTAACCAGGTGCTGGGACCCGATGGCATATCCACCACCATCACCCATATAGGCGATCACTATCCTGTCAGGCCTTGCTTTTTTAATACCCACCATCACCGGTGTGGTTCTCCCGTGGTGGGTCTGGACTGTATCCACATTGAAGAAGTCCCAGGATAGGAGGGAGCACCCGATATCACATCCAAATACCACCCGGTCCTGGATCCCCATTTCATCGATCACTTGCCCCAGTGCTTTCAAAACCAGCCCATGTCCACAACCAGGGCAGAATTTATGGGGTTTGGATGCTGGATTCCAGCTTTTCGGCATTTTCGGTTGTATATCCATCACTAGTCCTCCCTTCCCTCTAATACGTTTTTCAGGTCCGCCAGAACCTCTTC
>DULM01000182.1 GCA_012840405.1 Syntrophomonadaceae bacterium | reverse complement strand
GAAGAGGTTCTGGCGGACCTGAAAAACGTATTAGAGGGAAGGGAGGACTAGTGATGGATATACAACCGAAAATGCCGAAAAGCTGGAATCCAGCATCCAAACCCCATAAATTCTGCCCTGGTTGTGGGCATGGGCTGATTTTGAAAGCCTTAGGGCAAGTGATCGATGAAATGGGGATCCAGGACCGGGTGGTATTCGGATGTGATATCGGGTGCTCCCTCCTATCCTGGGACTTTTTCAATGTGGATACAGTACAGACCCACCACGGGAGAACCACACCGGTGATGGTGGGTATTAAAAAAGCAAGACCTGATAGGATCGTGATCGCCTATATGGGTGATGGCGGTGGATATGCCATCGGGTCCCAGCACCTGGTCAATGCCGCCACCAGAGATGATAAGATCACAGTGATTTTGGTCAACAACACTGTTTATGCCATGACTGGAGGGCAGATGGCCCCCACAACTATGCCCGGCCAGAAGACAGAGACCACTCCATATGGCAGGGATGTGGAACAGGCCGGTTATCCCATGATGGGGCCCGAAATGGTAGCAGCTATAACCCAGGAGGGCGCCTATGTTGCCCGGGGAAGTGTGGCCAAATTCCGTAAACTGAAAGAATACATCAGGAAGGCTTTGGAGAACCAATTGGCTAATAGAGGGTTTTCCTTTGTGGAGGCCCTATCCACCTGCCCCACCAACTGGCGCACCAATGCCGAAAAGACATGGGAGTTTGTCGAGAAAGTAATGCCCGAGCAGTACCCTCTCGGCGAACTGAAAGTCCCTGTGATCAAGGAGGGATAAGCGATGGGTGAAGCTGTCAGAATAGCGATTGCAGGTGAAGGAGGCCAGGGAGTCCAGTCAGTGGCCATGATCCTGACCGAGGCGGCAGCCTTGGATGGAAAAGAGTTTCTCTATATTCCCAACTTTGGTGTAGAACAGAGGGGTGGGGTATCGATCGCCTTTGTTCAGATCGGTGATGAAAAGATCGGGGCGCCGAAGTTCAAGACCGGTGATATTGTGATCGCCCTTAGTGACCGGGCAGTCCGGAGAATGGGGATGCATGTGGGCAGTGAAACCCTCTTTATCTATGATGCCAGTATCAAGGGTATTGAGGATGACCTGCCGAAAAACGCCAAAAAGATCATGGCGATACCTGCCCTGGAAACAGCGAATAAAGAGTTGCACCCCCGGGTCTTCAATGTGTTGATCATGGGTGCAGTGATCGGGGTCACCAAAGTGGTGAGTTTAGAGAAAGCAAAAGAAGCAGTTGAGAAAAAGCTCGGCTATAAATTCGAGCAGAACCCTGAACTACGGGAACTGAACTTTAAAGCCCTGGAGAGGGGTTACCAATTGGTAGCAGAAATGGGGGTGGCCTGAAGATGAAGAAGGCCGCGTTAAAAGCTATAAGCAAAGATGTGCATAAAGGTAAAGCAGTATTCAGCATCTTCCCCGGTTTGTGTAAGGGATGCGGGCTTTGCCGGGAAAAGTGCCCGGAAAAAGCCCTCAGCTGGTCTGAGGAACTGGGGGTTTACGGCACCCCAACAGTGATTCCTGACCCGGAAAAGTGCAAGGCCTGCCGCATCTGTGAGCAGGTTTGCCCGGATTGTGCCATTGCTATCATCCGCAAAACCGGTGAAGATAAGGATTAAGCTGTCAAACCGCTTGAGATCTCTAAAGCCGGCTGTCTCCACAGCCGGCTTTTTTGGTTCTTTTAATTGATCAGGGTATTTGCTGGTATATCTGAGACCTATTGTTTTTTTATTAATTTTTTGTCAGCTTAGATAGGATTATTTCTGTTGGTGTTTTCCACTGGTCTTTTATTATGACATGATTTATGATATTAGCAGCAAGTTTACATATTAAAACCAATATTGATTATTTCTATTAATTTTTTCCTGATCTAGAAGGAATTTCGGGAAACAGCCCGAATATATCCAAAAAGGGACTTAAATCTGAGGAGGATAGTCGATGATCACCTAGGACCTTGCGCCTAAGTATCTAGGATTGGAGGAATGGGAGTGAAGAAAGGCTTACCTGAGGTGTGTTACGCCTGTGGAAATAAGCATGCCCTCCCAAGAAACATCGGAGGAACGAGATATTTTCTGTGTGATCAGTGTTATGCTCACCATGTCTGGGCCAATTATATAGCAGTGGAGTATTTGAGAAATAAGGGGTCCGACAATGGTGTTGCCGATAGGAAAAAGCGAAAATGTGAAGCGGCTTCCGTGATTTAAGCCCATTTGTCTATACAATATCAAAAAAACTGGAAATGATTCTGTTGAGAAAACAGCGTTTAAGAGAGTATTACTCTCTCTAAAAGGGGATGGGATATGCCTTTTCTGCGTATAATAGTAGAAGATACGCAGGGAGGGGAAATGATGGT
>DULM01000021.1 GCA_012840405.1 Syntrophomonadaceae bacterium | reverse complement strand
GAAGGTTAGGGTGGAAAGGGAAAACTGCCAGCAAAATGGTGATTGCGGGCTTTGTTCTTGTGTTGTTTACCTTTTTCGGTGTCAATTATCTGCTGTCAGGGCTGCACAGTTATGCTTAGTTAATTATAATTTAACAGTTTTTAAAAGGAGGATGATATTATGTTTGGTCTTTTGCCCAGTATTGGCCCCTGGGAGTTGGCAGCTATACTGTTTATAGTGCTGATAATTTTTGGACCAGGAAAGCTTCCGGCTGTAGGCAAATCAATAGCTAATGGTATAAGAGAGTTCCGCAAAGCAACAAATTCTGACCTGGAATCAGCAGAGGGGAAAGAGCAGAACACAGCTGAAGAATAAACTTGCGGATTGTAATGTTCTACAATGTTTTTGAATAATTTTTGTGATCATCTCCAATGCATCTTGACGATATACATGATAGATTGTTAATAGGGATAGTCTGTCTTATTGCCGGATCGATGTAAATAACCATTTGGGAAAGGGGAATTGGGAATGAGTATTGACGAGAAGCCGCGAAAAGGTATTACCCGAAGGACATTTATTAAAGGGGCAGTCCTTGGAGCAGCTGGGGTAGCTGCAGGTGGGATGTTAGCTGGTTGTGGTGGTAATGAGGAAACAAAAGAACCAGCACCTTCAGCTTCCAATGGTACCAGTGAACCTAGTTTTTTAACACCGCCCGATCCGATTCCAGACAGTGAGATCAAGGAAACCGTAGAAGCAGATGTTGTGGTGGTTGGTGCTGGCTTGAGTGGCTGTTGTGCTGCACTTTCAGCAGCTGAAGAAGGCGCTAAAGTGGTTTTGCTGGAAAAGACAGACAATGTTAACTTCCGTGGAATCGATTACGGGGCTATCGGCTCTAAAATGCAGAAATCGATCGGCAATGAGGTCGACAAGATGAAAGCCGTCCAGGAGATTATGAGATATAATGCCTATAAAGGAGATCAGAGGGTAATTTCCTTATGGGCTAATCACAGTGGAAAAGTTGCGGACTGGATCATGGAGAAGGCTGAGAAAGTTGGCTGTAAGCCTGTGCCTGTACCGATTGCTGAGACAACTACTCCTGGGGCTAAGTTAGAGGTTTTTGGAACATTGAGTTTTCGTATTGAGCCTAATGAGGAAGCACTGACCTATGTGCCCAAAGGTTCAGATCCCTATTTGGCAGGTTTGGTTTATACATTTAAGAAAAATGTTGAAAACGATTCTAATATAGATCTTCGCTACAAAACACCTGCTGTCCAGCTAGTGCGCGAGGGTGATGGCCCTGTAACAGCTGTTATTGCTGGGGAAAAAGGCAATTATACCAAGTTTGTTGCTAAAAAGGGTGTAATCCTATGCACCGGAGATTACGGCGGAGACCCTGAAATGCTAAAATATTACATCCCATCATCTGAGTATAGTATCATGAATATGTATGAAATGATACATGGCAAGATTAATACCGGTGATGGGCATAAGATGGGTATGTGGATTGGCGCAGCCATAGATGAGGCACCACACGCGCCTATGTACTTCGATTTTGCTGTGGTAGGTGCTCCTATTCTTGCAGATGCATTGATGCGCCAGCCCTGGCTCGGTGTGAACGTAAGAGGAGAACGTTATGCTAATGAGGAATTGCCTTATTCTTATATCTGCAACGCCATGCGCCAGCAACCAGAGCACTATAAATGGGCAGTATGGGATTCCAAATGGCCTGAGGAAGCACCGAAATTTAACCTTGTAGCATGCAAAGATATGCGGTCAAGTTTCCATAACCCAGATAATGTTCAGGCATACATTGAAAAGGGTTATATAAGGAGTGCTGATACTTTAGAAGAACTGGCAGAAAAAATGGAGGTACCTGTAGATACATTCCTGAAGACTGTGGAGCGGTATAATGAACTGGCTAGAAAAGGCGTAGATGAAGACTTTGGTAAACGCCCCGAATGTATGACCACTATCGAGAAGCCTCCTTTCTATGCAGCTCCTTTAGGTACAGCTCTGCTGGTCACATTGGGCGGACTGCAGATTAACGATAAGTTGCAGGTGCTGGACAAAGAGAAAAACGTTATTCCCGGATTGTATGCAGCAGGCAATGTTTCGGGGTGTTATTACGCCAATGACTATTGTGTTACCCTTCCGGGAAACAGCCATGGCCGGGCATTTACCTTTGGTTATCTCGCCGGCAAGAATGTTGTTAGCCAGGCTTAAACCATTATCACAAAATAACAAAAAAGAGAATATGTCAGAGAGCCTTGACGGGCTCTCTTTATTTTTCAGCATTGTTTATTACAGTTGATTGCCCCAGCTAAAACCTTCATTTGCTCTTCAATAAACTCCTAAAATCGCAATAATAAATGCAATAACCCGAGGCAGTTAATGTTTGTTTCTTTGTAATGGAGGAAGCGAACCATTGGTAATTCCTACCTTTGTGGATTGATTGACCAGACCTAATCCTGACATCGAAATTACCGTGGCTTTAATTAGTTTTTAACTGTTGCATTTAATTATGCAATGAGCTTTTAAATAAATTTTGTAGAAGATCTCCAATGCATCTTGACGATATACATGATAAATTGTTTTTGAGAAATAGTCTGTCCTATTGTCGGACCAGTGTTTATAATCATTTGGGAAAGGGGAATCGCAAATGAGTATTGATGAGAAGCCGCAAAAAGGTGTTACCCGAAGGACGTTTATTAAAGGGGCAGTCCTTGGAGCAGCTGGGGTAGCAGCAGGTGGGATGTTAGCCGGTTGTGGGGTTAAAGAGGAAACAAAAGGACCATCACCTACTACTTCCAATGGAACCAGTAAACCAAGCTTTTTAACACCTCCCGATCCGATTCCAGATAGTGAGATCAAGGAAACTAAAACAGCAGATGTAGTGGTAGTTGGTGCAGGGTGCGGCGGACTAATTGCAGCGGTATCTGCTGCGGAGGCAGGTGCTAAAACCATCCTGTTGGAAAAAGGGGACAAGCCTACAACTGGTGCCATGTGGATGGCTGCCATTAACAGCAGTCTGCAAAAAAAGCTGGGAATTGAAATTGACAGGGATGAAGTTGTTGCAGAGATATGCAGGTACGGGGGGCACCTTGTTGACCAGCGCTTAGTAAATCTATGGGCTGATAAAAGTGGAGAGTTTATGGATTGGTTCATGCCTCTTATGGAAGCTGCTGGTTACGAGACCATACTGGAAACAGACCTTAAAGAGGGGTACTATAAATCTTATCCGGTTGGTCATGTAGTTATCAAACCCCCGAAACAGGATATCGGGCATTTAGGCGATTATGGGAGCCCCTTGTTCATTCCTGTTCTGGAAAATAAAGCAAAAGAATTGGGAGTGGAGATTTATTACAAGATGCCAGGAGTACAACTTGAGCAAGATAATTCGGGGAGGGTTACCGGCATAATAGCAGGCAACTCGGAAAACTATACCAGATTTAACGCTAATAAAGGGATCATATTATGTACAGGAGGCTATGCAAGAAACGAGGAAATGATTAAAGAGCTCTGCCCCACAGCGCAGTACAGCGGCAGCTCAATAGCTCCTCCGGGAAACACAGGGGATGGTATTAAAATGGCCATGTGGGTCGGGGCGGCTATTGACCCGATTCAAGCAATGATGGTTTTCGATCGCGGGTTAGTCGGTAAAGATGGTAAATTAGGAGCTCCCTGGAAAGGGGGGTATCTCCGCATTGGCAGCCAACCATTCTTGCGTGTCAATATAAATGGAGAACGATTTGTCAATGAAGACCTGCCTTACGACTTCATTTGCAATGCCGGTGTGATGCAGCCGGGGCATGTCTGGTGGCAAATATGGGATGGCAAATGGAGAGAAGACATCACAAGATTCCATACAACTATTTGCTCCAGGGTAGTACAACACCCGGAAGCCCCACCTAGGGACGGACTGGATCATGTAGAAAAAGAATTAGAAAACTTTGTTAAACAGGGCTTGCTGATAAAGGCAGATACCATTGATGAGCTTGTACAGAAGATGGGTGTGCCTGCTGATACTTTCAAGGCTACGATAGCCCGCTATAATGAGCTGGCGAAGAAGGGCAAGGATGAAGATTTTGGCAAATTAGCTTTTCGTCTATCAACTATTGAGAAAGCGCCGTTCTATGCTGCCAAGCTTTCATCTGCGCTCCTCTGCAATATTACCGGCTTGAGGATAAACACAAAAATGCAAGTACTAAATGAAGATTTAGATCCAATACCGGGACTGTACGCCGCCGGGAATGACAGCGGTTCCTTCTTTGCTTTTAGTTATCCCCAGATGTTCGGCGGCCTTGCACTTGGGCGTATTGCTACATTTGCCCGTCTTGCCGGACAATACGCCGCAGCAGAATAAAAAGAAAGCTGGCTGCAATCTGTTCAAAAAGTTGTACTAATTTATTTGGTATTAAAAGAGAGCCTGAACTCAGGCTCTCTTTTTCCTTATTTCACCATAAAGGTTATATTCCTTTATTTTTCTATATAATGTAGATCTACTCAAATTTAATATCTTGGCAGCTTCAGATACATTATTATTTGTCTGCAGCAGAGCTTGGATAATCATTATTACTTCCATCTCTTTAATAGAAAGGTTGTTTTTGATCCCTGCTGAACCAAGCTTCAAATCGGGGTCTACTGTATAATGGCTTATCTCTGTTTCAGTTATCTCCACCGGTAGGTCTTCAGGTTTGATAACTCCACCACTGGACATGTTAACGGCAAAAAGCATTGCATTCTCTAGCTGTCTAACATTACCAGGCCAACTATACTTCAGTAAATGGAATATTGCCTCATTGCTCAATACAGGCGCTGGTATGTGATGTTTTTTTGCAATAGTCTCAATAAAGTGTTTAGCTAACCTTACAATGTCTAAACCCCTTTCCCGCAGAGGCGGGATATTTATCTTAAATGCTTCCAACCGGTAATACAAATCATGGCGAAATAAGTTTTCTCTCATTAAGTCTTGTAAATTCTTGTTTGTAGCTGTTATTAACCTAAAATTAACCGGGATGTACCTGCTGCCTCCGACACGCATGATTTTTTTCTCTTCCAGCACCCTAAGAAGAACAGGCTGTAGATCAACAGGCATATCTCCAATTTCGTCTAGGAACAGGGTTCCCTCATGAGCCAGTTCAATTTTACCCGGACGGCCTTGCCGATGAGCACCGGTAAAGGATCCACCTTCATAGCCAAACAGTTCGCTTTCAATCAAAGTTCTAGGAAGAGCTGCACAATTAATTGCGATAAAAGGTCCATCAGGTCTGCTTTCATGATGAATCGCCTGAGCGAACATCTCTTTACCTGTACCACTTTCACCCTGAATAAGTATATTGACATCAGATCGGGCCAGCTTTTTAGCCATATTTACTGCTTTTAAGAAATTGGCGGAACTCCCTATGATACTGTCGAAGGTATATCTGGTTTCTGGGCTTTTAGCATGGTTAATTTTCAGGGATCTTCTGGAACTCTGGCTAACTTTTTTTAATGTCAACAGACAACCGTAAATCTTTCCGACATGATCTCTTACCGGCTGCACAGAGTGCAGGCAAAGTTTCTGTTTTGTTTTTCTAATTTCAATATCAGCATCAAATACAGGATTTCCCGACTGCAGCACATAATTAATCAGTGTTTATGCTCCCAAAACATTTTCGATGTCCATACCAATGATATCTTTATCTAAACCAGTGAATAGCTTCTTTGCTTCAAGGTTAGCCCCAATAATAGCACCACTTTTGTTCACAGTGATTACAGCATCATTGACTGCATCTAAAGCAACGCAAAGCAGTTCTTTGTTGAGCTTCAATTGTAATTCTTTTTGAATATTCCAGGCTGTATGAACCGCTAAAGCCAACAGGTGTGGGTTTTGCTCACATGAGAAGGGGCTCACAATAGTATAACTTCCTGCTAGATTACCATAAATGTCATAGATCGGGGCCGATGAACATGTGGCGTCGTAAAAAATATGGGAATAGAACTCCGGCCCGGTTAATTGTATTGGACTCTTTAGCAAACGGCACATGACATGCGAACAGGTACCCACCGTTTGTTCTGTCCAAACAACACCCGGAACTAGATTAAACTTTTTATTAACATGTTCTAAGACTTTATTATTACTTATATGTACACCAAGCAGTACTCCGTATGCATTAGTTAAAAGAATCAAAAAATCAGTGTCAGACAGCATATCTTTCTGTCTGGTTATATACGGGTGCGCAGCTTTAATTAAATAATCTTCTTTGCTGAGAAGTTCCTCAAACTTTGGTTTGGCCATAACCGGACCATCTTTAAAATTTAGATGGTCAAGCCCGTAATAATATGATCTGATCCATGAGTCAATTATTTCTGGACGAATCTCTTCGAAAATAGATGGGTTAACCCGTTTTCCCATAATTTCTTTTTTATCTTTTTTAATTCTCTCAATCAACAAATTTATATCTTGTTTCAGGCATTCTGATAGTATCCCATTTCTCTTACTAATAGTAAGAGTGGCAGGGTTCCTTTTTTCTTCCGATGACTTCATTGCCATCATATACCTCCGGCAAAGAGTTTGTCGGAAATCTAACATTATTCGCCTTTTTTCTCATTATAGCACAAATTAACTGAATTTTATCATAGCGGCGGTATAAATGTTCTAATATGAGATTTTTTTGTTCATAAAACCTAATAATGACAATGTCAAATAATTGGCCTGATTTTTGCTAAGGGTAATGCAATAAAGCATGTTTTTCATGAGGTGAGAACATGTCACTGGTATTAAAAGATGCATTTCAACTGGTGGATGGTGTACTTGAGGAAGGACTGTCTTTTGTAGGTGAATACCTGCAGAAAGCAATCAAGGGACATGTTTTTATTACAGATAACACGGGTAAAATACACTATCCAGTTACAAGCGGCAATCTTAAGATTGATGATATGTTTATCCAACTTCCATCACATATTCAAGAAAACAAGTATTATTATCATAAAGCAGACAACAGCCTTTATTACCATGTCGGTTTTGGCAGTTTAAGCGCATATATAATAGTAAAAAACATTTCCGCTGAAATGATTCATCATGCCATCTGTGTTCTTAATAGTGCAGAACTGGCTATCAAGTGTTATTTTTCAAAGATTGATAAGGTTATGAATAAGTTTGAAATGGAACTGGCGGATTACTTGTCTCTCAAAAGCGATGCCGATATCGGAGATATAATTAAACTCAGTGACAAAAATCTGGACATTTACAAACCTTATTTTGCCTCTATAATAGAGTTTGAGGAAAAAAAGTCAGATATTGATTGGGAACTGGTTAATTCCTATTCATATGAGTATATGCAAAAAAGAAAAATAGATGTTATTTCTGTTTGTCTCCAGGAGTCCCTGACACTTATTATCCCAGCTTATATTAATAACAATGTTGTAGATATATATCCAGTAAGGTATAAAATAGACGATGTTTTCAAGTATAAAAAAATAGTTGAAGACAGATTCAATATGAAGGCTTCGCTGGGTTTAGGTCAAATATATCCATTATTAGACATACAAAAAAGCTATCATGAGGCCCGCATCGCTCTTACACTGCCTAAGCTTCTCGGAAGGAAGAATTATGTCCAAAAATTCGGTGATCTCGGAATATTCACTTTAATTTTTTCTAGTAATCGAGAATATATTAAAGAATACTGTGTAGAGACTTTAGGTAAATTAATAGACTACGATAAAAAATATGGCTCTGAGTTAGTGACAACTCTTAGAAAACTCGTTGATAATAACTTCAACCGTAAGGCTGCTGCTGACAGTCTTTTTATTCACATTAACACACTATATTACCGGCTTACTAAGATTGAAGAAATCCTTGGGGTTAACATGTCTAAAATCGACACTAAATTGAATATCTTTTTAGCCATAAAAGTATATGATACGCTTTGTATGAATGGATTATGGGACTAATGCCAGAACCCCAAACATGCTTGTAATGGATTTGAAACCATGTCAGTCCGTACCATAAACTCTACATAAGGATTGACCTATTTTTACTTGAAATCACCCCTTTTTTTTATTTGCTAGATTATTCGTAAAATTATTTGTTATAATAGGCAAAAGTATCTAATAATTATGTCCTGGTTATTCTCCCCATGGAAAGAGGCTTTTCCCAAAACGGGAGGGGTAAAGGGAATGAGAAATGATGGGGTTATCGTTGCGGAGTTATGTTATCTGATTCGGAAGATAAGAATCATCATTGACCCTTTCAGACTTATATGCTATTGTATATACTGGTATATGTAACATTAAATGGTATGGGCTTTCAATTGAAAATTAGATTATAACGGTGTATTTTTAAAATATAGAAACATGGGTGTGATGATAGTGCAACCTTTATATTACCGGATTGCAGAAGACATTATCAAACAAATAAAGAAGGGAAAGTATCAACCGGGAGATATGCTTCCCTCTGAGTCCCAGTTATGTGAAGAGTATAACACCAGTAAAATGACGGTGCGGCAGGGATTAGCTCTGCTTGCTCAGGCTGGTTACCTGCGTTCTGTGCCTGGAAAGGGTAATTTCGTAGAATATCCCCGTTATGATCTGTTAACTTTACAGTTTGACGAAATGGATATCATCAGCGACTATCAACAGGGTGTCAAGTTGCTAGATGTTACTATCGTAGACCCCGACCCCCAGGTGCAGGGTATGCTGTCCCTTCCGAATAAGGAAAAAGTGATAGTTATGAAGAGGCTTCTTTTTTCTGATGATCAGGCAGTAGCCTATGATATCAAATATATGCCTTATATTAAAGGCAAGCCTTTCATCGAAAAGGAGCTTCAGTACATTCCCTTTGCCAAAATGGTAGCCAAACATGGTGAATTGTTCTCTGTAAAAAATGAAGTTACAATCTGCGCTGAGGCTTGTGATGAGGAAACAGCTGAATTACTGGGGATTGCTCAAGGCAGTCCTTTGTTGGTGATTGAGCAGAAACTATTCTCAGCAGAGCAGAAACCTATTGGTTGGGGTAAGATATTCTGCCGTTCTGACTTTGTGCAGCTACACGCAGTGTCCGCCCAGTATATAAAGGAGCAAAAACTTCTCAATTTATAAATGTTACCCAGATCAGTATAAAAGGGGGTCATCCATTGGTTAATACCCGGAGGATGCTTGTCACTGCTGTGGAAACTTTGGATGAAGAGAAGGTAGTTAGGTTGGTCAAAATGGGGCTGAATAAAGGAATCAGCCCACTGGATCTGATTGAAGATGTACATCAGGGTATGAAAAGAGTGGGCATGCTTTATGAACGGGAAGATTACTATATCGCTGACCTCATTATGGCTTCACTCATCTTCCAGAGGGTACTTACACTCATACCAATCGCTAAAAAAAGCGCAGCTGAACAAAAACCTCAGGTAATAATCGGCACTGTAAAACACGATATTCATGATATTGGGAAAAACATTATTATAGGATTATTGAGGTCTAGAGGGATCGGAGTCATCGATCTGGGTGTTGATGTTCCTCCAGCTGTTTTTGTTGATACTGTAAAGGAAACAGGGGCAAAAATTCTTGGTCTTTCTGGGCTGCTGACTTCCTCATATGAAGTTATGCGTGAGATTGTTGACGCTCTGAACAAAAATAATTTGCGCAGTAAGGTGCAGGTAATTATTGGTGGCCTGGTTAACGAAGATGTTAAAGAATATGTAGGTGCTGACTATTGGGTTGATGATTGTTCTTATGGTTTGGAAGTGTGCCAGCATATCTTAAACATTGATGTAAATTCAAGTTCGAATACAATGGCAGGTGTAGTATGACAACAGTTATTGCTTGTGAAACGATAAAAGATGAAATTATATATGTAGCAAATAAGGTACAGTGCAAATACCCCTTTTTATGGATGCCATCATCACTGCACAAATATCCTGAAAGGTTACGGCATGAGCTGCAGAAAGAGATCGACAAGTGTGATAAAGAGGAAGATAATATTTTACTTTTGTTCGGTTACTGTGGCAATGCTGTGCTTGGCCTTTCTTCTCGCTATGCTCGCTTGATCATTCCCAAAATGGATGACTGTATTTCTCTCCTGTTAGGAGGGAATCAACGCCGGAAGGATCTTAGCACTGAGGGGCGTGCCTATTACCTGACCAAAGGTTGGATGAATAGTGACAGCGGCTTAGCAGTGGAATATCACCGCTGTGTTATGAAATATGGTTATGACAAATCTAACATGGTATTCAAAGTTATGTTGAAAGGATATAAAAGCTTAGATGTAATTGATACAGGAATAGCTAGTAAAGAAACCATGTCTGAGATGATGGATAGTGTGCAAAAGCTTGCCGACCGCTTTGATCTGGAGCATAAGGTGATAGAGGGTACACTTGAAGTGCTTTATAAGTCTCTATCCGGACAGTGGGACGAAGATTTTGTGATTATCGAACCGGGAGAGAAAGTTAAGTTTGAGGATTTTGGTTTTGATATTCAGCAATCAAAGATGCAGGATGTGATTTCTATTTGACCCCCGAGGAACGCCTGCAAACTGCGATTTCGTTAGGTAAACCGGACCGGGTTCCCTGTGCACCTATGATAGAAAGTTACGCAGGGAGAAGGGCAGGTTTATCTAATTATGAATTTATGTATAACTATGAGAAAGCGGAACTGGCATTTGATCAACTGCACCAGGAATACCCATGCTGGGATGTGATGCGTTCTGTCTATTTTGTCTTTCACGGGCCGATCCAAAAAACCATCGGTTTTATGAAACCGCTGATGCCCGGTGTGGACCTGCCTCCAGACAGTGAGTATCAGATGTTGGAGTATGAAGCCATTACCAGGGATGATTATGGATTTATCCTGGAAGCAGGTTACCATGCTTTTTTAAATGAATTTTATAGACGTGTACACAAAGTTGATGATGAGGAGATCGCTAAAGCCCGCCGCCTGCAGTTGGATATTTTGAATAGTCAGATTAACAGGGTTAGACAACGGGGGCAAGCTTTTCTCTATGGTGGGTTTACTGTTTTAGCAGCACCCTTACTCTGCATGATGCGCTCACTAGAACAGTTTATCAGGGATATGTACCAGGTGCCAACTCTTCTGGACCGTGTGCTGGAAGTTGTCACAGAAGCTTTGGTCGCAGATGGAATTGCTTGTGCTCGGAAAACAGGAATACCCAGGTTGTTCATCGGGAATGCACGACTCACCTGCCAGCTTATCTCTGTGCCTCTATTTGAGCGTTTTGTATGGTCTTCTATGAAGCAAACTGTTTTTGGGCTGCTTGAGGCGGGTATCACTCCTATTTTTCACCTGGACAGCGATTGGACAAAAAATTTGGAATACTTCCTGGAGTTCCCCCCTGGGAAGGTAGTGATCGAATTGGACAGCACTACTGATATCTTTCGTGCTCACAGGATCCTCCGCGGCCACACCTGTATTATCGGAGATGTTGGTGCTCCTTTGTTTACACTGGGAAAACCTGAGCAGGTGCGGGAATACTGCCGCAAACTGCTGCATGAGTTCGGAAATGACGGCGGTTTTATCCTAGGCTCCGGATGCCATGTTCCTCTTGAGGCAAAACATGAGAATGTAGATGCCTTTTTCCGGAGTTTGGAAGAAGGAGGCTGGCTGTGATGAAGGTATTGATCATGACCAATGGAGAATATGGGAATTTGGAATGGTATCAGGAACGTAAGGAGGGTTTCGATCAGATAATCTGTGTGGACGGTGGTGCTGGCTGGGCCAGGAAACTGGGTATTTTACCAAATTGGATTGTGGGAGATATGGACTCCGTCGGTGGTGATGACCTAAAGTTTATGGAACAGCAGGGTGTTCAATTTTCTCGCTATCCATCCCAAAAGGATACCACAGATACCCAGATCTCTTTACAATTAGCTGATGAATTAGGTGCTGACGAGATCACCATTTGGGGGGGTACAGGGTCACGGCTGGATCATACCCTTTCCAATCTTTACAGCGCGGCTAATTTTGTAAAGAAGGGTAGAACTGTGCAGTTTGACTCACCGATACTTTCCATTTACCTGGTGAAGGATGTCTTGAAACTATCGGGGGAAATAGGGAAAACAGTTTCTGTCTTGGCAATAGGGGATGGGGCTTCCGGGGTAACACTAGAGGGCTTTCAGTATCCACTTCATAATGTTGAAATAGACAGCATGTGGCAGTACGGTATCTCCAATGTTATTGTCAGCAGCCCACAGCTTGTCAGTGTAGCTTCAGGCATTTTAGCGGTTTTCTATTATCGGGAATTGCCTTAATATAAAAAGAAAAGTGAATTTACCAAAAGCCTGTTTGAGGGCTTTTTTTATTTTTCTGTAAGTCAAAGTTAACACAGCAGGATAGTACCATGCATCATAAATCAAAGGTTGTCAGACTGGGGATAGGTCATAAATTAACCATGTATAGAACGTATAGTAAAAGGCAATATAGGAAGAAAAAAGCAGGAAAGGTCAAGGATATATGTTTTTTTTGCAGCAGGAATCAGTTGATGGGACAGGGAATTAATTATAGGCAGCTATTATTTTTTTATCTACCTGAGGAGGAAAAAGGAATGGCCTGGAGAACCAGTCTTGGTTTCATTATTAGAATTGCCCTATTAGCAATACTCTTTATCATAATCATGTCTGTTGCCTCTTTAGCGGTCGGTCTAGGTGATACAAGGCAGCAAACTGATCAGGCTATTGAATTATTATCACTTTTTGGTGTTGGTTGTCTGTTCAGTATCGCTGTAAGCTACCCCATTATTCGCTCCAGATGGTCAGGTTGGCCGCTGGTCTTGACCATGGCTGTTGTGCTATTCGGTATTATGACTTTTCTTTCCCAGATTGAAACCGTTATTTTTCTGAAATACCTGGTGGATATTGTTCCTGCTGAGGCAATTCCAAGGCTGTTTCTGCAGGGAGCGATTGTGGCGGTTCTGTTTTCACCTTTAGCTGTACTGGTGCACGGCAGGATAAAGCAGAAAGAGTTATATTTGATGGAAATCAATACCAGACTTAATATGCCGGTGGTGCAGTGGGTCTGGAAATTGGTACTGCTGGCGGTCATTTATATTCTTATTTATATCGGATTTGGTATGTTTGTCTTTGTGCCCCTGGCAGGGGATGCCTTCCAGCAGTTTTATACCGGGCTTGAAATGCCCCCATGGATCCTTCCATTTCAGGGCTTAAGGGCACTGATCTGGGTGGCTTTGGCTCTTCCTGTTATTCGCATGATGAAAGGTTCTCTGTGGGAAACGGGACTTGCTGTTTCTTTACTCTATGCAATACTGATGGGTGGGTTGCTTCTACTGCCGAACCCCTATATGCCTGAAGAGATCTCCAGAGCTCATTTTGTTGAAGTTTCATTATCCAATTTCCTTTATGGTTGGATTGTGGTATGGGTGTTGAATTTAGGGAGAAAACCGGAACCAATGCGCATTACGGGATATCGCTATTATCACTGATTATACTTATAACCCCACATCAACTCTGTTCCGACTGAAACTGAACACTGCAACCGGATGGTTTAACTGTCAAGCCTTAATAATTGAGAAAGAGAAACCATATTGGTTTCTCTTTCTTACCGGCATAGCAAAAAGGGGGGTATTATACGCTCCTATTTTTTTAGAACATTTTTTTACTCATTTTGTCGATGGCTTCATCCACTGCTTCATATACACCTGGGAATGAACTTATATTCAATCCTTGTGTTAAGCTAGGAATGAAATACAGTTTTCCATAGTTACATGCTTTCTCTACTTCTCTTTCAACAATTTCTTGATTCCAACCTGGGAAATCAACAACCCCGCTGTCGATGCCTCCCATGAAGCTGATTTGCCCACCATATTTCTTGATCAGTTCAGGAATGTTGTTGGTTGTCATGCATCCCTGCCAGATATCGATTCCCATCTCAATCATAAATGGGACTAAATTAGCCGCATAGGAGTCACAGTGGTGAACAACAAGTTCTACACCATTGTCCTTATAGAAACCATATACTTTTTTGTAAGGCTCTAAAAAGAACTCTTTAAACATTTCAGGAGATAAGAAGGAATTTCTCTGGGTGCCCCAGTCATCATGATGGAAGATAGCATCAGGATGGATATGGTCGATTACTTCTTTGGCATAGGCCAACTCATATTCAGTAATAAACTCAATCAGTTCGTGCATATGTTCCGGTTCTTCATAGAAGGCTATTAAGGCATTCTCCATGCTCATGAGGTTGTGGCACATTTCAAAAATACCGCCAAAGTAGGGGGCTGTTACAAATTGCTCATTCCGGTCCACTGAATTGGCATGTTCTACAGCTGCAGCCCATTCTTCATCAGAAAATTTTACTGAGGGAGCTTTAACATATTTTTTCCACTCTGTGATATCTTTGATTACTGTATGTTCACCATGCACCGGCATCTGGCCAATATGTCCTTCAGGCCACCTGTAGTATACTCCCCAGGCATTTTTTCCCTCTGTACCGGGCTCCAAAAAAACACCCTTTAGCATTGGCATTTCCATGATTATTTCCAAAAATTCATACTGCTTTACGAACCGATCCGGATTTCCGCCCTTAATGACTTCCATTAAATTTTGTCTTTTGGTTAGCATTTATATCTCCCTCCTTATTTTTTTAATTTTACCCGTTCACCAGTTCTTTAGCTTTAACAGCGGCACTTCCTGCGTCAGGAGCATATCCATCTGCTCCGATTTGAGCAGCGTATTCCTCTGATACAGGTGCACCACCAACGATAACTTTTACTGGTAAGCCACTATCCTTGATTAATTTCACTGTTTCTTCCATTTTGGGCATTGTTGTTGTGAGAAGGCCTGAAAGAGCAACTAATTTAACATCTTTATTCTCTTTAGCTGCATTTAGGAATTTTTCCGGTGATACATCAACACCCATATCAACAATGTTAAAACCAGTACCTTCAAGCATCATAGCTACTAAATTCTTCCCGATGTCATGCAGGTCCCCTTCAACTGTACCTATGACACAGGTGCCCAAAGAAGATGTACTCTCACCAGCTAGATGCGGTTTCAGCACATCTACACCTAATGACATTGCTTTTGCTGCGATCAACATTTCAGGGACAAAAATTTCACCTGCCGAGAATCTGTCTCCAATTACGCCCATCGCGTCTATCATCGATTGAAGTATATCTTCTGCTTTATTTCCTTCATCCAGGGCTTCTTGTACCTTCCCCGCAATAAGTTTTGTTTTACCTTGTTCCACCATAGCTTTTACTTCTTGGAGTTTTGACATAGTTTATTCCTCCTT
>DULM01000181.1 GCA_012840405.1 Syntrophomonadaceae bacterium | reverse complement strand
GTTAAACTGTCCAGTTCCAGCATGGCTCCTGCAGATAGATAGCTCATGATCATGATTGGCAGAACAATCTCATTGGCAGGCAGACCCAGTATGAAAGCCAACAGGATGATGCCATCTAAACCGAGAAGAAAGGCAAAGGGGTCCAGCCAACCGGCTAGATGAGCGATAATGCTGAGATCACCGATATATGTGTTGGCCAGTATCCAGGTGATGGCACCTGCGGGAGCGGCGACAACTATTGCACGTGTAAGCACAAAAATTGTTCTGTCAAGAAGAGAGCGTATCAATATACGGCCAAGCTGGGGTTTGCGGTAAGGAGGCAGTTCAAGAGTAAAAAATGATGGTTCCCCTTTGAGCACGGTTTTGGAAAGGAACCAAGACATTAAAAGGGTAATCCCCACACCCACCAAAACGAGAAGCGCTACCACAGCAGCTGCAGTGCCAGAGGCTGCTGCTCCCAATCCTCCCATAAAGATCATAGAAAGGCTGATCAGAGTAGGAAACCGGCCATTGCAAGGAACAAAGACATTGGTGAGTATAGCGATCAGCCTCTCCCTAGGAGACTCAATAATTCTGCAGGAGATAACACCTGCTGCATTACAGCCAAACCCCATACACATGGTTAAAGCCTGTTTCCCGTGAGCGCAGGCCTTTTTAAAATATTTGTCCAAGTTGAAGGCCACCCGGGGCAGGTAGCCCAGATCCTCTAATAAAGTGAACAAGGGAAAAAAGATGGCCATAGGGGGGAGCATCACTGACACAACCCAGGCCAACCCCCTGTACATTCCCAGCACCAGTACACCATGCAGCCAGTCAGGGGCGCCAACCATCATAAAAAAATTGCTGAGTTGGCCTTCCAACCAAAAAAGACCATTAGCAAGCAACTGTGATGGATAATTGGCTCCAATGATGGTCAGCCAGAGAATTACCCCCAGCAGGGTCAGCATAATGGGAATGCCAAAAACCCGGGAGGTAATGATATCGTCTATTTTTTGATCAAGTTCAAATCTGCGCTCTATTTTATGGTGGGCGGCCTTACGGGTGATTTCCTCTGCACAGCTGTAAATGCTGCTCACTATAGAGTCCCTGATTTTTTGCTGTTCTTTTGCGCTAATTTTCTGATTGATACTGGAGAGAAGTGAAGATAGGGTTGGGTCTAGCGTGCCCATACAGCACTCCCCTCCTGTAAAGAAATCTGTTCAGAACTTTTACTCAGATGGTCAATAATAGCCTTGATGATGCTTATATCCCCCTCCAGCAGCCTTAGAGCAACCCAGCGGTGGTTCACCCAACCGGGGAGATAGGGGCGGATGCGGCTCTCCATACGTGCGGCGGCCTGTTCCACATATGGTTCATAACTGACCTGCCGGGGTGATGTCACAGTAACACCTGTTGCCACATCCAAAACAGCATCTTTTAGCTTTGTAAGCCCTTTTCCGTCACGTGCTACAGTAGGGATGCAGGGAACCCCTAGTTCCTGGGAAAGCACCTCTATGTCTACCTTGATACATCTTCTTGCGGCTTCATCCATTAAGTTGACGCAGACCACAACCTTTGGTGTGATCTCCATCACCTGCAGTACTAAATTGAGGTTGCGCTCTAGACAGGTGGCATCAACTACAACTATGACAGCATGTGGTCGCCCGAGAACGAGAAAATCCCTGGCCACCTGTTCATCAGCAGATGTTGCCAGGAGGGAGTATGTCCCAGGAAGATCGACCAGCAATATTTTTGTATTTCTATGAACAAAAGTTCCTTCAGCTCTCAGAACAGTTTTTCCCGGCCAGTTGCCGGTATGCTGTTTTAAACCGGTCAAAGCATTGAAAACAGTGCTTTTACCTGTATTGGGGTTCCCTGCCAGCGCTATAACCAGTTGGTTTTGTGAAAGTTTCAGCCCAAAAGCTTCATAACCTGCTGCTGTACAGGATGATTTATTTGTGACCTTCATTTTTTTCCTCCATATTATTGTCAACGGTAATAAAGATTTGGTCAGCATCCTCATTGCGCAGGGCGATGATTGCCCCTCTGATATTAAAGGCAGTAGGGTCTCCTGTGGGACTGCGTCGTATTGATTCTATCCGGGTGCCAGCTACCAATCCCAAATCTAATAGATGGCGCCTGACCTGACCCTGGACGGTCAGGTATTTTACTGTTCCAGATGCTCCTTTGGGAAGTTGTGATAAAGGTACTACGGTATCTGTCATTTGATTGCTCCTCCTATTAAAAGTTAGCCGCGGCTAAATTTTAATTATTTATAGTAATATATTGCATTTGCAGCTATTGGGTGCTTGTTCAACCGATTTTGTTACCAAAAATCTGGTAAGAATGAGGCCTGTTTCACGCCAGCAAAGCGGTTCTTCACCTTATCTAATAGATGTCAGTGTTGGTGAACAAAAGGTGCATTTAGCATCATGGCGTACTTATCAAAGAATGGGTGGCATCGACAGGAAAGGACAACAGTGCCCCTTTGGTTACCATTCAGAACAGAGCTGACTGGTTTTTCAATGAAAATACCAGCAGGGTGCTAGGTGGTGGGTATCTGATCAAGGCAATTATCTTTTTTCATAGTGTTCCATCGACCGGGAAGGGAGAATTATTCCCGAAGAAGCGAAGAAGATGGGAAAACCGGTTTCACATGGGTGTATCCGCTTGAAGGTTGAACTCGCAAAGGGACACCAG
The DNA here is from genome assembly GCA_012840405.1 of Syntrophomonadaceae bacterium. Lineage (GTDB taxonomy): Bacteria > Bacillota > DSM-12270 > Thermacetogeniales > Thermacetogeniaceae > DTU068. The sequence goes on along the minus strand of DULM01000181.1, from coordinate 15,477 downwards.
TTATTATTCATGAGTAGCTTTGTTTCATTCCGTTGAACAGTATTTCTGTGATTTCATCCAGGAACTGCTCCTTTTTTGCCCGCAAGAGCAATTCATTCCCTTTTAAAATAGCTGGGAGAGGTGCTTGATTTTTTGGATGGTATGATTCAATAACTATCTCTTCGAATTTTTTATACTCATATAGCTGAAACCTGTTTACTGCAGTTTTAGCTGCCGCTCTTTCCAGTATGGTGATCAAAATATCCCGGTATGAAGCTGTGCGGCCTAAAGAGAGCATATCCGCCAGCAATGGAACCAGTTTTTCCAGGATAAATCTTTTTTCAGGCATATCCCTAATTCCTAACTGTTTGCCCATTCTGTTTAGCCCTGTTCTATCCATCTGCAGCAATATATACAGAAAATAATCATCATCAGGGCAGGCATCGATATAATACCTGCTGCCTTGATAGCCTTTAAAAGCCCTCAATGTGTCATAATAGCCCAACTCAATGTTTTTTATCGCTCTTTCTTTTGTAAAATCAACCATATTGCCCAAACTTTCATTTGGCTTGATCAATGTTATATTCAGTTCACTGCAATTTTTCCATTTTTTCAGGCCTTTGCGCACAAGCCTAACCGCAATAATGTTTTGAAAGCCCTTTTCGACCAGCAGGCTGATGGGAAGATTGTCAACAACTCCGCCATCTAAAAAAGTATTGTTGTCTATGCGCTGCCTCTGAAAAAACGGCAAGCTGGCACTGGCCAGTAAGTAGTCGATCAATTTACCCTCGGGTATATCGCTTAAAAATAGTTTTAACGGGGCCAGTTCAGTAAGGGACATGGTGACGAATCCAAACTCTATGCCGGCATTTCTGATCCTTTTTTCATCTATATAACGGTTCAGCAAACTGTGCAGGGGTGTAGTATCTAAACCCCGGTTATGGAAAAAAGCTTTGATATATTGAATAAGTGTTGTTGTATCCTCGGCAGATATCTTTCGGTTTTTCAACTTTTCAAATAATTTGTCATCAATATTAATGATTTTTGATGGTGTTATCTCGCTCCACACTTCCAGTGCTTGTTCCAGATCCTTTTGGACCATCATCGCTCCATTGAGGGCACCCACAGAGGTCCCAGCAACACCCTTAAAATCGATGCCCAGTTCATTTAGGGCTTTCCAGACACCTACCTGGTAGGCACCGCGGGCACCTCCACCCTCCAGCACGATACCGTACATAATGACACCCCGCTGTATATATCAACATAGAGTTTATATTTTAATATGCCCGGTTCTATGATATCAAAAATTATTTCAGCAATAAATTTCAGCATTTGTATTGACAAATTATCCCTATAGGAATATAATCCTTATAGGCAATATACATATAGAGGGGATAATCACTAATGTGCAATCGCCATTCAGGAGATAAAAAGGGTTCCGGTTGCCGCTGCGGCGGGGGACTCCCTGTAGAAAAGTTTATGCAACCCTGTCTCCTTATACTGCTCAAGCAGCGTTCTTCCCATGGTTATGATCTGCTTCAGCAGCTTACTGAGTTTGGTTTCAGTGAGCGGCTGGATCCAGGTTCAGTTTACAGAACTTTACGCCGTCTAGAGGATGAAGGATTGGTAACATCTCACTGGGATGTAGGTGAAGGGGGGCCAGCCAGGCGTCTCTACAGCTTGAGTGATGAGGGTGAGGAGATGCTTCATGCCTGGGCGGTACATATTAGGCAGCAGCGCAAGCGGATGGATGCATTTTTAGAAAGGTATCAATCAATATTTGGCAAGCAAGATTGAGTCAAAGGGGGTGAAAAAGTATGTGTAAATCTGAACACCATCATCATGGAGGCTGGTGTGGGTGCGGCTGCGGCGGTGGCTTCAAGCGGCGGTTCTTTACTAGGGAAGAGAAAATTGCCAAGCTGGAGAATTATCTGAAGGATTTGAAGGCCGAAATGGAGGCTGTGGAAGCCAAAATCAAACGCCTAAAAGAGGAGAAATAAGTTTGATACCCTGGTTTTAATCCAGGGTATTTTTATAGATATAGTTGTACGGAAAAACTATCGCGGCTTTTGTATGGTGCACAAAGTGATTTTGCTGTATATGTTGAATGGATAGTTTTTAAATAACTGGTCGCTGGATACAATGGTAATCCTAATTTAATTGTAGAAAATGTTAATACTGTTACTGGAGTAGATAGAACTAATAAAAAATAAACCGGTACTTGCAGAGCAGCCTAAAAGGCTGCTTTTTTACTGTGCCTGTGGACAAGATAATTTTTTGAATTGCTGTTTAATGATTAATAACTCATGCAGGATTTTTGACAGGAAGAATGAATTTATAATACAAAATAATTATTATTATATAAATTTTGTTCTCCGAGTTCAGCTGCCTGTGGTTCATAAGGCTATGGCACTGAACCGGTAGGGTATGTCCGGAAACAGGCATACCTCCCAGCATGGAAAGGGGAGCAGATCGCATAAGATACCGGATTGCGGATCTGTCCGGTTTTTTTTGTTGTTTTCGGGGGCAAATATTTGGGGGGCAAATAACAATACCGGGGTGATTGATTTTGGTAAGGGTTTTTGTTGGACTCGATGATACAGACAACCTAGAAAGCAGAGGCACCGGATGGTTGAGCAGACAGTTAGGCAAGCATATCTGTTCTGAATTCATTGGTGTCCGTTTGCAAGGTATAACCAGGCACCAGCTCTTGCTGCATCAGGATATCCCTTATACTTCTCATAACAGTGCGGCTTGTTTGGATCTTTTATTTGAAGATGCCATATCTGAAAGATTTTTCTCCTTTGTCACTGATTTTGTTGCCAGCAAAAGCGCTCCAGGATCAGATCCCGGTGTGTGTATCTCTTTTGCAGACAGGGTAACAAAAACTGTACAGTCTTTTGGCAGTTCTGCTCAGAAAAGTGTGCTGACTAAGAGTTTGGCAGCTGGTCTTGCCGAAGATGAGGATATTTTTCTTCAGGAACTAGGGGGAACGGGACAGGGGATTATTGGCGCTTTAGCTGCGGTTGGTCTAAGGGCAGCTGGTTATGATGGCAGATTTATTGAATTGGCAGGCATCAGGGACTTAAAAGGTGTGGTTAAGGTCAGTGATATATTGAGTAATACAGGGATCATACGGATTCTTGATGAATCTGGAAAGGACATTCCTGCAGATGATTTGGTTAATACTTTCGACTGGGTCAGACCGGGATTATTAGATGACCAGCCGGTGTTATATACCAAACCTGATCCATCTGGAAAGCCCGGCATGTGGGTTCCTCTTATGGAAAGAGAAAAGTGAGAGCACGTTATGGATCAAAACTGTATTGAATTGATCGGGGTATCAAAGTGTTATCAAAGTTCAAGCGGTGAAAGGTGGGCGCTGCAGGAGATAAACTTAAAAATAAAGCAGGGGGAGTTTGTTGGTATCGCTGGCCGCAACGGTTCGGGAAAAACCACACTAGCCAGGCTATTCAACGGCCTTATTCTGCCTACAGCCGGGAAAGTGCTGGTAAATGGGATGGATACCGCTGATCGGAGGTATCTATTTCAGATCAGAAGCCAGGTAGGGATGGTTTTTCAGAACCCTGATCACCAGATAGTCAGCCCAATTGTGGAGGAGGATATTGCTTTTGGCCCCGAAAACCTGGGCTTTCCCCGGGAGAAAGTTAAGGAACTTGTAGAGCGTGCCTTGAAAGATCTGGGGCTGGAAAAACTGCGCAACCATGCTCCCCATTTACTCTCCGGTGGACAGAAACAGAGAGTGGCTATTGCTGCGGTTTTGGCCATGCAGCCGGCATACCTTGTTTTAGATGAACCGACAGCAATGCTTGACCAGCAGGCAAATATCCAGTTGATCAGGCATTTAAAGAGGTTGCGTCAGGAATACGGCATGACCATTGTACTCATCTCCCACCACATGGAGGACCTTACCTTTGTTGACCGGGTCATTGTTTTAGATAAGGGCCGCATTCAATTAGATGGGTCACCTGCCTCAGTATTTCAGGAGATAAATACCCTTGAAAGATGCGGTCTGAAACAGCCGGAAATTGTTCAAATGGCAGATAATTTGCGCAAAAAAGGATATCAAGTGGACCCGGATATTGTTAATCTTGAACAAATGGTGGAGCATATATGTCGATTATTGAAGTTGAAAGTTTAACCTTTATCTATGCTCAAGGGACACCCTATGCCAGAAAAGCTCTTGATGATGTCAGCTTCAGTGTTGAGCAGGGGGAATTTTTGGGTATTGTAGGTGCTAATGGTTCCGGCAAGTCCACCCTTGTGCAGCATTTTAATGGTTTGCTGCAACCTACTCAAGGACGGGTTACTGTTTGCGGTAGGGATACAAGCATTAAAGAGCATAGTAGAGAACTCTGGAAAAAAGTCGGGCTTGTCTTTCAGTTTCCTGAGCAGCAAATGTTTGCGGATACAGTGGCCGATGAGGTGGCATATGGATTAAAAAATCTGGGATACCCCAAAAGTGAAATTAATGTGCGTGTCAGGGAAGCACTGGAACAGGTCGGTCTGGACCCGGAAGAAGTAACTGGCCTTTCTCCGCTGGTTCTAAGTGGTGGAATGCGCAGGAGGGTGGCTCTGGCTTCAATACTGGTTATGCAGCCGGAAGTTCTGGTGCTGGATGAGCCTACAGCAGGATTAGATCCACAGGGGAGAGACAAGCTTCTCAGGATCATCAAGGATCTGCAGATAAAGAGGAATACCACTGTGATTATGGTGTCACACAGCTTGAGCGAACTCATTACCCTGGCAGATCGATTGCTGGTGTTGGCTGATGGTAAGGTTGTGGTTTGCGATATCCCTGAAGTGGTGTTGGATCCAAAATATATTCCGCTTTTTAAAGAAATTGGGCTCCCTGAGTACCTGCGGCTGATTTATGAGCTTCAGGAACAGGGAGTTCGGTTCGATAAGCCGGTGGTTACTTTTGAAGATGCTGAGAGAGAAATAGAAAAATTGCTCAGGGAGACAATGAGATGAAGGGCCCCAAGTTTGGTCAGTACACTATAGGAGATACCATTATTCATAACCTGGATTCCAGGACTAAGATCATCAGCTGTTTTTTAATTATTTTTTCTACACTGTTCATTTATAAGTGGCAGGTTGTTTTGATCAATATTTTGATCATTATTGTAGCAATATACTTTGCTGAAATTCGTCCAAAACTGGTGTTGCGGAGCATCTGGCGGTTGTGGTTGCTATTTCTGCTTACCTTTATCTTTCAAGCTATACTCACTGAAGGAGATATCCTTTTTAGTCTGGGAAGCATCGGTGTGACCAAGCAGGGGGTAGCTCTCGGAATTTCCACAATCCTGCGTTTAATGATACTGCTTCTTACATCATGCCTTTTGACCGCAACAACCTCTACCATTCAGCTGGCTTCTGGGATGGAGGCGCTGTTAGCACCTTTGAGTTTCCTCAAAGTGCCTGTACACCAATTTTCCATGGTGATCAGTATAGCACTGAGATTTATCCCGGAGATCATCCAGGAAGCGGAAACAATATCAAAAGCGCAGATATCCAGGGGTGCACCTTTAAAGTCACCTAAGGCTCAGGAGAGGATCAAAGGGTATTTTGCTGTGTTGATTCCCCTTTTGGCTAATTCATTGCAGCGGGCGGAAGACCTAGCTATGGCTATGGAGAGCAGGTGTTATACCGGCAGTGCCAACAGGTCAAGGTTAAGTGAGTTGTCTTTTAGGAAAAATGATTATTTGGTCCTCATTATGCTGTCGATCATCATTCTTTTTTCACTGTTGGTTTGTTAAGAAAAAAGCATGGGTTTCAGAGCTAGGAATATAAGTTAATAACTAGGAGGATATCCTTTTTCAAGTGTAGAACTATAAAAAAAATATATTTTTGTTCTCCGAGTCCACTATCCTAAGGCATTTAGCAATGGTGGTCGGACCGGTAGGGTTTGTCTGGAAACAGATAAGCCTCCCAGTGCGGAAAGGAGATCGTTGTAAATTAGAGCCGGCTCTGCTTTCGCACCCGGCTCTTTTTGTCACGGAAATTTTTAATGAGAGAGGGGAGATAGTGCAGGGGGATGATTTTCGCAAAAGGGTAATTACCGGTGTTTTGATTGTTTTAGTTATCATCGGATGTGCTTATTTGATTGAAAAAGGTTTTTTAGCCATTGGTTTGAAGTCGGCTAAAGTGATTCGAGTTCTCGATGAGAACAAGCCCATTGCCTATCTCGATAGCAGAGTTCTGGAGCAAATAGGGGATCAAGACCCGAAGGGGCCTCCCCTTATCGCTGTTTTGAATGCCGCGGGTGCGGAAGAGTACGATGAAATAGTTATAAGGGGTCTTGGAGATGGTTCGGTTTATTTTCTTCACAGGGAACAGTTGAACAATAAGCTGATATGTAGTTTGAACGGGAATGGGACGGCCGATTTAATTGATCAGAGGACCTCTCAGGTTTTGGTTAAGCTCATTAAGGAGATCGAGGTTAAATAATGAAGAATGTGAATGCTGCCATGAATGAAGCCCAACAACAAAATAAACGGGTGCTGGCTGCCCCTGCTGAAAGGTTTATTTTTAGGCTTGGCTTGGCTGATGTACTGCGGTTAACCATGTTTGGTACACTAATTGCTCTGCTGAAGGATATCACTCGCATCCCGCTGCACCTTCCGGGGCATTCAAGTATATTTTGGATGGGAATTCTGGTGATGGGGAAAGGCTTGATCCCCGGCTTTGGCTCCGGGATAGTGATGGGCGGAGTATCAGGGGTACTGGCAGTGCTGCTGGGCCTGGGTAAGGAGGGTGTTTTCGTTTTTTTCAAGTATTTTATCCCTGGTCTGGTTCTTGATCTGATAGCTCCACTGTTTTTTTATAAACTGGAAAAACCGGTGGTAGGTGCTATCTGCGGTGCACTGATCAGTCTATCGAAAATGCTTGTCAACCTTGCTCTTGGCCTTCTTCTAAAATTACCCATGGTATTTCTTACTCTCGGACTGGGATTCACCTCCATCTCCCATACCCTGTTCGGCGCTGCCGGTGGAGCGATTGCTGCTTTTTTGATTAAAAGGTTGAAGCCTAGATTAACCACCTGGCAGTAAGAAAGGAGTTGAGATTTTTGTTGTCGCCTAAAATAGGCTGTGAAAGAAAAATATGGATAATTGCTTTTCTGTTTGTGCTGGTCTTTTTGGTTGGCATTACACCAGCAATGGCTCAGGGTGAGTACAGAGATGAACCCGGGGTCGAAGGGGATAAACCCTTGAAATTTTTGAGTATTACCCTGAAAGGCAGTGGTACTAATGTGAATGGGGCTTCCGGTATTCCCACCAACCCGGAATTTAAACTGGAGTTCAGTAAAAATGTTGTCAATATGCTCATTTGGGAAAATAACAGACAGTGTTTCAGCCTCAGCGCAAAGGGTGGAGGCGGTATTCCTTTAACTGTCACCAAAATAGATGATACTGTGGACGCCTCGCAGCGGCATTATATTTTTATCAAACCTAAACAGGCTCTTCAAACCGGTACTACCTACATCTTGAAGATTTCTCCACAGCTAAAAGCAAAAAACGGCAACACATTAGGTGAAACCACCGGTGGAAAGGGTATAACAATTAGCTTCAAGACCGAGGGAGAAGCCCCTCTCCCCGCAAAAGCTGACTCTTCTCAAAAACCGAAGGAGCAGAAGTCAGATATTAAAGTTTCAACACCAAAGCCAGAAGAGGGAAAAAATCAGGCTGTTCAGCCAGATGATACCAGTGAAAGATCAGAAGATGAAGAGAAAAATTCTGGCGCGGGCGATGTAACCGAGGAGCTGAATGAACAGGATACAGCGGAGACAGCTGCTCCTACACAAAATGATAACAACGATGACGCAACAGAAGATCAACAAACATCTGCTGAAAACAGGCTGTCAGGTGGAACTATTATAGGAATCATTGTAGTTGTATTGATCCTCGGCTGGGTTCTCATTGAATTCTGGTGGAAAAGAAAAAAGGGAGTGTAGTTTAGATGATGGAGGTGATAGATGAGAGGGGATAGCTACATTGGAAGTTAAACATAATTTAAGCATCATTATAGTAAGGAGAACGGGAGGAAAAATAAATGTGGATTAATAGGTCAAGAAGGCCAAAAACAGCGGTATTAACAGCACTTTTATGTATGTTCTTCATGTTTGGGATTATGTTGCCCGCAGAAGCCGCGGATGGCCCAAGATTACTGGCAGCGGAGGTCACCACCCAAGGGGATATCAGTCTGACTTTTGATAGAAAAATAGTAGTACCAGAAGGAGCGAAAAGCCAATTTATAGTAACTGTAGATGGTGAAGAAGTTGCTGTTAACAAAGTAGAAACTACAAACACTGTGGGGAAAATCAAACTTGAGCTTGATACAAAGCTTAATGAAGTTGCCTGGAAAACATTGACGGTAGAATATATTCAGAGTGATAATCCTAACCTGCGGCTCAAAGACAGCACAGATAACTATGTTGCTAACTTTAGTATAAAAGTACCTTATTCTGCATTATCAGAGGCCCCTACCTTAATCGCAGACACAGATAACAACACTTTAGGGCAGGCGGTAGACATCACCTTTGCCGACGACCCTAATTGGAGAGAAGCAATAAAAAACATCAAGGTAAATGATCAAAACCTGAGTGATGGTCAATATACCATATCAGAAGGCAAGATCAATATTGCTGCATCAGTATTCACTGAAGCAGGGGAATATACAATTGTGGTGAAGGCTGACGGCTATCAAGATGCTAAAGTAAAACAGGTTATTAAGGGATCAGAAGAAACCGAGCAGCAGGAAGGGGTAAAAGTAATAGCAGAGATTACTACAGATGGGAGTGTCAGCTTAAACTTCATTAAAAAGGATGGAGCAGGGGAACTGACAATAATTGTGCCTGAGGGAAAAAGTAAAGATCCTCAGTTTACATCTCAATTTACTGTGATGGTGGATGGCAAAGAGGTAGATGTTGTTCAGGTCAGCAAGGTTAAAAAAGCCGGAAAGATAAAATTAACTCTTGCCAGTCCCATTCAGGAGGGACAAGAAGTAAAAGTGGCATACAGCAGGGCTGATGATGAAAGCCTATGGCTTAGGTTTGATAATGAAGAAGCAGTGGGGAGTTTTGATTTTATAGCTGCTGTTCCAAAAGAACAGAACGGACCGGAGACAGAACAACCTATTACCCAGGATCCGGAAAATGCAGATGAAGGTGCTAAAGCGGATAATGACAGTGACACCAAACTACCAAAGACAGGGGGACTCCCATTAGGCTTATTATGGGGATTGGGCACATTGATTGCTGCAACCGGTGGATTTCTTGTAGTCAAGAATAAATAAGCAGTATATTCTGTCAGTGGACAGAAAGACTTATTGATTCAGATAAAGGGCAGTCATCAAACGGCTGCTCTTTTTTGCCGTGCCTGTGGACAAGGATATTTATCTTTTTTGTAGAAAAAACAATTATGCGGTTTTTGCAGTCAATAATCAGATAGCAGCAGTTACAGCAAATGCAGCATTAACGGAGGGAGGAAGTTGATGCACTGGACCGAAGATGCTTTGAAGCAGATTGAAAAAGCACCCGCTTTTATCAGAGGTATGGCGAAAAGGGCAGTAGAAAAGGAAGTTGCAAAAAGCGGAAGGGAAGAAGTGACGGAGGCAGATGTCCGTGCTGCATATGAGAAGTATATCAAGTTTGCGGTAAACAGTGGTGAGGGAAAAGGTCAGGAAAAGACCACCAAAATCGCGATTGTACGCTGTGATACTGTTGCTGAAGTCTGTCCAGGGATAGCCTGTTTTAAGGCTTTTAACCATCGCAAATTGGCTTTTGAGGAGTACGGGGACAATACGGAAATCATCGGTTTTTTTACCTGCGGCGGCTGCCCTGGCAGAAGGGTTCCGCGGCTAGTGGAAAAATTGATTCCACATGGTTTAGATGTAATTCATCTATCCTCTTGTATGATGTTGGATGATGATTACCCCCGCTGCCCGCATAAAAACCAGATTAAAAAGATCATAGAAAAGAAAGGGATTCGCGTAATAGAAGGAACTCATCACTGAACTGGTTTTTTAAGTATCAAATAATAAGGATTTATATTTGAGGCCGTAGTGCCTGTTCATGGCAGGAGGGTTTGAATTGGGATTTTTCAAAGATATGAGTGACAGCGCAATCAATTTTCCGCAGTACCGGAATTTTGCCGATCTGCCCTGGAAAAGGGTAATCACTTATTTGCTGCTCATGGTGCTGGTACTGGGCATACCTGTTTTGTTGTCTTTTGCTTATGATTTTCAAAAGGACATGACAAAGTGGATCGAAGAATTCAACAAAACAGCTCCCGATTTCGTTTTAAAAAATGGGGAATTAACTGTTGCTGGGGAAATGCCGTTGGTTTACGAAAGCGGTAACCAAGATAGTGCGATTATTATTGATACCAGTGGTGAGACTGACAGCAGTGTGTTGGATGATTATGAGCAAGGATTTTTTATTGATAAAACGAAAGCAGTGTATAAGCAGAATTCCTTAGAAACACAGGAATATCATTTTTCAGCCCTTAAGGACCTAGAGATTGAGAAAGACGATGTCGTTAATATGTTAGCCTACCTGAAACCCATGAGCATGATGATCGTTTTCTGGGGATTAATTTATTTTATCTTTGCCAAACTCTGTACTGTTAGTATTTTGAGTTTGGTTACCCTGTTGTTTTCCGGTATTCAAAATTGTGGATTGAATTACGGCCAGTCCTTTAAGATTACAGTTTATGCTATCACCATACCCACCCTTTTCCAGTCCCTGCAGAATATTATTGCACCGGGATTTGTTTACGGCTGGTCCATTTACTATACTATCGTTGTGATTTACCTCTGGTTTGCGGTGCGTTTCACTAAAAGCAAGCCGGTAGCAAGTGATGAGGACCTGCTTGTATAGGTTAGGGAGGGGCCTGTTACAAGGATTGCCCCTTGCAGGGGCAGTTTTTACAGGATACCTGGTCCACAGCAGGTAACCGGTAATCAAGCAGCCATAGATCTCCCAATAGAGATTAGAGATGGGTATTTCATAGCTTTTATCAAAGTGGAACTGCTGATGGAGGTCGAACATTACTTTACTGAGACAAAAAAAGTTGTTAATATCTGGTAGCATGCCGCACAGTGCGCAGACTAGTATAAAGGGTTCTTTGTTTTTGCTAACTGTGAGATAAAGAAAGATAACAGCTAGGAACCCTAAAGGGATATTCCATGCAGGGCTGTCATAATGAGGGATGGCATCCAGGGCGAAGTGTGAGATTATTGCCAAAAGGGGTGCCATTATTTTGTTCCTTTTTGTTAAAATGTAGATTGATGATCCTGCCAACAGGTGTGCTGCACCGGTCATAACTGCCCTCTTTTCAATGAAAAATGTGAGCCTATCATTGCTGACAGATTGAAACTATAGTTCCGGGAGTCGCAAGTAATCCTGGGATGTTTCTTCCCATCTTTCTCTATCAACTCTTGCCAAACAAGTAAAGACTTGCTATCTATCTTTGTATGAAAAGGGTATTGTGTCATTTTAGCACCTCCTTAGTGTTAATTTTAGATAAAATGTCATTTTTTAAACTGGAAAATCAGCCCAGGCTTTGATAGAATAGCGACCCCTTTTGGGAGTGTAATTAATATGTATTATTGTTGCTATTTCTGGCTGTGTTTAATTTTTTTCGGAAAAAGCTGTATTAAATACTGTAACAGTATAGTAAATTACATTATTGTTGACATCGTAACCTGTATTTAACTATAATGTGAGAGTGAGCAATCACTATCATTCAGTACACTGATGGAGGCCTTATGGTAATAGCATCTGAATTGAGCAGTACACAGCAGAAGATCTTAGATGCTGCTGTCAGGGTCTTTTCAGAAAAAGGGTTTGCCGGAGCTACCACCAGCGAAATTGCCCGGGAGGCAGGTGTAGCAGAGGGAACCATTTTTCGTCATTTTGGCACCAAAAAGGGGATCCTCCAGGGTATTTTGTTCAGTGTTGTCAAAGAGTTTGAAAAATCGCAGGTGATTGACTCTCTTACTGTTTCCTTCGAAAGAGGGGATGCTCATTCTTTAGTGAGCATCATTAAGAAACAGCTGAATGCCATTCAGCAGCAACTTCCTTTGGTAAAAATGCTTTTTTATGAAGCCCAGTTTCACACAGAAATTCAAGAGATTATTGTGGATAAAATTGTCAAGCCTATTCTTGATCTCCTTGGTCAGTCCATTGAGAAACGAAAAGAAATGGGAGAGTACCGGTGTTTTGATACGAACATGATGGTCGTTTCTCTGCTCTCTTCCCTGTGGGGATATGTTGTTTGGAAGCAGATAGCACCGGAGCAGGAGATATTAGATGAAGAAGAGGCTTTAGTACAATTGCTGAATATATGGTTAAAAGGTGTAGCAGTAAATCCCCAAGACTGCTGAGGAGGTTTTGTATTAATGCCGGTCAGAGTGGGAATTCCTCGGTATCTGGCCTATTTTTCTTATTATCCTTGGTGGAAGACCTTTTTTGAAGAATTGGGTTTGGAGGTAATAACTTCATCACCCACTACTAAAAGGACTCTTGATGATGGAGTAGCAGAAGCTGTAACTGATGCCTGCATCCCCATCAAGCTGTACCACGGGCATGTTGTAGAACTCAAAGATAAGGTAGATTTTATCTTTGTGCCGCGCCTCGTTAAAGTACGAAAATTTTTCACAGAAACCTTCTGCCCGAAGTTTCTAGCACTTCCTGATCTGCTGCGGGCTTCGATTAATGACCTGCCGGAGATATTGGATACTAGGGTTGACCTTTCCCAGGGTCCCTTTGAACTTTTCCGTATTTCCAAGGAAGTGGGAGAAAGGTTTGGTGCAGGACTATCCAGGATAAGCAGGGCTTATCTGCTCGCCTGCAAGGCTTTGCGGCGTTATAGAAATTTAATGCTGGGCGGAATGCTCGCAGATGAGGCTCTGGAACATATGGAAAACGGGGGAGGTACCAACCGGGAGCAGAAGCGGGAATTGACCATCGCTGTGCTCGGTTACCCTTATTTGATTTATGACAACTTTATCAACTTGGATCTTGTTAACAAGCTGAGAAAAATGGGCGCAGATGTTGTTACAGCTGAAATGGTGTCACCCAGAAAAATGCTTAGAGAGGCAAAACGTTTGCCCAAGCAGATGTTCTGGCATTATTCCAACCGGGCTATGCATGCAGCTTATTATTACATGAACAGGAAGAGAGTGGATGGTATCATCCATGTCACTGCTTTTATCTGCGGTCCTGATGCTATGCTTGACAGATTGATGGAAATTGAGTCCCGTCATTATGATCAGATGCCTTTTCTAACTATTTCTATTGATGAAGAAACCGGATCAGGTGGTGTGGATACCCGCCTGGAAGCATTTATAGATATGTTGAAAAGGAGAAGGGTGCAGGAGTGAAGCTAACATTTCCTCATATGGGGTATTCCTATGTTGCATTTAAAGCGCTGATCAATGATTTGGGATATGAGGCAGTGGTTCCGCCAGAGCCCAGCAAACGCACAATGGATCTGGGAGTGCGCTATTCTCCTGAATTCGCTTGTATACCCTTTAAGGTGCTGATGGGCACCTATCTGGAGACCATCGAGATGGGGGCTGAGATGGCCATTTCCTCCGGTGGAGTTGGCCCCTGCCGGGCCGGTTACTACGGTGTCATGCACCAGAAGATCCTTAATGAACTGGGCTATGATTTTGAGGTACTGATTTTTGAACCACCTCAATCCGATTATTTGGACTTTATTAAAAAACTGAGAAGGGTCAAACCCCGTGGCATGTCCTGGCGTGTTTTTATTCAGGTGCTCAAGAAGAATTACAGTAAGTTAGAAGCCATTGATCAGATAGAACATTTGATGTATAGGATTATGCCTTATGAAATCAATAAAGGAGATACTTACAGAGCATTTAATAAAGCACTGAACATGCTGGATGAGGCTCGTACCAAGGAGGAAATCGAAGATGCCCTTTGGGAGGGCAGAAAAATCATTGCCCGTATTCCCCAGGACAGATCCCGGAATCCGTTAAGGATCGGTATTGTTGGTGAGATCTATGTTGTGCTGGAGCCGGCTGTGAACTTTTATATCCAGAGAACACTCGGTGAAATGGGGGTTTATACTGACCGCTCTATTTGGCTGACCTCCTATACCCAGAAGAATGTTATTGTGGAAGGGAAGATCGGGGAGCATGATATTCATCAAATGGCTCATCCCTATCTCAATGAAATGATCGGAGGGCATGGCATTAATAGTATAGGTGAAACTGTGATCTATGCCAATCAAGGTTATGATGGCATGATTCAACTAGCACCATTTTCTTGTTTGCCTGAGATTATGGCCAAAGGTATTATGCCTCGGGTGAGCAGGGAAGTAGGAATCCCTGTTTTAACTATTTTTATCGATGAACAGACTGCAGCGGCCGGTGTGATCACCAGGTTGGAGGCTTTTTTGGATCTGCTTAAGCGCAGGCGGGAACAAAAAGCCCAGGAGGCGTGTAATGCTTAACATGGACCAGGGAGGAGAAATCGCATGAAAAAAGGTTATCTAGGAATTGATGTTGGATCGGTGAGTACCAATTTAATTGTCATAGATGAAAAAGATGAGGTCCTTGCCTCCCTATACTTAAGAACGCAGGGCAAACCGATTCGGGCTATTCAGGAAGGAATGGCTCAACTGTCCGACCTTGTCCCTGATGATGTAGAGATTTGTGCTGCGGGAACCACAGGCAGTGCCAGACATCTGGCAGGGGTCATGGTTGGCGCAGATATTGTTAAGAACGAAATCACAGCTCATGCAGTGGCGACATCACGGTTTATACCAGGTGTTCAGACCATTTTGGAGATCGGTGGCCAGGATTCCAAAATCATTATACTGCGGAATGGCATTGTCACTGATTTCGCGATGAATACTGTTTGTGCTGCGGGAACAGGTTCATTTTTGGACCAGCAGGCAGCTCGTTTGAACATTCCTATAGAGCATTTCGGTGAACTGGCGCTAAAATCGGAGCATCCGGTGCGCATCGCGGGAAGATGTGCAGTTTTTGCCGAATCAGATATGATCCACAAACAACAGCTGGGCCACTGTGTTGAGGATATTATTGCTGGCCTTTGTGAGGCTTTGGTGCGCAACTATTTAAACAATGTAGGCAAAGGTAAGGAGATACTGCCTCCTATAGCTTTTCAGGGTGGTGTAGCTGCCAATGCCGGTATGAAAAAGGCCTTTGAAAAAGCCTTAGGTCATGAGGTCATTATTCCCGAGCATTTTGCTGTGATGGGTGCTCTTGGTGCAGCCATTTTGTCTCGAGAGAAAATGCAGTCATCAGATCAAAAGACCAGGTTTAAAGGTTTTAAGGTGACGGATTTCAGTTTCCAGACCCGCAGTTTCGACTGTAAGTCATGTCCCAACCATTGTGAAGTGGTGCAGTTCTACCAAAATGGTGAGGTAATCGCCCGCTGGGGAAGCCGCTGTGGGAAGTGGGATGTACAGGCCAGTTAGAATT
>DULM01000259.1 GCA_012840405.1 Syntrophomonadaceae bacterium | reverse complement strand
CCTTTCCCTGAAAGAGACGCTCAAGGGTTTGCAGGATCCCTGGCAACTGCTCTTTGAAGCAGCGTACTCAGAATGCAGCAAGGAAAAAAGTGATCTTGTTCCTTTCTGGATCTATGAAAGGGGTGGGCATAAAATAGTGCGCCATATTCCAGCCTTGCCTTTAAGCCGAGAGATCAGCCGCCTGAATGATTTAAAAAGGGCACTGGTGGCCTACCGGATGGTCCTGGGGCAACCCCGCCAAGAGGATCTGCTGCGCTGCATTGAGTCATATCTGGAAGGCAAAATATGTGCAGATGAACTAGCCGAGTTTAGGATCGATCTTTCGCCACCTGATTTTGATTTACTCGAAACCAGGTAAATTGAATCTATAGGTGACAGTTGGCATGTTGTAATAGATGTGGAAAATTGTTGGGAAAGATGTTGGAGATGGGTAATAATAAGAGATAAATGGACAAAAGAAAGGGGTTTAAGATGAGTCAAGAAAAGGAAAAAAGGATTTGTTGGCACGTGTTCTTCAGCATGATGAACTTGTTGAATACCAGGAAGGATCTGTTGTCAGCAGAACGATTATCAACAAAGATGCAGGCACAGTGACCCTTTTTGCCTTTGATGCTGGGGAGGGTTTAAGTGAGCATAAGGCCCCTTATGATGCTCTTGTTTATATGCTGGATGGAGAAGCGGAGATTAGAATATCTGGGGTTTCTCATCAGCTAAAACAGGGTGAAATGATTATTATGCCTGCCCATGCACCTCATGCTTTGAAAGCAGTCAAGCGGTTTAAGATGATGCTGGTGATGATCAAGTCTGAATAAACATCATCACTATAAAATCAACAGAAAATTTGAATTTTGTGCATCCCTGTTGGTGACCTGTTGGGAAAAAAGTGTTATTATAATTAGAAATCGAAATACGGAAGGGAGAATTTAACAATGAAAGTTTTTTACGAACAGGATGCCGATCTCAAATACCTGGACGGGAAAACAGTAGCAATAATCGGTTACGGGAGCCAGGGGCATGCACAAGCGCTCAATCTAAGAGATAGCGGGGTACGGGTACTGGTGGCAGAGGTACCCGGCAGTGAGAACTGGGAAAGAGCAGTGGCTGATGGTTTTGAGCCTTTAAAGGCAGCAGAGGCTGCTGCGATGGGGGACATTATCCAAATTTTGATTCCAGATGAAAAGCAGGCTGCTGTTTACAGCAGCGATATCGCTCCCCATATGAAGCCGGGGAAAGCCCTCATGTTTTCCCACGGCTTTAATATTCATTTCGGACAGATCAAACCCCCGCAGGATGTGGATGTCTTTATGATAGCCCCCAAAAGCCCAGGCCATCTAGTACGCCGGATGTATGTAGAGGGGGTTGGAGTGCCTTCCCTTGTGGCAGTGCACCAGGATTATACAGGTAATGCCCTCAACACTGCTTTAGCTTATGCCAAAGGAATCGGCTCCACCCGTGCTGGAGTGATTGAAACAACATTTAAGGAAGAAACAGAAACCGACCTCTTTGGTGAGCAGGTTGTTCTCTGTGGTGGTGTAACAGAACTGGTCAGAGCCGGGTTTGACACTCTGGTAGAAGCCGGTTACCAGCCGGAGATCGCCTATTTCGAATGCCTGCATGAACTTAAACTTATTGTGGATTTAATGTATGAGGGCGGTATCAGCTGGATGAGAAACTCCATCAGCTATACAGCCGAGTATGGGGATCTCACCAGAGGGAAGAGGATCATTACCCAAGAGACCCGGGCAGAGATGAAGCGCATTTTAGAAGAGATTCAAAATGGCAGTTTTGCCCGGGAGTGGCTCTTGGAGAATCAGGTGGGTAGGCCTGTCTTTAGTGCCATGCAGAAGAAAGAGGCAGAGCACCTGATCGAGGTTGTGGGGAAGAAACTGCGGGCGATGATGCCCTGGCTAAAGAAAAATAAATAGCAATATGGTGTAAACTGCGAAACAGACTGGTGCCTCTGTAATGAAAAATACCACGGGATAGAGCCGGTTCCCGTGGTAT
>DULM01000180.1 GCA_012840405.1 Syntrophomonadaceae bacterium | reverse complement strand
GCAAAGGGCAATTAAGGCAGGTACATCCTGTGGTTACAGTTTCAACGGTTTTCTTTATCCTAAACTTCATAGTACTTGCCCTTATCTAAAATGAACACAAACGCTGCCCAAATAAAAGAGCCCAGTTTGTTGCTGGGCTTTATTTTTAGGGGTTTTCTGGTAGGCAAAGCATGGATTGAACCTGTTACCTCTTGAATGTGCAGATCTCGGTGTTAGGTTTACATCGATCACAGCCAGGTCTGCTTTTTGCTTTTGCCCCTGTAATAATATCTCTTACATCCGGCAGTGTACATTTTTTGTAGGTAAATGAGTGTCTCATATAGAAAAAGAGACCTCAAAAAGGTCAACTTTTCAGATGGCCAACTCCCCCGTCAAGGAGTGTGAGGTCTCTATGTTGGATATTCGTCATGTGGTAGCTATTGTCCTGTTTCTTATCAATGGGTTATGGAAAATTATTAGATCAGGCTGTGATTATCGGACTTTAGAGGAACAACCGCAGGTACTATCGCAGCAGGTTACAACTAGGCTTTTTGTCTAGACTCTAGAAAAAATTGATGAAGAGATTTTAAAAAATTATGATCTATAATATGAGTGTGATAATGTATAGGGCTCTGTTATCATGGGTTATGCTGCGGAAACAATGTTTAGTAATGAAAAGCGAACCCAAAAAGATCGGTTAAAGTTCGTTAAATAGCAATAGCAACTTATAAGGGGGTAATTAAATGAATCAAGATTCTATGGGAATGCTTTTAAAAAGAATCGTAGATTTTAGAAAAAAGGATTATGAAAAGAATAAGGAGCTTTTTAAAAATTAAAAGAACAACAAATACCCCATACATTATTTATAAGTTGTTTGTAATGCTCCCCTTGTCAAGAACACGGATTTGAAAAACTAAGTTATTCTCCTTTCCGTATTATTTTTATTAAGCAGCTTCATTGAGCTTGCTTTTAATATAGAAGTCTACTGGGCAAGCACCACCCAATGAAGAATGAGGCCGATAGGTATTGTAGGTTTTCATATACTGGTTCAACATGGTTCTTAGCTCTCTTGGTGTTTCGTACTCGTTGATGTAAATTCGTTCGTATTTCAGGGTTCGGAAAAACCGTTCTGTTATGGCATTATCCAGACATTGACCTTTGCCATCCATGGATATTTTGACTCCACTGTCTTCCAGCAGTTTGATGTATTCTGGATTGGTAAAATGTCCACCCTGATCACTGTTGATGATCTCTGGTTTTTGGATACTCAGTGCGCGTTTAAGACAACTCAGTACAAAGGATTTATCCAATGTGCTGGATAATTCGTAATCTACTATATACCGGCTGTACCAGTCGATAATGATAAATAGGTACATGAACCCTTTCTTCATGCGGATGTAGGTAATATCTACACCCCATACTTGATTCGACCTATTGATTTCCAGGTTTCGCAACAGGTACGGACGGATATATTGTAAATGATACCGTTTGCTCAGATTTGGTTTCGGATATATTGCATAAATTCCCATATTCCTCATGATTCGGCGTACCCGTTTCTTGTTGATCAACAGCCCATGATCTCTCCTGAGAATAGTTGTAATGGTTCGGTATCCCCAGGTAGGTTCATTTGTGTGGATCTCATCAACCAAACGCATGATGAATAATTCTTCATCACTGAGTGTCTTGACAGGATGTTTCCGATATACACTGCTCCGGTTGACTTCCAGCAGTTCAGCCTGGCGCTTTACGGTGATGTGTTTATGGCCGAACTCAATGAGTGTTTTACGATCTTTTACGTTTGAAAATTTCATCAGATTTTTTTTTGAGCCAGTCGACTTCATAAGTCAACTGCCCGACTTTACGCTCCAGCTCTGCTACATGCTGCTGCTCTTTTTTGAGTTCCTTTTCGGCTGCTGATGGCCCTTTCTTAAATACATCAGGAGCTCGCTCTAAGAACTCCTGCTTCCAGCGGCCAAGTATAGCTGGATGTATACCGTATTTGGCTGCGATCTCATTGACGGTAGCTTCTTCACGAAGAACTTCAATAACCACCTGAGCTTTAAATTCGGCTGAGTAATGATTGCGCTTATTCATGCTCCCATTGTAACTTATTTTTCTTATCCTGTGTCTCACTTCTTGGGAGCATTATAGAAGTGCAGTTTTGGTTAATATAAGAGTTGTTATATATACCAAATAGCGATGATCAAAATCTTATAAGGCAGTGTGACCTTCTGTCATATAACTGATCAGGAAAGTTAACACTTCCCTGATCTACTACCTCATACAACATACGTCTCCATAAATGGTTACATAGCAGACTTTTTGATCAATGAACTTATAGTTGAATACTCTACTTTTAATAGATTTTAACTATTAACATCAATAATCATTGAATTGCTGTGATATCTTTCATATTTATTGAGCTTCTCTAAACGAATTTTTTCTCTAATTTTGATCTCTTTATCATAGTCTACAAGTTTTACCTCAAACGACTGGGGCTCTATACGGACTTTGATGGAAATGGTGGTCAATGGGGTTTCTACCCGTAAAGTCAGCCAGATCACAGAGGAGCTGTGTGGTACAAAATTCTCCAAATCCACTGTCTCAGACTTATGCAAGAAACTTGACCCGTTG
>DULM01000179.1 GCA_012840405.1 Syntrophomonadaceae bacterium | reverse complement strand
TTAGAGATTGCGTTTTGCCAATTCCACAAGCTTGCTGAAAGCAGGTGCATCATTAACCGCAAGCTCTGCCAGCATCTTTCTGTTCACACCGACGCCGGCTTTTTTCAGCCCGTTCATAAATCTATTGTAAGAAAGGCCATTGCTGCGGGCAGCAGCGTTAATCCGTGTGATCCAGAGTTTCCGGAAATCACGCTTCCGCATCCTCCGGTGTATATAGGCATAGTTCAGTGATTTCATCACCTGCTGGTTGGCTACCCGAAATAGCTTGCTCTTTGCTCCTCGATAGCCCCTGGCTAACTTTAGAATCTTTTTATGGCGGCGCCTTGTGACTGGTCCGCCTTTTACCCTTGCCATGACCATTAACCTCCTTTGTTCTTACAAATAGGGCAGTAATCGCTTCATCCTTTTCTGGTCAGAGGCGCTGAGAACCTCTGCCCTGCGGAGGCGACGCTTTCGATCGCTTGGCTTTTTAGCAAGCAAATGGCTCTTGAAAGCCTTCGCTCTCTTCCATTTACCGCTGGCAGTAGGTTTGAATCTCTTGGCAGCCCCCCGGTGTGTCTTCATTTTCGGCATTTTTTAGTCTCCTTTCACCTGTTCCTGGGTTTTGGGCGCCAGGATCATGATCATATTACGCCCTTCAACTTTGGGTTCCTTTTCCATAACAGCTAAATCTTCCAATTCATTATAAAACTTCAGGCAAAGATCATGTCCTAAACTGGCATGTGTAATTTCCCGGCCTCTGAACATCAAGGTTACTTTCACCTTATCTCCATCACTCAAAAACCTCCGGGCGTTCTTTACCTTTACCTGAAAGTCATGGTTCTCAATCCGTGGTCTGATTTTAACTTCTTTAACATTGATCACACGCTGCTTTTTACGAGCATCACGCTCACGCTTACTCTGTTCGTACTTATATTTGCCGTAGTCCATTATCCGGCAAACCGGTGGTTTAGCCTGGGGCGCCACCTCAACGAGATCAAGCCCCTGCTCAGCAGCAATGCGCAGCCCTTCCTTGATCGGCATAATCCCAAGCTGTTGGCCGTTGCTGTCTATCACCCGGGCTTCCCGAACACGGATCTCCTCATTGACCCGCAGATCCTTAATGATTATACGCCACCTCCTTAAATATCTATGAAAAGAAAAATACTAAAAAAGCGGGTTGGCAAAAACCACCCGCTTTTATATACAGCTTATCCCTAAAGTAACCCTAGTAGCTGTCTTCGCCCTAAGGTGAGAAGCGAGCGGCTTCTACTTGCACGTTAAAAGTATAGCATATCTATTTTTCCACTGTCAATGGGGGACTAAGGGAGAGGTTCCTTGTCACTGTCACTTGTGTCTCTTTGTCCCCTTGTTACTTAGACACTTTCCATGAAAATTATCAAACAGACGTCCTCCTAGTGTGTGTGGTTGCTAGTGTAACAATAATAAATACTATTAAAGACACTAGAACACCAAATACTTCTGGCGGGATTGCGCCAAATTGTACCCCTGATATACTCAATGCCCCTCCGACGATACCTGTAAAAAAAGCTGCCAAACCTGCCTTCAGGTTTGGCCTTTTCCAAAGTATGCCGCCCACAACAGGGACGACAAGACCACCTGTATTTAAAAGGAGCACAGTATTGATCACAGCAATGATCCCTGTAGAATACATAGCTATTATAAGGCCCAACACACCCATGGCAACAAGTGCTAAGCGTGAGATATGCAGCAATTTTATCTCATCCATTTCTTGATCCCTTTGTATGGTTTTGGCCACAAGATCGTAAGCAATATTTGAGGCTCCTACAGTCAAGAGAGAGGTTGCTGTTGACATGATAGCCGCCAGGATAGCTGCCATCAATAACCCTGTCATGAGAGGTGACAGCACTTCGTTGACCACATTTGGCAACGCAGCAGAGGCTTCAGTTAAGTTAGGGAAAAATGCATGTGCGCTCATACCAAGCAAGGTCGGGAAAAGGGTTATAACGATGATAATTAACCCGCCCAACCAACAAGCTCTTTGCGCAGTTTTTTCATTCTTTGAGGCCAATAATATCCGCTGGTAGATATCAGCACCAGCTAGTGTTGTCAAAAGCATGGGAATAGCCAACCAGATTATATACGACCAATCTCCAGTCCCTATCAGGCTGAAAAAGAATTGAGCTGTTTCAGCCAGATTAACCTGGATTGATGAAACAAATCCCCCCATATCTTGTAAACGCAAAAGAACAGCAACATACGCTGCTATAATTCCAACAGCAGCGATTATGAGCTGGATAAAATCGGTAAGGGTTGCTGCCCAAAGCCCCCCTACAGCTGAATAGAGGATAAAAACAAGGGCAGTGATCACTGTCGCCTCTGTTGAACCCAAACCAACAATAGATAGCACACCCTTAGTCGCCAAAATCTGGGATGCTAAAACTCCCGTAAATGTAATAAAAGTAAGAATAGCAACTAACGGCCTAAACAGCCTACCTCCATACCTGTGCTCCAAAAAATCCGGGATAGTATAGATGTTCATCGCTCTTACTTTCCCTGCCAGAAATCCTGTTAAAATAAGGCCTATCCCGCCGCCTATACCAAACCACCAGGCAACAAGTCCATCTTTAAAAGCCGCTTCGCCTAAACCTATAACATACCCGCCACCAAAATATGTGGCTGCAATAGCAAAACACGCCAGTCCTAATCCCAGTCTGCGCCCGGCAAGTATATAGTCAGTCATTCCCTTATTGAACTTATTTGCCCAAAATCCTATGGCTAACATGAGCACTAGATAGATGACAATAATTGAAATAATCATTTATTATGTCGTCTCGCTTTTTTGTTATAGGCATGTCTAATACAAGTTGTAGCAATAATAGGCACAACTGATTTACTTATTAAAAACACAAAAAAATACAAATGTTGTTTGTGGGGAAACATCACCTTATATACAGATGGGGCATTTCATAAAAGTGGTATGAACTATAAATGATCTAGTCAGCCCATGTAATGCAAGCAATAAGGGATCAGCAAACACTTCAGATCCCTTATTGCTCACCAGATTCTAACTCACCTGTTAAAATCCCTTAGTATTGAAGCCTGAAATAATCACCTGAACTTGTAGTAAACCATACAAGGCGAGTAGATTGTGTCACTACTCCGTCCCCTGTTCACTTTTAAGCGCTTGTTTTTATCACAGTTTCATTCTTTTTATTCTTAGCAAGCCTTAATAACAATACTGACGCTATTAAACCAACTAGTACAAACAAGAGCATAACTCCAAAGAGCGCTTTGTACCCTGCCACCCCTTGAAATGTATCAAGCAAATGGCCGGCTAACAGGTTCATATATATGTCAGGAGTAAAACCAATCATGGATGCAAAGCCAACAGCAGATCCAGTTAGAGCCACGGGAATGTTTACTTCTTCCATTGATGCAAAATAGATACCGCGCATGGCAAATACAGCGGCACCGAATGCTACCATGTTAACAACTAATAGATAGAGCAAACTAGCATTACCCGGGGCAACAAGAAAAATCCCAACGGTAACCGCCATCAGCACATAACACCATGTAATAACTTTTGTTGTAGAACCTACCTTATCGGCAATAAACCCTCCTATTGGCCCACCTAACAATTGCAAGCCATATGACCTTATGATTGCAAGGGCTGCACTGATAGCTACAGTTGCTCCGAATATTTCGGTGACATATGGGGTGAGATAAGTTGAACCCAAATAGACACTATAATTAGTTAATACGATTATAGCCAGTAACCATACTGCTGGCATTTTAATAACCTTAACAATATCTTCCCACACTGCATTTTCTTTCTGAACAATTTTTGAGTCCTCAAGCAAAAACCAGGTCATTATCGCCGAAATAACGCATATGGCTGAGAAGATATTAATAACCACAGTCAAACCGACAACACCTGAACCTAACTTAGCAAATAGAGCAAGTACAGCTGCTGATATGATGACAGTTGTCAATCCCCTGCCACCTTCAAGCAAACCGAAAAATTTACCCTGCTCATCTTTACCAGCCAAATCTCTTGTTGCCTTAATAAGGGCAGCCCAAAAAGTAAGTGTGGCAAGCAAGCCCCAGATCAAATTGATAATGATACACATTGTATAGGAGGGGTATGTTCCAAAATAAAACCCTAATAGGCCAGTTACAGCAAAAGCAAATGTCAATAATTTTCTAGCTGAAATACGATCAGCTAACCAACCACCAGGGAAATAAAAGATCATAGACGTTATACCATATGCACTTGTTAGTACACCAAACTGGGTATGAGTCAAACCTAGTGCTTCTTTTAATGGATCATAATAGGTCCACCTCAAATAGGGTAAAAAATAGATCGCTGTTGCACCCAAGCACAATATAAACAACATAAAGTAACGTTTTTTTGTACTGGCAGCTTGTTCCATCCGTATCTCCTCTCTGTTTTTACTACCCAATTTTTTCTTATTGTACTCATACCATTATTGCTACTCTACTTCTAATCTGCAGTCACCGATTCATATTGGCCAACACATATATGGCATTAGAAAAACATGAGAAGTTTATTAATTTATCAAAAAAATTTTTAATCACATGATGCAACTGTTGACAGGTATTGTTGGGGTTTCTCGAAACGCACAAGCAATCTAATTGTTTAATGTGGAGAAGCGCCACCTGTCAAGAATTTATAACAGTTATTGTACTGTAATGGACAAGCGTGTCTATTTCTATGTTTTCTATAATAATGGTGGCGCATCTCTTACATGTTAACTAACTAAAATCCCTTTTTATTAGCCGATAAGCTCACGTGCCTTTTCTACTGCACCTGGGGCATCTGCACTATAACCAGTGGCTCCGATCTGATCTGCAAACTCTTGGGTTACAGGTGCACCACCAACCATGGTCTTAAAGTCTAGACCTGCCTCCTTGATTGCTTCGACAACTTCCTTCATCGCCGGCATTGTAGTTGTCAGAAGGGCTGACATGCAAATGATATCTGCGTTGTTGTCTTTGGCTGCTTCCAAGAACTTCTCGGTCTCCACATCTACACCAAGGTCAATCACATTGAACCCACCGCTTTCTAGCATCATTGCAACCAAGTTTTTGCCGATATCGTGGAGATCATCTTTAACTGTGCCGATAACAATGGTGCCACTGCTCTTTGTATCGATGTCTTGCATCAATGGTTTTAGCTCAGCAACACCAGCCTTCATGGCCTCTGCAGCCATCATCATTTCAGGAACAAAAACAGTTCCTTCGCTAAAGCGCTTGCCGATTTCGTCCATTGCACTGATTAAACCTTCATTGAGAATAACTGATGGATCTGTTCCATTGTCAATCTCCGCCTTAACCGCTTTTACAACCAACTCGTCATCCATTTCAAGAACTGCATTATAAACTTGCTGGACACTCACCTTTTTCCTAGCTCCCTTCTTCTCCATATTTTTTATTTTCCGGCCAGATCTCGTTAACTGGCCGGCTAGACTATCTTTAACATTTGTCATCTAGTTCAGTTTCAGAAATCTACTTTTTAACTCTCGTTTCTGCCCTTTCAACAATAGCATCAAGTTGTTTAACTACATCTTCCGGAAGCGGCTCCGGTTTGTGCTCATTAAGTATTTGCTTAACTTTTTCATGAACCCGCTGTCCCATTGTTTTGCAGCCGTCAGCTGCCCACTGGTCGTAGCTGCGTCTATCAAAAAGGCTAGGTTTCCAAACTCTCTCCTTAAAGTTTTTAAAAGTGTGTTTTGTACCCAGGAAGTTTCCACCCGGACCTACTTGATCGACTACATCCAGGGCTAGGGTTTCATCGCTAATTTCCAAGCCATAAATAAACCTTCTGACATAACCGATTATTTCATCACACATAACCATCTGCTCCAAAGATCCGGTCATACCTAAATCAATAAAACCAACATCATGAATTAAGTGTGCTCCGCTTAACGCGCCTACAAGAATTTGAATAGAAGCATCGATTGCAGCCTGCTGGTCAACAACTTTTGAGTCAGTTACCCCTGCGGTACCCCAAATAGGCAGTTTCAGGTAGCGATAAATGTCAGTTGATATTGTTTGTTGAAGAAGGCATTCAGGAGACCCATAACAGTGCTGCATTGTGGCCATATCCATTGGGCCACCTTGTGTAGCACCGATAAAAGGTGCACCCTCACTTTTTAATTGGGTTAAAAGAAGTCCGGTCAGGTTATCAGCCACACCAACTGCCACTGCTCCTGCCAAAGTAACCGGTGCTGTACCGCCGATAATCATACCCGGTGAGTACACCACTGGAATTCTATTTTCGGCGGTTAATAATAATTTTTTTAATGCCTGTTCAGAATGAGTTAACGGACTAGTTGGTTCTGAATATAAAACAATAAATGGATTACGCTGTAATTCCTCTAGGCTACCGGCAACCACAGTACACATATCAATGATGTCCTGCATTCCCTCAGCATTGAATGCCCAACCGGCCAGTGGCTTAGTTGTATTCTGCAGCATAGCATGAATTTCGTGGACATCAGCCAACTCTGGTGTTTGATCAGAGATCATCGATAATGACATCACAAAATCGATATTTGGCAGTTTATCGGCTACAATAGCTGTGTTTACTACATCTTGTTTCCTAGCCTTTCTTCTTTCGCCAGTTTCAGCATCAATGAAATTCGGGCAAGTTGGCCCCGCTCCGAAATAGCTGTTATGGCCTTCTAAAAACAGCTTTCTTTCTCCCTTTCGGTTAGCCAGAACTATTCTCGAAGGTGCTGTGTTCAGCGCCCATTTAATAAGATGCGAAGGTATTCTTACCCTCTTGCCATCAACGTAGCAGCCAGCTTTTTTTAATAAAGAAAGAGCCTCTTCACAGTTAATATCCACACCTGTTCTTTCCAGGATCTCTAAAGCTGCTCCCACTATTTTTTCGCACTGTTGTTCTGATAACAGTTTGAACTGAGCGGTTTGATGTCCACCACAATAATTTGACTCAATACTCTGAATACTCATTGTTGCAAAAACCACCCTTTCATAATATTTTGTTTAAATAAAAAACTGTATAACTGTTTCAAAGCCCCTTGTTATAAAACCGATCGGAATACCTCCTCAATAAGATCTACGCAATACTCATGCCATAACAAAAAACCACTATAATAGTGCTTACTTTTATCAAAAAAAAAGACATGTGCACATTTTTTGTGCATTTTAGGATATATTTAATGCCTATATATTGTGCAAGTGAATAAAATTTATGCACTTGAACAGGAGTCCTTGGTGAGATAGCGAAATTAATAGTATATTTCTGTTTATTTCTGGGCACCGGGGATTAAATGTCAAACATATGAAATATTAAAAACACGGAATGGAGGAAGGTATGTGAGACAAGATCTATCTTCATATTTCCGTTTATTAGCTGATCATGCCCCTGTTGGAATGATAATTACCAATATTGATGATAAGATTTTATATATTAACACATATGCTCAAAAACTACTTAATTATAACTACGCCGATAATAGCTTATCGTCTATCATACCCACAAATGAGGTTAGGGCACATCAAGGGGAACCGGTAACTTTTAATTACAACAAAAAATCACTCATAGTGAGCGTTAATGCAGCTAATTTAAAAGACTCACCACTTTATCTTTGGTATATTTCTGATATTTCCGTAAATAAACAACAAGCTGACGAATTGTATTGTTTAAAAACTATCATGGATTGTATAGACGAAGGAATAATAATGTCTGATACGGAAGGCAGGATTACTCTTTATAATAAATCATACGCTATTTATGAAGGTTTATCTCAGGACCAAGTAATTGGGAAGCACTTAGACGAAATATATACCTCTAATGAACACACAACTGCATTAAAAACAGGAGCACCAATCAAAGACAGTTTTAAAATATACTATACCAAGGATGGCAAAGAGCACCAAGGTGTTGGGAAGACTTACCCTATCATCAAAGACAATAATGTAATTGCTGTTTTTTCAGTAGTCAGAAATATAAGCAAAATCCGCTCACTCCTCCTGAAAACAGTTGAATTACAAGAAAAATTAACCAATAGAACAGAAGCTAATGGTACCAAATATAATTTTGAGAGTATTATCGGAGAAAGTAAGGTAATGTTAGATACAATAAAAAGCGCACGTATAGCAGCGATGAGCCCATCTCCTGTTTTGATTTTTGGAGAAACCGGGACAGGGAAAGAGCTTTTTGCACAAAGTATTCATAACAGCAGTCCCCGTGCTAACCATCCTTTTGTTGCTATTAACTGCGCAGCTGTGCCCGAATCTCTGCTGGAAAGCATTTTGTTCGGTACTGTTAAGGGAGCCTTTACAGGGGCACAGAACACCAAGGGAGTTTTTGAACAAGCAGGATCCGGTACACTGTTTTTGGATGAAATCAATTCGATGCCAAGGTCAATGCAAGCAAAATTACTGAGGGTGCTGCAGGAGAAATCGGTAAGAAGGGTCGGCGCAGATTATGAGATCCCTGTTAAGTGCCGCATTATAACATCCAGTAATGAACAACCGGAAGAGTGTGTTAAAAACGGCACTTTAAGAAATGACCTTTATTATCGCCTAGCACTGCTGCGCATCAACATACCACCATTAAGAGAGCGGGGGAAAGATATTGAAATACTTGCCCGGCATTTTTTAAAAACCAAAGGACGTCTCTATGGAAAGAAAAATATCAGCCTATCAACAGAGTTTTTGAATTATCTTTATCAGCATTCCTGGCCTGGAAATGTGCGGGAGCTTGAACACACAATAGAAAGCTGTGTTGCGGTAGCGGAAGACGGAGAAGAACTGCACCTCTACCATCTGCCGCCCCACCTCAGGCATATGAAGAACAGCCAGGATAAATATAAAGTAGATAAGGGTGCATCATCTATTAATGATTTTTTGGAGCAGCTAAAAACAACCACTCTGTCTTCAGCCCTGCGTGAGGTGGAAAAAATAGTTATTCTCAATGCATTACAAAACAATCATTGGAATATATCCCGGGCCGCGAAAGCAATCGGCATAGGCCGTCAAAACCTACAGTATAGAATGCGTAAGCTTAACATTGAAAAACCATGCCGTAAATGCAAAATGACAGGGGCAACGCCTTTCCTCTAATTAGCAGGAATTTCATTCTTAACCACGAATTATAGAAAATGATAAAATAAGTTCAATTCAGGAGGAATAGCCCTTATATGCGCAAATTCATCATATTTTTTTGCTTTTTCTTTTTATTTTATGCCTGCCTATCCGACAGCACCTGGGCAGCAAGCTCAGTTTCTTACCGAACGTTAGAAAAAGAGATCTTTGATCTCATAGAGCAGAAGCAGGGGACCTACGGGGTATATGTGATAGACCTAAAAACCGGCCAGATCTGCGGTGTGAATGAGGATACAGTTTTTCATGCCGCCAGCACATTTAAGGTCCCTGTCAACCTTTATCTCTTTCAGCAAATAGCAAAGGGCAAGATCAACCCCCACAAAAAACTAATCTATCAAGCAAAACACTATGAGGGCGGTACTGGTATTCTGCAGTACAAAAAGTACGGTTCCGCCTACACAATCCAGGAGTTGGCTAAATACTCCATCATCTACAGTGATAATGTGGCCACCAATATGCTTTTAGAGGTGCTGGGCCGAAAAAAGGTGAAAAAATGATGGAAGATTTAGGAGGGCAGATTGTAGACTATTCAAAAAATGTCACCTGCCCTCGGGATATGGCCATCTATATGAAAGCCCTGCTGCAATTCAATGAAGAACACCCTGATGAAGGAGCAATACTATTACATTATCTAAAAAACACTGTTTTTAATGATCGCATCCCCCCTCTGTTACCGAAAGGCACTGAAGTGGCACACAAGATCGGAAACTGGCCTGCAGAGGGCAGCTATCATGATGTAGGGATTGTATATCACCCCACCCATCCTTATATTATTTCCCTGTTCAGCAAAGATACGCCAAGCAGTGATTATGCTTACAAGGTATTGCAGCAGATTTCCCGTTTGGTTTATGATGCCCAATCCGCCATCACTGAAATGGAACTAGTGGTCAATGGAGAACCCCTTGACACAGAAATCCCGCCGG
>DULM01000178.1 GCA_012840405.1 Syntrophomonadaceae bacterium | reverse complement strand
TTGGTGTAAAGGACTATGTGGACCTGACCCTGCAGAAGGGTGAGCGGCAGCGGTTCTGGGATTCCTGTATGTTTTATGAATTTTCCCGGGTGGCCATGGACCACATCTTTATGCCTGATAGAGAAGCTCGCGTTAAACAGAGACTGTACCATAAGCTGACCTATTATCAGCAGCAGTTTGAAGCTCCTGGCTGTGTTGGCTGCGGTCGCTGTGTGTACACTTGCATCAAACATATCGATCCGGTGGATATTGTAGCCAAGATTCAAGCTGATCCCAACCCAGAAAAAGAGGTCAAACTGTACACACCACCAGAAAAGAAAGTAAAACCTGAGCTTGACCCCTGGGAACCCCAGAAGGCTGTTATCAAATCCATCAAACAGCAAACACCGGATGTCCGCACCTATACTTTCGCCTTTGTAGATCCCAAAGTACAGGAAGCATATACATATGATCCGGGCGTTTTCAACATGATCAGTGTATTTGGGATTGGCGAATCCGCTATTTCCATTAGTTCCTGCGCGGATCTGAAAGGTGTCTTCCAGCATACAATACGGGCAGTCGGTAATGTGACCAATGCCCTTGCTGAGCTCAAAGAGGGGGATATCGTCGGTATCCGCGGACCATTCGGTTTCGGGTGGCCAGTAGAGGAAATGAAGGGTAAGGATGTTCTCCTGGTTGCCGGAGGTATTGGTCTTGCTCCCCTCCGTCCGGTAATCAAGTATATTCAGGCACGCCGAGACCAGTACGGTAAGTTTGATATCCTCTATGGTTCCAGAACACCTGAGGGCCTGCTTTTCACCGATGAGTATGATGAATGGAGAAAGATCCCCGATACCAGACTACATCTGACAGTTGATATGGTACCGCCTGGTGTTGAATGGGGGCATAATATTGGAGTTGTCACAACATTATTTAATAAAATATCTGTGGATAAAGATAATGCAGTAGTTGTCACCTGCGGTCCAGATATCATGATGAAGTTCGTTGTGCTTGATCTTTTGAAGCGCGGCTGGAGTCCAGAACAGATCTATGTATCTTTGGAACGGCGCATGAGCTGCGGGGTCAAGAAGTGTGGAAACTGCCAGATGGGTCCGGTTTTCGTCTGTCAAGATGGGCCTGTGTTCCGGTATGCTGATATTATGGACCTTCCTGGCGGGGTCTTTTAAGGAGGTGTGCTAGTTGGCGAAACCGAAAATTGCTTTTTTCAAGTTCAGTTCCTGCGCTGGATGCCAGCTCAATGTGCTTAACCTGGAGCCTATTTTATTGGATATTGTTGGTGCAGTTGATATTCGCTATTTTGTAATGGCCAAGCGGGAGAACTTTGAGGGACCATATGATATAGGTTTTGTTGAAGGTGCTGTTACTTCACCTAGAGAGCTTATGGAACTCAAGAAGATCCGTGAGGAATGCAGCATCCTGGTAGCACAAGGTGCCTGTGCCTGTCACGGTGGTATCCCGTCAGTTAAAAACTTCAGCGGCATGACCCAAAAGGAGATGGAACAGAGGGTCTACACCGAGCTGTGGGACCTGAAATCTTTCCCAGCCCAGGCTATCGACTACTATGTCAAAGTTGATGCCTACCTGAAGGGTTGCCCGATGGATAAAGATGAATTCGTGACCCTGGTTACAAGCGCTCTTAAAGGGATTAATCCGCTGTTCCGCTACCACAGTGTCTGCAATGAATGCAAGCTGAAAGAGAACAACTGCCTGGTATTGACCAAGGGCAAAGCCTGTATGGGATCTGTGACTGCAGCCGGTTGTGGAGCTCAGTGCCCCAGCCTCGGAAGGCCCTGTGAGGGTTGCCGTGGCCCTGCCAGTGACTGCAATGCTGCATCTTTGGCTAAGACCTTTATTGATCTTGGTCTTTCCAGGGATGATGTGGTGCGCAAGTTCCGCAAGTATGCAGGGAACACACCGGAGTTTAGCAAAGGAGCTGAGGCAGTATGAGCGACAGGAGAATATTTGTTGACTATATAGCCCGGACAGAGGGCGATGGTGCCATTGATATCGTAATCGGCCCCAATGGTGAG
>DULM01000201.1 GCA_012840405.1 Syntrophomonadaceae bacterium | reverse complement strand
GTAGATACACGCAATGCTACCAAGAATGTGAAGAACAACAGGGAGAAAATCGTTAAAATATGATGAAGATTGGTGGATAAAATGATCGCAAAGACAGCAGTAATTAATCCCAAAGCAAAGGTGAGCAATGATTGCACCATCGGAGAGTACTGTGTTGTTGAAGATGGTGTTGTACTGGAAGAGGGCGTAGTGCTAGGGCACCATGTGGTCATCCATTCAGGGACTGTAATCGGTGCTGGAACTGTTATAGGGGATGGTTCAGTCCTCGGCCGGAGTCCACTTCCTGCTGCCACCAGCACAGTCAAAGCTCAACAGGAGCTTAGCCCACTTGTAATCGGCAAGAATTGTATAATAGGTACAGGTGTTGTGGTTTACAGGGGTACCAGACTTGATGACTCCTGTTTCCTGGGTGATAACTCATCTGTGAGGGAAAACTGTAAACTTGGAAAAGCTGTGCTTGTAGGACAGCGGGTTGTGGTGGAAAACGGTGTAGAGATTGGGGATTATACCAAAATCCAGACAGGGGCCTATATTACTGCTGCCACCAAAATCGAGGAAAGAGTGTTTGTCGCTCCTATGGTGACCACAACCAATGATAATTACATGGGACGGACTGAAAAGCGCTTTGCCAGCCGGCGTGGACCCATATTAAAAAAAGGATGCAGGGTAGGTGGAGGGGTTACCCTCCTTCCTGGCATTACTATTGGAGAGGAAGCATTTATAGCTGCGGGGAGCATCGTTACCAAAGATGCTCCCCCCTACCAGCTATTGATGGGCGCTCCTGCTAGGGTGAAGCGCTCTGTTCCAGATGATGAACTACTGTTTCACGAGAAAAAAAAGGATGACAATAGTACCGTTCCCAGTTTTGATTTGAAGCGCCAGAATGAAGCTCTGAAGACGGAGTTATCAGCTGTTTTAGGGAAGGTAGTTGCTAGCGGCCAATTTATCCTAGGGGAAAATGTTAAAGCCTTAGAGAATGAAATAGCTCAAGTCTGCGGTGTTCAATACGGTGTAGGTGTGGCGAGTGGCAGTGATGCCCTTTACCTGGCCCTTTTGGCCTGTGGTATTGAGCCGGGTGATGAGGTGATCACAACACCATTTACCTTTTTTGCCACTGCAGGCTCGATCGTCAGGGCTGGCGCTGTTCCGGTTTTTGTAGATATTGACCCGAAAACCTATAATATGGACCCCGATTTGATCGAAGAAAAGATCACACCCCGTACTAAAGCGCTCCTTCCTGTACACCTCTTTGGCCAAGCAGCAGATATGGGCAGGATTATGGAGATCGCATATAAGCACGGTTTGAAGGTTATTGAGGATGTTGCCCAGGCATTGGGTTGTGAGTACCAGGGGCGGCCTGGTGGTGGAATCGGGGATGCAGGATGCCTCAGCTTTTTCCCTACCAAAAATCTAGGCTGCTTTGGGGACGGGGGCATGGTTGTCACCAACAACCAGAAGATCGCAGAACGGGTGCGAATGCTGAGGGTGCATGGCGCTAAGAAAAAATACTATCATGAACTATTAGGGGTTAACAGCAGGCTTGATGAACTCCAGGCAGCGGTATTACGGATAAAATTGCCGCATTTCAAAGGATGGCTCAAAAAGAGGGAAGAGCATGCAGAACTGTATAATGACCTGTTCAAGGCATCAGGGCTTACAGTGAGCGGCTATGTAAAAACACCTTATCATCTGCCTGGCTGTCGGCACACATATAATCAGTATACCATAGCTGTCAGAAAACGTGATGAATTGAGGGATTACTTGAAAGAGCGGGGGATCGGGACAACTGTTTATTACCCATTGCCATTGCACTTACAGCCGGTATTTAAAGAGCTGGGATACAAGAAAGGGGACTTTCCCCATGCTGAACAAGCAGCCGGATCTGTGTTGTCCCTTCCCATGTTTCCTGAACTGACAGAAGAAGAAATCAGGTGTGTAGTAAAAACTATAACAGATTTTTATGGAGATGAAGCTCAGTGAAGAAATTAAATTTTGGCATTATCGGCTGCGGAAGAATCGCCTATAAACATGCTGAAGCTATAAAAAATAATGAAAAGGCAAACCTGCTTTATGTCTGTGATATTATCGAAGAGAGAGCTGTAGATTATAAAAATAAATATGAGGCTGAGGAGTATTTTATCGATTACCATGAAATGCTGGACATGCCCGATCTTGATGTAGTTAACATCTGTACTCCCAGTGGGATGCATGCTGAGATGGGAATAGCTGCTGCAAAAGCTGGCAAGCATGTAATAGTGGAGAAACCGATGGCTCTTTCTCTGAAGGACGCAGATGATCTGATTAATGCCTGTGATGATAATGGGGTAAAGCTAGCGGTTTGCTTCCAGAACAGGTTTAACCCGCCGGTACAGAAACTAAGAAAAGCACTGGAAGAGGGAAGGTTTGGCAAACTCACCCATGGGAGCGCTGTTGTTCGCTGGTTCCGCCCCCAGAAATACTATGACCAGGCAGCATGGAGGGGTACCAGGGCGATGGATGGTGGTTGCTTGATGAACCAAGCAATCCACAACATCGATCTTTTACAGTGGATGATGGGCCCTGTGGAATCTGTGTTTGGCTACACTGCTACCAATCTCAGGAAGATCGAAGCTGAAGATATTGGTGTGGCTGTTTTGAAATTCAAGAATGGTGCCCTGGGAGTGATTGAAGCCTCAACAACCATCTATCCTGAAAACCTGGAGGAATCCCTTGCCATCTTCGGGGAAAAGGGAACAGTGGTTCTTGGCGGCATCGCTGTCAACAAAATTGAGACCTGGAAATTCGCCGACTCCCAGGAGGAAAATGAGGATCTGAAAAAACACCAGCAGGATGTCCCCAATGTTTATGGCTTTGGACATAATGCTTTGATTGATGATTTTATTCAGGCAGTGCTGAATGACAGGAATCCCTATATTGATGGTAGGGAAGGAAGGAAGGCTTTGGAAGTGGTCTTATCGATCTACCAAGCGGCAAATACAAGAAAAGAGAGCAGATATCCTCTATTATGAGATTTACTTTAACTGTATTATTCTCATTATTAATTTACAATAAATTTATCATGCAGACATTGTAATATTTATCGTACATATTATGTGAGGCGGTATAGTGGGGAATAATTTTGATAATTTAAATATACATGTTTTATTATTACCATCTTGGTACCCTACAGCTACAAATGCTGTTGCAGGTGTTTTTGTTAAACATCAAGCAATTGCCTTAAAAAAAGCTGGAGCGAAAGTAGGGATTATATATTCGCATTTTCGTAGTTTACGAGAGTTTAATTTTTCCGCTTTGACTGATAACCATTTTCAGATCAGTTTTAGTGAGGAAGATGACATTCCTACTTTGCGTTTCTGTGGATGGAATATTCCACGTTTACGACTGGAACCAATCTTATGGAAATGCCAAAATGAAAGATTGTTTAGACGCTATATCAGACATTTTGGAAAGCCAGATCTAATTCATGCGCATAGTGTGCTATGGGGCGGAGTAGC
>DULM01000177.1 GCA_012840405.1 Syntrophomonadaceae bacterium | reverse complement strand
TTATAACACCCGTAGGATACAAAAAAGACTGGATTATCTTAGCCCCATACAGTGGCTGAGGCGCTGGGAAAACGGGCACCTTTCAAAAGTGGCTTAGCAAACTGTCCGAAAAAGTGTTGACTTCCCAATTATCGATAATGTTGACGCAATGGACCCCAAACTACAAGAAGCCTATTGGAATAGTTTTAAAGAGAAACTCAAAAAACAAGCCAAGATTAAGATTAATGAAAAGTATGATTATTTAAATATACAATAGAAATTCAGCAATTCCCCCCGGAAAAACTCTTCCTGCCTCCTCAAAAAAGATACTTTTCAGATGCAGCAGGTATTGATGGATGATGATCCAAGGATTGCCTAGCCTTGAGAGGGGAAACACATGGGAGAGGTGTTGTGTTCCGAGATAAAATTCTTATGATATCATGCAAATCACAGGAAAAATGTAAAAAAACAGGGCAGCTATTTGGAGAATAGTAAAAATATTAAATACAGGATCATAAACCGTCAAGTTGATTTCTGGATTCATCGGATTCAAAGTTCTTGAACATTCAGGAGCCAAAGCAGTTATCGTTAAGGAAGAAGATGCCGATAAATCGGCATAAGATGCCATATTTTCGGCATATTTTTTGTAGCACTACCACGGATATCGCTGAAAGCCAATAAATACAGAGGAAACGGGCATATGGTGAATCCCGATTCTACGGAAAGATATTCCGAAAATTTGTTAAGAAAACAATACTAAGACAAACTTTGCCGTATAACTGGCAGATTTTATTTGTGTTTGGCCACATTAAAGAGATGCTAGTATTGGGCATAAAAAAACCCGGATAGTCCGGGTTTTTTATCTATTATTAACGTATGAACATTCTTGTTAAGGTTCCTGCTAGGTTCAATGCAAATCTGGGTTTTTTCGAAGCTGGTCTCTTCAAGAATACACTCCAATAAAAAGTCCCTACAAAAATAGCACCACCGATAATGTTGCCAAGTGTTACAGGAATAATGTTTTTAAATATAAATGAACTCCAGTTTAGATTTGCTAAAGCAGAAACCGCTCCAACAGGGTCTGTCCCTAAAGCCGGTGCTACAGCAGATAAAACTGAAGCCTGGCTCTTTAAGAAAATACCGGCAGGGATAAAGAACATATTGGCGATACTGTGTTCAAATCCGCAAGCAACAAAAGCCGTGATAGGGAACACAATACAGAGGATCTTGCTCACACCATCCTTGCTGGCGCTTGCCAACCATACTGCTAGACAGACAAGCCAGTTGCAGAGAATACCGCGCACGAATGCTTCAGTCCATGTTAAATTAACTTTACCATTTGCGGTCATTACTGACTTAGCACCGATTAGTGCGCCGTTCATTTCCCAAATCCCGCTGAGGTAAAAAAATGTGGCGATTAAGATTGCACCTAAAAAGTTTGCAAAAAATACTATTGTCCAGTTTCTCACTAATTGCCTACCGCGTATCTTTCCTTCTAACCAACCGGTCACCATAAGTGTATTACCGGTAAACAGTTCGGCCCCACCGATGACAACGAGGATCAAGCCCAGTGAGAAGACCAGGCCGCCAAATAATCTGGATAGGCCGTCTCCCACATATGAAGCCAGATCATTTGTAACAACTGTTGAAAGTGCTCCAGCTAATGCGATATAGCATCCGGCCAGAATCCCCAATACAAGCAGATTGAAAAAGGGGGATGTTGCCTTTTTTTCTGCGTTTCCGACAGTAATTGCTGCAACTGCCTTAGGTGTGTCACAAGCATTAGGGACGACCACTGGTGCTGGTTGAGGCTCAGGTTTTGGAGTTACTGCATCTCCTACTGTGAACTCCATCTTTTGTTTGCAAACTTTACGTTTTTCGGCAGTACACCCCATTTTCTCTAACTCGTCTGATGTTA
>DULM01000220.1 GCA_012840405.1 Syntrophomonadaceae bacterium | reverse complement strand
TTGCCCCACCCTGAACGATATTTAAGGCGTTCAAGTGCTTTTCCTCAATCTCCATTTTAGCCAATGCATAACCAGGCTCCACCTTAACAAGTTCAATCCCTGCCAAAGCTGCAAACCTGTCATTTTTCAAAAGGCTGGTATCGGTTGTCATGTATTTTCCACCTCCGCAGCAGCCTCGTTTTAAGTCGGTAACAGGAACTTTACAGCCGCTGGACGCAAGAAATTTGTGACAGAATTACTTAATTACCAACCACGAAAGATGGTTTACCTTTGTACAACGATAAACATATTTAACAATGAACCTGTGGCCTGGAATATAAGTTATACTCAATATAGATATCTTAGCATAGACACTACTAAACAATTAGCCAGTAAAAGTTTGACTTAAAAAAGTTGCATCATTCATGGCGATATTCATTGCGA
This sequence comes from Syntrophomonadaceae bacterium, assembly GCA_012840405.1. Classification (GTDB taxonomy): domain Bacteria; phylum Bacillota; class DSM-12270; order Thermacetogeniales; family Thermacetogeniaceae; genus DTU068. The sequence continues at coordinate 12,793 of DULM01000220.1, read as the reverse complement.
TCAGGGGTTTAATATACCAACAAAAACCATGTAGCATTACTAGAAAAGCTAAAAGTCAAACAAAGCATATCAAGAAAAAAAGGATCTGCTGATATAATGCCCTTCTGAAAGTTTTTTAGCCACTACAAATGTGAAAGTATATATCCGATGAAAAATCAGATACAGGATTTTTATGATGTCCAAGAAATAACAGAAGAATACATGGACTATTAGCACTATTATATAAATGAAAAACCGCAAAAATCCCTTTGGGAAACTGTTTCCTAAAGATTAAATACAATAATTTTAGTTTAAAAAAACGGGGATTTTTGATCGTCCCCAAAGTGTATACGCAGTGAGGTTACTTCACTCTGTCTTGATTTGTTGGTATCAATGTTTAGGTAATTTATAGAGTAAACCCAGTTCCTCGAGTTCTTTATATGCTTTTTCAATCTCTGCCAATGAATACTTAGGTTTAACATTATGTGTTTTTGCCAACACATTTCTCGACACGTCTTCTGCAGAACCATTGCCCAAAACATATTTTTCATGGTGGTCTATAAAGTAAATGGTAGCATATAGTTCTAATTCATGAGGAGTCTTGTTTCCGAAAATTTCAATCAACTTATTAATCTTTTCTTGCTCATCAGGTGTTAATGATTGCTGAGTGCTCGCATTTTGAGTAAAGGTATCTGTTAATCTATATTTGTATTTGCTATTATCTACAAGTTTCACCTGGTTGCTTTCCAAAAGACGCTCAAAGTCAGATGCCAGGGCATCCGAATATGGTCCATAATAATGAAAGCGAAATGAATATCCTGTTTCAAGGCCAAAGGCTCGTGCAAGGTAAACTAGTTTATGAAGCGATTTTTTTCCGTTTATTTCCCCAAGCTGAGTTAATAAAGCTGTCAAAAAGGCCTTCCTATTCAAATTCATAATCGTCCCCTCCATTATTTATTGAAATCGCTTAAATAACTCTTCCTTCTCTGACTGTTTCTCTTTATATCGTTTTTCTATATCTTTCATTTCTTCTACATATTGTTTCCAACTCTCGTCAACCGTTTTCATATATTTTTTAACTTTCTCATAAGCCGTTACATTATCTTTAGTAAAATGCTCTTTATTGGCATATACCCGGATAATATTAATTTTCAGGTCAGACAGGTTTTTGATGGGCAAGGAATATTCCTGGACAGGCTTAATAGTACCGGTATGTTTATCCTTAACAGGAATCGCATAGAGTTTATTGCTTTCCTCTTCAGTCTCGCCAGAAAGAAAAGTACTGGGGCTTATCTGATACTTGGCAGCTGAAGTTTTTGCTTGATCTATGTAATAGTTTAGGGGTTCACTATCTATAGGAAAACTTTCTCTTAGCACTTTGTCTATCCAACCAAGTTTATGGTAATCAGTAAAACTATCATCTTCATGCATCAATTGGTGAGGATTGGAAACAAACACTTCACTCAAACATTCTCTTCTTAAAAAATGCTTTGCCCAGGGACTCTTATCTGCTTTTTCCCTCATCATCTCTAAAATAGAGTTATCAGTATATTTCAGATATACTTGGATATCCGCAGGATACCCATTGGGGAAACACTCCTTGAGGAAATTTACAAGGTAATAATCTAGGATTCGGTGCGTCTTATGAAAATATACTTGTATAAACATCCAGTATCGTGCAAAAACAAAACCTTCAACAGCTTGTACCCCGTCTGATTCGATCCCTAGCTACCAGATCCCTTCCGGTGAACTACAAATAGTCAATGTATCTAATAAACGATGTAAATCGTACTCGCCGTATTTTACACCGCAATAATAAGAGTCCCTTAGAAGATAGTCCATTCTATCCATATCAATCTGGCTGCTGATAAGTTCTTTGGCAAAAAACCATTTTGGTTCTATCACGTTTCCTTTCATGAAAGAAAGTACAGTGGCAATATCAATATCTAACTCTCTGAAATACTCGTTTTGTTCAATTATATCTTTAAAATATTTTTGGACTATAAGCCTTGAATAGACTTCATGTCCAGAAACTAATTCTCCATCGTAATCCTGTAACTGGGGAAATAACCAATCTTCCTCTTCCCCCACATGCGAAAACGGCGCATGTCCTATATCATGCAATAGGGCAACTATTTTTACAATTTGTTTCAGGCGCTTATATTCATACTCATCCATTTGTTCAGGTAATTTTTCTTTCAACACATCCATTGCTCGTCCGACTAAAAACATCACTCCGATACTGTGCCCAAAGCGAGTATGCTCAGCTCCGTGATAAACTAAATAGGATGTACCTAACTGGCGAATATACCGTAAGCGTTGAAAAGGTTCGGAATCCACAATAGCTAATTCCCCTGCGTTTAGAGGGATCATACCATGAATTGGATCGCGGAACTGACAGGCTATCTCCGTCATAGCCTTGTCTCCTTTCATCGAGGTCATATCACAGAATCAGGAATGAGCAACATATGTTTGTTTTATGTTTCGATTTCATGGGCATATTTCCTTCTTTTATTCTGTAATTAGTTCTAATATTTTTCACTGTAACCAGATAATTGAATCAATTTAGGATCTGTGTTCATGTGAACTTGCGAATGACCCTGATACAATGAGTAAAGGATTAAGTTATCGTTAGGTGAGATTAGCCCCATGAAGTATCGCAGCCTTTTGCATTAACGGCTTAGATATCCAAAAATGCGTCCCTCCACCGGGACATAGCCCATTAAGTCAATCTGGCAGACATGATTTATTCTATTTCACCAATTCCGCTATATCTTACCTAGGCCATTAAAGATTAATTCTACACTGACTGTTTAACTCTAAAACTCACGCCAGGGAGCCGCTCAATTTACCGAATAAATAAACCCTTCTCCTTTTGCATGCCTTAATAATTTGATTGCGTCTCTTCTTATCAAAGCCTTGAACTTCAAAAGAATCTATTGCATTAACTGCATTTAATGCAACAACAAAAACACTTTGAGCATTAGTAAATTCTCCATCAATAGCCGCTAAGTTTTCATATTCTCCATTATAGATACTTGTTATTTCGGCAATTTTGACAAATTTTGCATCAGCTATTTGATTGTGGGTGTCTTCGCTTTATCCCAAGCTGTAGCGGCGATCGTTCCAGTCTTATCCGAAATGGGTTGTCTTAAATCATAATAAAACCAATAAACCCATGTGGAAAAAGGATTTTCGGAATATCAAACGAATGTAATTACATGAATGTCAAAATTTGATAGGAATATAGAAAAACCCTAGGATATGTAGCACTATTTTGTAAAAATAATATCTATATTGACGGAAAGTTCATCTTATCATACTTGATCCTGCTAAGTTATCTCACAGCAAACGAAACAATGAATACCAAGCCTATCAACCTGAGGTAATTGACGTGTAGCTTATAGACCTTTAAACAGCCATCAAATAACGACTTAGTTAAACAAATGATTCCGGGAGAAATCATATAGTTTTCCCTGTTCCTACCTGTCAATTTTCAACATTTATTCTTAAATAAATATTATCTCTATTTCCGGACATTACATGGAGCAAACAAGGATTAATTCACAGTGTAGGGTCACTATTTCATCATTATTTGTTTTCACTGGCGCGCATACAGTTTGCAATAATTAGTTTGGATAAAATCAATCAAATATTGAGCAGCCAGTAACGGGGGGATACAAAGTGATACCAGATGTGCCTGAAAGCACTATATTAGATGCAATGAAAAAGTTTGATGAAGAATATCGCAATAAAGCAGAATGGTTGAACTGGCAAAACAATAGAAATCATAAATATGCTATAGAAAGAGAGGGACGATTGTATCCGGTAAAGCAAATTATATCGATGGCGACAGGGCAGCCGGTGAGCTCTTTTAGTGGTGGTCATGAGTCTAATAGTTATCTGGCCAAAAAAGGTTTTAAGATAGTCAACATCTCTCATGATGATAATGATAATTCGGAACTCCAAGTAAGAAGTTGGTCTAGACCGGCCGGAATTCCAAATTTAATCGGCAGGAAAAAGGTTGACTGGTCAATTTTTGTATATGGCAGTCAAATACCAGTTGAGTTTCATCAGTTTTTTGAAGCTGCCAATGATGGCCAACATCTGAAAAAAGGTGAGTCACATGAGGTTCAATTAATTTTCGAAGGGCGGACCTTTGACGCAAAACTAACTAACCGAGATCGTGGTGTGGAAACAGACACTTTAATATTAGATTGGCAGGGAAATAACGAATTTAGAGAATTGCTGATTTCGCGTTTAAGCAGCAGTTATACTTACCTGGTAAATAAGAGAAAATTAAAAGAAGAAGCAGGCAGTAGTGGTGGTTATATTAGGGTTCCTGATAATAAAGCCGAGTACATAGATTTTATTCGCACAGACACTCCTTTTACCTATTTAGTAAATTTTATTACAGTTGATAACAACCCTAATGTTTGGTGGGTAAATCAGGGTAGTTCTTTGACTGCTGAAAGAAAAAAGGGTATATTGTTTGCCCCCCTTCATAGCACCGATGGTAGAACTATACAGCATTGGGAAACCATGAAGGAATTAAAAGTCGGAGATATCGTTGTTCACTACGCTGATAAAGCAATAAGGTATGTAAGCAAAATTACATCAACAGCTATTGAAACAGAAAATCCACTATTAACAAATGAACATCGGAATCATGAACGAGGACGGTTAGCAAAAACTAATTATTATGAACTTAACCCTGTAATAAATATTCAAGGGATAGCCCAAAAAATCCTGGAGTTAGATATTTACCAAGGACCTATAGATAGTTCAGGAAGAGTTAAGCAGGGTTATTTGTTCAGGTTTAATCGAAATGGGCTGAAAATTATACAAGAATCACAACCCAGCACTACATGGCCAGAATGGGCATTATTTGATAATAGCAACACAAAGCCTCAAATAGATTATAGCGACATGCTATCCTCTTTAATCGAACACATTGCCTCCCAAGGTTTCATCTTCGAACCATGGCAAATAGCTGCCTATGTTACAGCTTTACGAACAAAACCGTTCGTGATTCTGGCCGGAGTTTCTGGAATGGGAAAATCAAAATTACCGGCACTGATTAGCCAGGCAACCGGCGGCAATAGTCATTTGATTCCTGTAAGGCCTGACTGGACGGATAGCTCTGATGTTCTGGGTTACTGTGATTTACAGGGGCAGTTTAAACCGGGAGCCTTGCTTAAGGTTGTTCGGGAGGCAACAAATAATCCCGATAGGCATTATGTCTGTATATTGGATGAGATGAACCTGGCGCGGGTAGAACACTACTTTGCTGAGGTTTTGAGCCAGATAGAAAACCGTCACCCAGACAGCACTGGCAAATTTATTAGTGGACCGCTTCTTTGTCAGGATTTAAGGGAAGAAGATAAAGAATGGGGCCAGTTGGCGTTGCCGCCCAATCTGGCCATTGTCGGTACTGTCAATATGGATGAAAGCGCTTATGGTTTCAGCCGTAAAGTACTGGACCGTGCTTTCACACTGGAGTTTTATGAATTAAATCTAGATTTGTGGGGAATTGAATTTGACGAAAGCCCAGACATCAAGGAATGGCCGGTGGAACGCTGGTTTCCCCGCGCTATCAGCTTAAATGGGCTCAAGGATATATCCGACGAAGAAAAACAAAAAATAGATGAGGTTATTAGGGTTCTGACCGAGGTTAATACCATTTTAACACAGGCGCAGTTGCAAGTCGGTTATCGTGTAAGGGATGAAGTGGCCTTATTTGTATTGCATGCAGAGGATATCATAGATTCTTTCGTTACTACGGATAAGATGCAGGTTAATCCTTTAGATCTGGCTTTACAGATGAAGATTCTACCTCGAATCATCGGCGGCAGCACCCCTATTCGGAAAGTTGTCTTACAGCTCCTAGGTTGGGCTGTTAAAGGCTCGAAAACGATAAGCGAAGAAGATGCACAGAAACTTGTTGAGGATTGGGATAAAAACGGCCGGCTTACCTTTTTAGAAAATGCCCGCTATCCTCGCACTGCAGCAAGGCTTTGTCTAATGTGGGAGCGCTTAGAAAACGAAGGTTTTACATCTTTTTGGATGTGATATCATGAGCTTGCTTTTTGAACTAGAAAGCGATCTGGTATATCTGAAACTCAGCCAATCAGCCAGCAAAGAACCGGCAATACTACCTAATAAGGATGCAACCGGTCGACTGATTTTGACCAAACACAGAACGAATCTTATATGGCATAAAGTATGGCGGCAGGGAGTACCTCCCCAGCTTGAAAATTGTCCTGAAATAGATGCAGGGCCATGTCTCTTCGAAGAAACTGATTACAAACTATACGCCAGATGTATTTCCGGACACAGGCTGGATATAAAACATTCCGATCCGGTCATTATTAGTGATTTAGATTATCATGATCAACACTCGACAGCATTTGGCTACATTAACTTTGGCTCTCAGATAGGTTACAGCGATTTTACCGTCCTGGTTGATGGCAAACCGGAGTTCTCTTTTCAAGTTGAGGTTTTTCCAAGCAAGCTGGACTATGCCAGTGACTACGCAGAAATTCTGGCATCTGTACAGGACATAATGACTGGATTAGCTATGGAATATCTGCGATCCACTTACCAAACCGGTACCAAGCTGACTGTTCCTCAAGCGACCGACTTGGAATGGTTCATACTACTGCGGAGCCTGATCGATGAATTAGAAAAAGCGCTGAATTTTATTGCGCACAAACCTATCCGGGGATTAAAAAGGAAGCAGATGCCTGTACAGGCAGAAAAGATTAAGCATATCAACGGACGGGTTTTGGCGGCAGTGCGACGGGGCGCTGGTAGAGGCGGATTTATCTATACAAAAAACAAGATACCTATTCGTGAATATATTTACGAAGACCGCCCCCAGAGCACTTTAGATACAGTGGAACACCGCTGGTTATCAAGGCAGCTGTACCTTATTCAACAACGATTGAACAAATTAAGAATGGAAGAGCGTCAGTTAAAAGATACACCCCGGCGCCAAAAAGCTTTGCATGAATTAGGGAATATGAGTAAGCGCATACTGCGTCTGCAGTGCTTGGAACCGCTGGCTGCTGCTGCCGGCGGTGATATTCCTCCAGGTTTTGCTTCCTTACAGTTATTAAAATCGCCCGGTTACAGAGAAGCCTATCAATACTGCCTGGCCTTATCATTAGGATTGCGAATAGAAGGCGGGCCATTACATTTATCAGTTAAGGATTTAAATCTTCTCTATGAGTACTGGTGCTATTTAGCCTTGCTTCGTATAATTAGCAAGGAGACAGGGCAGCAGATTCCAGTAAAAGAGTTGTTTGCAGTCCAACAAAACGGCCTAAGAGTTTTACTGAACCGGGGGCGGGAACAACGCATAAGTTTTGCAACAGATGGAGAAGGGCGCATAACAGCCACCTATAACCCCAGCTTCCGAGGGGAAGCCATGCTCATTCCTCAGCGCCCGGATATGGTGATTACCCTAGAAAAAAAGGATTGGCCAACAATGCATCTGGTTCTTGATGCCAAGTACAGGCTGGATGCTTCACCTGAATACATAACCCGCTATAAGTCCCCAGGGCCTCCCGAAGATACTCTAAATTCCATGCACCGATATCGGGATGCCATTCTGGAATCTCAAAGACGCAGTGATGGCAGCACAGTACAAAGAAGAACAGTGGTAGAGGCGGCGGCAGTTTTTCCAGGAGGGGTAACCGAAGTTCCTTTCTATGAAAGCAGACTGTGGAAAGCTCTGAATCAGATTGGAGTAGGAGCTTTACCGTTTTTACCTGCCAACAAAGAATATGTTAGAGAATGGCTGCGCAGCAGATTGAAAATGGGCGGGTTCAGCATCGCACAACATACTTTACCGCACAGCATCTATGAACGAGCTATGGACTGGCGTTCATCTGCAGCGGAACCCGTAGTTATAGGTACCTTGAGCGCAGGGAACCAGCGCCAGCATTTACAATGGATAATTGAGAAGCAGTTATATTATATGCCTTTGCTGAAAACCCAAGAGCGACAATATGCTGCCAAATGGGTGGCAATTTATTCCCCGCAAGAAATACGCAAACCCGGGGCAGTAACCCATTATGCGCCGGTGAAAAGCATCGAAATTGTCCCAAGGAAGGAAATAGCAACTCCCTGGAAGCCCAAACGCAAATTGGAAGAGCCTCAGGTGCTTTTTAAATTAGGTGAGGTATTGGAAATGGAAGTTCCTATAATCAATACCAGAGGTATTAGATTTACCCAACATCGCTGGACCAGCCGGCTGGGTCTGGAGCGTGCGCGTACTCTTGAACAATTATTGTTAGAAACAGAACCTGAATGGCGGTTGTTTGAAGATTTAACTGCTCTGGGTGTGAAATTTAATCTGGATCCTAGTAAACCGGTGCGTTTGCTCGATAAAGACAACCCCTATGGACGTGTCTGGTTTCGTCTAGAAGATGGTTTAAGCATTCGATATGCGGGGGCATCCGGATATGTCATCAGACGGACTCCAGGCGGAGAACCGCAATATTTTGTGGACTACCAGGAGCTTATAAGAGAAATAGTGAAAAAGCCAAGCTCTTTTTGATTCTCCTAATACCCCCTAGGGGTAAAAATTTAAAATAGGCTCAACTGTTTAGTTGGTGATGGCATCGGTGGGTAGAACACACCTATAATGATAAACGGGTTAGGTGAAACATTATGGAACCGCTTCGTCGTGCCAAGGAAAAAGTGGAGATCTCTTGTACTAAAGAAATCATAGTATTTTTTTCTGACCTTAGCGATGGCCCTTTTTTTGTCACCGTTCACTCGTTTTAAACAGTTGAAGTACAACATACCGATTTCCCAATCCTCAATCATCATTGTAGACTGCTTGCCGGAGCTATCCTCAAACTTGTACGAAAATTTATACGGTACTTTTGGAACAACTTTAAATTCTTCTGCTATTTCCTCAGGCGTTTGGAAAAGATTTAACTGTCTCGATAAACCCCTCAGGCCTTTAATTTCCTGGGAGAGAGGAGGTACCGAAATGTACTTCCCATCCAAAAAAGACCTTTGGCTGGGTATTGTCATCTGGTGTAGTCTTTTATCCGGTATATATCTAGCCGCAACAGAAGCAGACCGATATTTTATATTATTGATAAGTTTAATTTTGAACCTGGCGCTTTTCGGATGGATTTGGTTTAAAACCGGGTATACCCTGACAGATAATTCACTGGAAATCAAGTGCGGGCCCTTCTATCAAAAGATTCCCTACAGCAAAATACGTAGTGTCAAACGCACTAGAGACCCATCAGGAGGCTATGCGCTTTCTCTTGACCGGATAAAAATCAAACACGGTTACGACATTACAATAATCTCCCCCATTGACCCTCATATATTTATCACTGAACTAAAACGAAGATGCCCGGATGCTGAATTTCCGGGTTTATGAAAGGTGGCCTGGCGCCAAGCTTTTTAGAAAAGTAAATCAAGGCTATGTCTATTAAAGCAGCAATCCTTCCGCTAAAGCGTTGAGCTGCTCAGCAATATTAGTAAATTCCATGTTTAAATCTAGGGTTTTGACGCAAATGCGATTGCCGCTCATCATATACTCGTTGTCCGGTACGATCTCTTCATCAGTTTTGGCATAAAGCAAGACACCGCTGACATTGCCGGAATTTGTTGTATCCATGTTTTTTACATAGGTAAAGATTTGGTACAAGTTGTGGGAATGGTGAGTATGGCTGTTGTACAAGCTATTTGTTTGCATAGTGCGCCCATAATATTTGGTATCGATAATCAGGGTTTTGCCCTTATAATAAAGAGTTACATCTGTTTTCATTTCCGGCAGAAATTCTATGACACCATCATCCACATTCCACTCTATATAGGCAGGCGAAGCATTAAATTGCGGGTAATGCCTGCGGTAATATCCCAACACAAACTTTTCAAACAGCCTGTGCATACGCTGATCGTCTACATAGCGGGTCAGCTTCAGGGAACCGTCCCGTTCAGTGAGGAGCATACCTTCAATAACCAAATAGCAGATATTCATCAGCATCTTGTAAGTAGCGTTATTGCGGTGATATTTAATACTCGACCATTGAATCCTGCGAGGGTTGACCTCATCAACATCGACAAAGTAAAGCATTACCTTTTTCAAAGCCTTCTTTCGTTGTGGAGCAACCTCGGGAGAACGTATCAGCAACATAGAAGTGGTTTTAAGGATTTTATTGACATAAGCGTTTTTGGTAAGCTCATCGAAATCGCAAACTAATTTTTTTCTCAGCATTGATAGCTGTTTTATGGAAGAAGAAACATTTATTTTTCCAGTAGGCGAACTGATGGCTTCTGTTTTCTCTATATACTCCCTGCCCAGGCCTCTTTTGATTTGGTTGCCAATACCTATAGCTAATATTGCTGCAAATAAATCAGAGACATACTCGAATTCCTCAGTTGCTACTTTTTGATAGCTGTCCTCATGTAAAACTTGAAACGCGTAGGCAAGCATATAGTAAATATTCTGAATTCTAATCATTTACAACATCCCACAGCCTTTTTGACCACTGCTCGACTTTTGATTTCTCATCAAACCAATATTCATGCAAAAGCGGCAGCAGCTCATATTTAACAACACCCCTCAACCAGTCATCTGTTATCTCCTCATCTGTACAAAAATAACTATGGCCGATCCTAAAACCCTCACCCAGAGATTCGTCCTTGCTGATAAATTCATTCAAAGCTATTACTTGCTCAACCAAGGCTTCTAGCTTGGGGTTGTTGGCCTCTCGCATGAAATTTTTAAATCCTTCGGACTCAAAAGCCGGCTCTAGATCAAAGAAAGCAAATCTTCTTCTCAATGCATAATCAATAATGGCTATGCTGCGGTCTGCAGTATTCATCATGCCGATCAGATAAACATTTTTGGGAACAGAAAACAACTCATTAGAATAGAGCAGGCGCAGTTTTTCTCCACGCTTATCTTTTTCTATAAGCATCAGCAGTTCGCCAAATATTTTGCTTAAGTTCCCGCGATTGATCTCATCAATGATAAAGAAATAATCTCTCTCATCGTCATCCTGAGCAGCCTTACAGAACTCATAAAATGGCCCTGGCACCAATTCAAAACCGTCTTTTGACGGCCGGAAGCCCATAATAAAATCTTCATAACTATAACTTTGATGGAACTGAACCATCATAACCCGGCTGGTATCCTTTTCACCCATCATCGAAAAAGCAAGCCTTTTCGCGGCAAAAGTCTTGCCGACACCAGGCGGGCCCTGCAGTATGATATTTTTCTTGGTTTTTACGAGGTCAACCAATGTATTGTAACGTTCGGCATCCATGAAAACTTCACTGAGGAAGTCATCTTCGGTGTAGGGCTCGTACACAATTTCTTTTTCTTCGATAACATCTGCGGAATCGTCATCGATAAAGAGGGCTTCCAATTTCTTCACATAATCGGTGTAGGGAGTGATGTCAGTAAGTGTTTTCGCAACAACCTGCCCTGGGTGCTCCCATTCCCCCTTATGTGACCATTTAACTCTACGGATATGTTTATATTCATCCCTTCCGGCATCATAAATATAATCGGATTCAACTATGCCGCGGCCAATAACTTTATATAATCCTTTCTTGGCATATACAATATCTCCAACTTGTATTTCATTGGCAAACTGCCAGGTAGCAAGGGCTGAGTTTATATATGAGTATTCCGCGCCGTACAGTTCCTTCATTTTGGTTTTCATGGCCTCTTTGCTGGGGTATTGTTTCAGGTCGCCCATTTCATCCCAGCCGATACCCATGATTCCTTGGGTATAAAATTCCTCCCATTTAGAAGAATTGTTGCCGGGGGCATAAATCCAAAACTTTTTTTCACTTTCGATACGCCTATCAGGCTCATCGCTAGTTGTTGCCAGCCATGCTCCATATGACAGTTCAGGAAAACTGTTGTGCGGGGTATCACTTTTTTCAAAGATTTCTTTACAGGCAGCAATCAGTTTTAAATAGGTTTCTGCATCGGGTAGCTGATTCAGATTAGATATCCCTGAAATAATTGCATAATAAGGGTTACCTTTTTTCCTCAAATAACTTCTGTTTCGTTCGTCAAGGTTTAAATAAAAAAACGGCCGTATCCAATACAACCCCATGGTTAAATTCCATTTAATCAGACGCTGCTTTCTAACTCTATTATAAAAAGATATAAATGCTGCTTTAGATTCTTCTGAACGATTATCCGCATACTTTATTGCAGATTCAAACATACCCCAAAGGTTAGGTATATCATCATCTTTTCTGTAATCTTTATTTGAAAAAAACCAAGCAAGCATGTTGTTCAATACCGGGATACCATCAAATTTTGTAGGAGCTGGAGTTTTAACACCAAGTTTGCTCCCGATACCCCCCATCAGCGCAATGCGGTTTTTCTCAGATATTCCTTTATTAAAACAGCCAAATACAGTAAACGGGCAAATGTCATCCAGAGGTTCACCCTTTTCTATAAACGGATAACGCAGCCCTAAATTATCATAGACTTCTCTCAATAGAGTAAGAAGCTCAGAACGCTTATCTTTGTACTGCAAGAGCTTGTCAGCAAACTCCATATAAAAAGAGGTCCAAGGAAAAGAACTCATACCGTCTCCACCCCCAAAAACCTGCTACCTGTTTATTCAATAACTAAGCAATCTCTGGTAACGTGCCGATGGCATATATCAGCACCCTTCTCAGCACCATGGATACGCGATCACGGCCAGCAAACAAGTAACACTCATGAAAGACCGGGCTAATTTACCATTATTTCTATCTATTAGTTAGACATAGAGCATAGATACCCTTTCCTTTTACGCTAAATGTG
>DULM01000217.1 GCA_012840405.1 Syntrophomonadaceae bacterium | reverse complement strand
CTTGGATGATTTCGGCATGGCACCTATTGAATCTGGTGCCTGTCGAGACCTTTTGGAAGTTATTGATGACCGCCATGGCAGAAAATCCATCGCAATCTCTGCCCAACTACCTGTGGCAAAATGGTATAATGCTGGCCGGATACTGTAGGAACGGTGTCCGGATATCTCGAGAATAAGTGGCCGGATAAGATAGGAATGCCGGTCTGAATTAACGAGAATAATCAAAAACAACTCTTGCAGAAATCACAATGGCCAAACATTGTATTGCAGCAAAGAATGAGATGATTTTTCTACAGCATGAATTTGACGAACTAATAATTAAGAGAGGTATTGAAACACCTGCAATTAGTAAATTAAAGAAAAATCTACTTTATACCCGGTCTCAATAATGCTGATGGATGATTCCTCTGAAAAACTGAAAGAACGTAGGCTCCATTCAGACCATTATAGAATCTGTTCAGGGAAACATGTCAATGGGTTTTAGCTTATTTATGAAAAATCATCGTTCGCAGGAACATATCAACCATAACTCTACATATGAAATAGGTTCAAAATGCATGGTGGAAAACGTATTGATAATGGATTTCATTTTGGCAGCCTCCCACATGTTTTTTGTTCAATCACAGATATCGCATTTTCTACACCATTTTCATCACGCAATAAGGTGCCGATTTCCCTTGAGTTTTCGATAATCTGCGTGTTCTGTACAGTCTCAAGGATCGCAGCCGACAGATTATCCGCAGTAAGCCTCTTTCTCATAATCGGCTTCGGTCCCAATCCCTGTTTATATACACAATTCCCCCAAAAAGGCTGATCTCCTCCGAACGGAATAATAATATTAGGAGCTTTTGCCCGGAGTGCAGCCGCGGTTGTTCCAGCACCGCCATGATGCACCACTGCAGATACACGCTCAAAAAGCCATTCATGGGGGACATAGTCAACCTGGATTACGTTATCAGGCAATTTAACCTTTGATAAATCCCCCCAACCGGCTGAGAAAATCCCTCTTTGTTTCGTCCTTTTAAGGCTTTCCATTACAATGGACAAGGCCTGGTCATAATCACCTCCCACCGTGCTTCCAAAACCTAAGTATATAGGTTTTGGTCCGGCAGCAAGGAACTCAGCAAGCTTTTCATCCGGCTGATAATCCGCATCATCAGCATCAGTCCAAAAGCCAGTGAGATATTTTTCCTTGCCATACTCGTGCGGTTTTGGACAGAGCAATGAGCTGAAAGGATATAGGGTCGGAATCTCCTCTCCATGTAGACAGCGGTATGGAAAAGCAAAGGGCTTAATTTTTTCAAGACCCATTTCCACGCGCCAATCGTTCAGGTACTTTCGGGTAACATGAGACCATAACCTGTCGCCAATCCAGAAAGTCAATCGGTTGTAGGGTGCTCCGAAGGGCAGAATCGGTGCGGTCATGACTGGAAACTCATTTGTTGGGTCCAACGGGCAGAAATGCACACGAAAACACGGTATACCATACTTATCAGCAACATGCCACGCCACAGCGCCAAGGGTAGAATAAAGGATGGCATCCATTCCGGCACAGGCTTGTTCGATATCCGACAGGAACTGCTTTTTCACAGGTTTCAAAAGCTTTCCCAGATTCATGAAATACTCAAAAGAAGAAACATGTAACCCGACCAGTTGCCTGATCACTTCCGCAGCATCACCCGTAAGCGGACCGTACTCGATGCCACTTGCCTCTATGTATTCTCTGAACTTGCTGAAAGTTGTAATCTTTACCCGATGGCCTCTCTTTTTTAGTCCCTTTCCAAGTGCAACAAATGGTTTTACATCCCCCATGGATCCAACCGTGATAATCCCATAATTCATACTTCTCTCCATTCTGCTGCCAAGCAGCGACACAAACAAGTTATTAAAAGTTACAAACAACACGTTTTTATTTAGTGATTATTATGAAACAGCAATACACTACAGAGCACTGTTTTCATATCCATCGCAGAATAGATTATTATATCTGATGAGATTATGATGTTTTCAGAGAAGGTAGCATGTGACAGGGGGACGGCTGTCCCCCTGTCCCCCTGTCCCCGGATGGCGTTTCTAAGCTACGAACAAATAACCGACGCCAACCATTAAAACATTGCTAAAACTATGCATTAAAATGGGATATAAAATGCTTTTACTTTTTTGAAATACAATTCCTTGAATGCTTCCAAGTACAAATGCATATAAAATGGGAAAAAAGTTCACCTCAAAAACAAACGGATTAAAAGACCAGTTGATGTGAGCAAATGAGAATAATAACGATGCTAGTATTACTTCCAATGTAATATTCCCTTTTATTGGGATGCTTTTTCCAAAGGCATATACTAACATAGTTATTGTTAATGCTCGATATATGATCTCTTCTGACGGCCCGCTTAAGAATAATTGGAATCCCAAGGTTCCGAGAATGTTTTTCCTGTCTAAAGGGAAATCATATATTGGCAATTGGTCATTAACAAGCATGAGAATGTGTACAGCGACTGAAATTATTGCAAAAACAGCAGTAAATAAAGCTAAGTATTTCATTCCTTTACTTATATCACCGAGCTTAAAATAAAAATCAATTTTTAACAACTTGCTTAGCATTATGATAGCTATTATTGCGATGATCATTTGAATAGCATGATGAATTGAAATGCCAGCAAAAATGTTGTAAGGATCTATTTTTTGGTATGGGATCATATTTGCGAAAAAGGATCCCACTTTCCCCAAAATTATCTGCACAAGGAATAATAATAAGAAAACAGTTATGCCAAATAGAGTTCTGTTATGTCCCAGCTTTTCCACGAAATAAACACCTCCTTTTTTGCCAACCTGAGCTTTTTGAAATTTACTTCTTCTAGACATATGCTATTTTCCATATGCTTTTTTACAGAAAACTGTAATGCTTTCCCTCATTTTGACTGCAGCCGATTCCTGATCCAATGCTACTAAGTATTAGTACGGCGATGATAATATATCTTTTTATCGGCTTACCCCCCAATCCGTTTTCACTTATAGAACTCCTAAGGTACTCTTCATTTACCCGTTCAACTATGCAGTATTGTCTTATACCATCATAAATATTTTTGTTGGTTTTCTTATGCTCATAAAGACTTTTTAACATCATTACCCCCCAATGCTGGGAACTTACTTTCGTTATAGTTCTGTCCCCACATTAATAGAAATTTTGCAACAGTCATCGTTCATTAAAGTGCTTTCAACAGTTATGTATTTGCTATCGATTTTGCACACGTCGGATAACATAGCAATCATAGGATCAAGGCACCAGCCATTACAAGGGTTTGCTCCGCCCATCTTCTTTGACAGCGCACAAAGTTTACATGAAGTCGCTATGGCAACATAACCCTCCTCAGTTTTTTTCACTGACCAATTTGCGCAGCCATAGATTTCTGAAAGCGTAGAGAAGACGTCTTCAACACTTTGAATGCCCAATTGCTGATTCAAATAGGGCGCCGTCTGTGCCTGTCTTTCTTTTCTTCTTTCAACAATCGTCTCCAATGCTCTTAATTTCTCATAGGTGTTTACAGTCTCCGCGACAAATGCCGCATATGTGTTTTGTAACACGGTCAGCCTTTTTTCAATTTTCATTTTTCATCTCTCCTTTTTATTATATTAATAAAACGTTCGTTAGCCTATTGGGAATATAAAACGGCAATTTTGCGTGCCGACTTATATTTATCTAGGTTTTTAGGCTAAAAACGAACTATACGCAGCCTTGCAGAACAATTGAGATCTCTTCCCTTATTTCATCCTCAGGTAGATATCTGTTTTTCACAATAATGTTTTCGATCATCGTTTCTAACAAATGCACCAGTGTTCTCACTACTGCAATTTCATTTCCAACATTCTTTATATAGGGTTTGAGAAGCTGATAGTGCCTAGGTAATATACTCTTTTCCCACTCATCCATAAGGCTCATCAGTTCCTCGTCGCCATCGAATGATAAGTAAACCTTGATGCCAAGGCGATAAACTTGTTTATCGTAGTTGCTCAAGAAGTTCAAATCGTAAATAAACTTTGTATAAAAATCAACGACATTATCAATTTTCAAGAGTGATGCCTGCTTTTCTAAAAGATTAAAAAAATCCTTTTTAATAATTTCATCAAACATCTCTTTTTTATTTTTGTAGTAATAATAGATCATAGGCAGAGAGCAGTTTACATCTTTGGCGATATTACGTATCGTTGTTCCATGATAACCGTTGGCGTTGAAATGCTCAACCGCTACCTCTTTGATTCGCTCTCTTAAATCCGTATCTGCCATAATACAACTCCTTTCTTTAACGTTCGTTAGAATTATAGCATGCCAAATTTTGTTTGTCAACAGTTTTTTTAGAAACAATTAAGAGTTTAAGTAAAAAAGGTAGCACCGATCGCTATGGATAGTGCTACCTTTCTTTTTAATATATCATCATTCATGCCTGTTAGAGAATACGAGGAATGATTTTGAGATTTCTCAAAGCAAATAGTGCCCGCGTCAAGCTTTGTAATTTTCAAAAGGTTTTGTACCAGTGTTTATATTCGGTCTAACTCCTGATCCGAAAGCTCGACAAACTCTTTTATGGTTTGAAACTCTTTTGCTTCCTCATGCATAATGCCATTGTAGATATTCAGAGCAGCAAGCGGTGCGAGCATTTTTATTGCCGGACATATATTCTTTTATCTGCGATACGGCTTTTTCCATGATTTTGTTCTGTTCCTTGAAATATCTGTAACAGAGCATCAATATTGGGGTCGGTGCTATAATTTCGGATAGTCTGGTAAGATAAAAATAAAATGGCAAAGGAGAAGAAAGCCATGTCAAAAACCAGACAACGATATGATGAGGAATTCAAAAAGAATGCGGTTAAGTTGAGTTATGCAAGCAGCAAAACAGTCAAAGAGGTAGCGGGTGATCTTGGGATCAGTGTGAGCCTGCTGTACCGTTGGAGGAAAAAGTACACTCCAGAAGGAGAAAAAACGCAATTTGCAATGATGGAAGAGGAAAACCGAGCATTAAAGCTTGAAAACGCCGAACTGAAAATTGAGCGTGACATGCTAAAAAAAGCTGCGGCCTACTTCGCGAAGAACCAAAAGTTAAACCTGAAGAAAAATATGCGTTTATAGATGAGCATCCAGAATACGCTGCAGCGAAGTGGGCTAGATACCTTAGCGTATCTATACTGATACCCATAGAGTGACAACACGGTTATGGTAGAATCTAAATAGGAGGAGAACTACCATGCCAAAGAAAAAACTGTCTACAGATGATGCATTAGCCTTAGTACTTAGCGGCCTGAAAGGAGAAATACCTGTCTCAGATTTATGCCGAAAATATGGGGTATCCACCGCTACTTACTATAAACTTAGAGACCAGTTTATCGCCGGTGGAGTCCAGGGACTTCAGAATAACGGTAAAACCGACCAGGTTAAGAACCTAGAACTGAGGATAAAGGATCTTGAACAAGCCCTGGGGCGCAAAACCCTTGAGGTAGAGATACTAAAAAAAACGGAAGATTTCTTTGCGCGCAAACATCTCAAGTAGATACTGCATCCTATGCTGCATTGGCCAATGAACTGAGAAAACATGGCATTAGTATTAAGGATGCCGCAGATATATTGGGAGTACCTCGATCACGGTTCTACCCTCGTACTCGAAAGAAAAAAGAAACAGCTGAACCTAGACAAAACTACATAACTGAGAAAGAATTATCTGTTTCAATTAAAACAGCCTGTAACCGATATCCCCTGTATGGCTACCGTCGTATTCGTATCATACTTAAGCGCGAATATAACATAAGCGTTAGCCAGAAACGAGTTCATCGGATTATGAATAAACTAGGGCTCAGCCAGCAGCGGTTAAAGAACCGCCGGATTGTTCAAATGAAGGAGCGCCCTAGTGAACCATCTAAGCCCAATCAAATATGGGAAATGGATATGACCAAGACTTACCTAAATGGTTATGGATGGCTCTATATCATGGCAATAATTGACCGTTATGATCGTTCTATCGTTGGTTATGAAATTAATTCCCGATCAAGAGCTACCGAGTGGTTAAAGGCCTTTGACAAAGCTGTTAAGAATCGTTTTCCGAACGGTACTAGAGATCAAGGCTTAACACTTCAAGTTGATAATGGTAGACTGTACTAGGTTTGCCGGACACTTAGAAAGAATCTATAATTAGGTTGAGAGAGGATGTGTCCACGATGGCAGAAAGTAAGTACAACAAACGATTTGACCCCGAGTACAAAAAAGAGATTGTT
>DULM01000176.1 GCA_012840405.1 Syntrophomonadaceae bacterium | reverse complement strand
TGCAGCGCCAACTGCGGTCCCAATTAACATTCCTAAAGCCATATAGTTTGTTTTTTTCTTCATATGAAATAAATCACCCTTTTCTGCGGCTTCTTTACCATCTATAGTTTACAAAAAATAAATATTTTGTCCATCAAATATACACTCTTCTACCCCTTCAGTCTTTCTTTTTGTTTATTTAGTTCCTTTGCCACCTCCAAATACTTTTTACTCAATGCTTCTTTTTCTTCTTCATCCACAACTTCATTGAGCCGACCGCCCAAAAAGGCCAATTCACACTCTAATTTGCTGATGCTCTCAGCTAAATCCTTGTATTCTACGCCGATTTCCTCCTTCATTTTCTGCTCTTTACATTTGGCTAAATAATAGTCATAATCGCCATCATAACAGTATAAACTCTGATTATCTATCACAAAGACCCTATTGGCCAGCCTTTTAATAAAATATCGATCATGGGAGACAAAAATAATACTACCCATATATTCATCAAGCACATCCTCGATCTTTTCTTTTGATGGGATATCCATATAATTTGTGGGCTCATCTAAAACAAGCAGGTTTGCACCGGATAGGATCAGCTTGGCAAAAACAACCCTGCCCTTCTCCCCCATGCTTAGATTGTCAATTCTTTTATGAACATCATCAACTCGAAAAAGTAAAGCCGCCAAAATTGACCTGGCATCATCAACAGTTGCTCCCACACTTAAAACATCATCCAGTACAGATGCATCATCATGCAGGCTGTCAAGCTCCTGGGCAAAATAGCCGATCTTTACCGAGGGATTGATGCTGATTGTTCCACTGTATTTTTCTAAGCCGCATATTGTTTTAAGAAAGGTTGTTTTTCCCGCACCATTATCACCGATAACAGCGATCTTGTCACCGCGCCTGATATCAAATGAAACCCCTCGCAAGATCTTCTTCTCACCGTAGTTTTTGGACAGGTTCTTCCCTCTTACCAGAAACCGCGGCAATTTAGTGCCGATAATATTTTTATTGATCAACTGAAAGCCCGGAGCAGTTGTTTTTTCCGGTTTGCTGATCGCAGCTTTTTCTATCCTTTCCAGCTGTTTTCTTTTCGCTTTAAATACATTGGCATGTTTTTTCGCTTTGGCTCTGTAAAAATCATGTGTTCCAGCAGCCTTATGTGCACCCTCATACCAGTTCTTTCTTTCATTTATTACTTCTTTTAAGTGCCTTATTTCCATCTGCTGCTTCTCATACTCTCTGGCAATGGTTTTCAGCTCATTTTCCTTCTGCACTTTATAATCGGAGTAATTGCCTGGATACACCTTAATACCTTTAGCAGTCAATTCCCATATTTTATTTACCACATTATCAAGGAAATAACGGTCATGGGATATAACAACTACCGGTTTATCAAGGCAATGTACAAAGTCCTCCAACCAATCATAACTTTTTAGATCAAGGTGGTTAGTTGGCTCATCCAATATAAGCAGGTCATAACTGCTGACCATGGCTTTGCAGAGTGCCAGTTTGGTCTTTTCGCCACCGCTTAAACTTGCCGCTCTCTGCGCCCACTTCTGCTGATCCAAACCAACCTTGTTAAGAGTCATCTTAACCTTTGCCTCGCTATCAGTTAGATTACTGCTGCTGCCTGAAACAGCCAACCTCAATAACTCATCATAAACAGTAATTGTATCTTCAAACAGAGGATACTGCTCTATATACAGAATTGTGCTATCTGCCGGGGAGAGCTTGATTTCCCCTTGATCAGGTGTTTCTTTTCCTGCAAGGATCCTAGCCAGTGTTGTTTTGCCGATTCCATTTATTCCGATCAACCCTATTTTATCTTTACCATTTATGCTGCCGCTGATATTTTCCAAGACAGTTTTACCTTGATAGCTTTTATAAAGACCCTGAAAACGCAGGTTCATACATCATCCCCCTTATTTTGTCAAGCTCTGAGAGATGACAGCTAAAAAAACAAAACTGCAGCAAACACCCCAGGTGTGTTACTGCAGCATTAAACCAAACTATTATATTTATTTTCCTGTAAGTGTTTTTTAACTATCATCTCTTAAAAAAGTGCACACTGATCCCCTTAAACCCAAGAAGCAAGCTTTGGGGAGGAGCACCTTTCAAGAAATATTAAATTTGATTAGTTAAAAAACACTATCCTCATTTTACTCCTCAAAAAATCTGTAATTTAGCTTTATTGTACCACAGTTAATATTAGAAGCAAAGGGAAGCAAGGGGACGTTCTTTCTGCTTCCTTTTGGAAGCAAGGGGACATTATTTAGTAAGTCAAGGGGACGGCTTTGACTCACTCCGGCCCGATCACCCAACCTGTCCTGGTAATCGGTCTGTAATCGGCCCGATCAGTCATGAATTTGTGACAGTAACCCCATCCCCTGTCACACCCTTGTTAATGTGCCAAGGGGACGAAGGCTTGACACATTTGAATTGGTAACAGTAACCCCGTCCCCTCGTCACAGTCACAGGGGGTCTTTACAGTATGGGGCAGCGGAAAAAGCTGCCCCTTATAGGTCATTACAGTTTTTTATTGAACTGCTTCAATATAGAGCAGTTCTTTCACATCACCTTT
>DULM01000175.1 GCA_012840405.1 Syntrophomonadaceae bacterium | reverse complement strand
GGGGAGCCGGTTAAGCTCTATCGTTTTGAAGTGATCCGCTACAAAGAGGGCAGATGACAGGAGATTGGTGACTTATACTGGACCCATTGAGGAGTGGTTTGATGCAGGAAGCTAGGTATTATGAAAAACTGGATGATCAGCTGGTTTGGTGCCATCTCTGCCCCCAGAACTGCAAAATAAAGCCTAGGAAGAAAGGGATCTGCCGGGCTCGCCAGAACCGAGACGGGCTTCTCTATACTTTGAATTACGGTAGACTAACCTCCTGGGGGATCGACCCAATCGAAAAAAAGCCTCTTCACCGTTTTTACCCGGGTTCTATGATCTTTTCTGTGGGCACCTTTGGCTGTAACTTCCGCTGTGGTTTCTGTCAGAATTGGGAGATCGCCCATGGGGATCCCCCAACAAAAGAAGTTACAGCTG
This sequence comes from Syntrophomonadaceae bacterium, assembly GCA_012840405.1. Classification (GTDB taxonomy): domain Bacteria; phylum Bacillota; class DSM-12270; order Thermacetogeniales; family Thermacetogeniaceae; genus DTU068. The sequence continues at coordinate 12,484 of DULM01000175.1, read as the reverse complement.
AAGAACTGGTGGGGATCGCGCTGGATGCCAGGAGAGCAGGCTCTATCGGTATTGCCTATACTTATTCAGAGCCCATGATTTGGTATGAGTTCGTCTATGATACAGCAAAGAGGGCGCACCAAGAGGGGCTGAAAAATGTTTTAGTTACCAATGGTTTTGTGCAAAAAGAGCCCTTAATGGAACTGCTCCCCTTCATTGATGCGATGAATATAGATGTTAAGGCTTTTACAGATGAATTTTACCGCAAAACCTGCGGCGGTCAGCTAGACCCGGTTTTGAGAACTGTAGAACTTGCCCACAAGTATTGCCATGTGGAGATTACCACTTTGGTGGTGCCTGGGATGAATGACAGCGAGGAAGAGATCAGTTCACTTGTGGACTGGATAGCCTCTCTGGATCCATCGATCCCCCTTCATTTATCCCGTTATTTCCCACGGTATAAGTTCGACCTGCCTCCTACACCTGTTGCCACACTGAAAAGGGCAAAAGAGATTGCACTGGAAAAGCTAAAATATGTATACTTGGGCAATGTTTAGCTTGACCTATCAGGGTTGATCAGGGGGACACCGATAAGTGGGGGTAGTCCCCCCTCATTATCTCTGGGATTGTTGCGCTGTTTGAGCAAGGGGAGAGTTTGAGTGATTGTGAAAAGTATCCTCTCTAAGTAGTGTTTAACCCTGCGCTGGCGACATTAACTCGGTTTAATTTGCCCTAAGACGCATCGCTTTATAGCAAACTGCGCCCTATGACGCTTCAATAGCGCATAGTTGCCTAGCTCAACATCCATGTTTCCCTTTGGCTGTCATTAGCTATTCCTTCGTCAACGGCAAGTAACAACCTTCGCAGGTCGTGTGTTGTAGTTCATTACCATAACACCTCTTTTGTGCAGATGACAGTCAGTACTGCGAATGCATTTTATTGCTGGAGACGGTTGACTTATCCTGAAATGTACTAATATTTTTAGTTTCTTGTAGCAGATGATGCCAATTAACCATCAACATTTTGAGCAGCAGACTTGCCTGCCAGGTAGCCGGTGGAAAATGCGGCCTGCAGATTAAACCCTCCGGTATAGCCGTCCACATCCAGTATTTCACCAGCAAAGTACAAACCTTTAACTAGCTTTGACTCCATTGTCTTGGGATTAATTTCTTTAATATCTACTCCCCCAGCAGTAACTATGGCTTCGCTAAGAGGACGGGTTGCAGTGATCGTTATTTCCATACCCTTTAACAGAGGCAGCAATTTTCTGCGCTCTACCCGGGTCACCTGACTACTCTCCTTGTTTCCGTCAATATTGCTTAATGCTAATATTACGGGGATCAATCTTTTAGGTAATAGACGGTTCAGCGAATTTTTTAACAAGTGCCGGGAATAGATAGCTAATTCATGCTGCAACTGCTCATCTAGTTCTTCCTCAATTAAGTTTGGCATCAAATCTATGCACAGTCGTACTGTTTCCCGCTGGTTATAAAGTATTTCACTTATATCTCTGCTCATGTTCAAAATAATTGGGCCTGATACACCAAAATGGGTAAACAGCATTTCGCCAAACTTCTGGTTAATACGGCTGCCGTCTAACCGGTAGGCAGTGGCCTCTATATTCTTAAGGCTTAAGCCCTGCAGCTCTGTGACCCATTTTTCTTTGGCAACTAATGGGACCAATCCAGGGCGGGGTGGGATTATGCGATGCCCGGCAGCTCGCGCCCAATCATATCCATCCCCGGTGGATCCGGTACTGGGGTATGACATGCCTCCTGTAGCAATAATGGCGGAGTCACAGGGAATAAAGCCTTGCTCTGTCTTAACTCCCTTGATCTGGGATGCTTCTATATCCACACCCCGCACCCGACAATTACAAATAATTTCCACACCATTATCTAGCATATTCCGGTAAAGGACCTGTACCACGTCCTCTGCTCGGCCACTGGCAGGAAAGACCCGCTGATCACTTTCAATAACCGTTTTCAACCCTACTTTATTAAAGAAGTTAATTAAGTCCTGGTTGGAAAACTGCTTCAAGGCGCTGTAGAGAAAACGTCCATTTTTTGCATAACCAGAAATAAAATGCTCTTCTTTTAAAGCCGAAGTAATGTTACAGCGGCCATTTCCGGTTATTTTAAGCTTTGCTCTTTTTTCTCTAGCAGGGTTACCTTTGCACCATTCTCAGCTGCAGTAGCCGCTGCCATCATCCCTGCTGGTCCACCGCCAACAACTATCACCTTTTGCATGTCCTCTCCTCCGAAACCAAGCGGTTATTGATGCTGTTTTGCTCTAGCCGACCGGACATCGTAAAGCGCCTCATGTGCCACGCTGTGCCATATTCTAAAGATTGTCCCACTTGACCGATGGCATATCTTCTGTCTTCTCTAGTTTAGTTAATGCCTGTTTGAATTTCAATGAAACCGCCGACCGATCACTCAGTATTCCCATCCATCAGCTTTATCCCTGCTGCTTGCGACCTAAGCTTCTGTTGAAGTTGCCCATATACTTTCCCAAAAAACACCCAATCGACTCCTGTGATAGCTCCCTTGCGCACAGTTGCCTAGCTCAACATCAATGTTTCCCTTTGACTGCCTTTATTTGTTCCTATGTCAAGGGCAAGTAACAATCTTTATCAAGGATTTGCGCTAAGCAGGGATAAACCGACTGATCACCGGGACTATATCCACATGTACTCTTGACATAATCGAACTTATCAATATAATGATAGACAAAACTGAATATGATAATTTTTTCAGGTGCCCCAATGGGGAGAATAGGGAACCGGGTGAGAATCCCGGACGGACCCGCCACTGTGAGCAGATACGATCCTGGCATATCCACTGGGTGGTTCACCATTCCGGGAAGGGCCAGGGGAGGTTAAGCTGCGAGTCAGGAGACCTGCCTGAAAAAACTTAATCACGCCTCGCGGTGGGGTAGTGGTAAGCTGGATGATGGTAAAGTCCACGCTGATATCAGTGTGGACTTTTTTTATTCTAAAAATCAATGAATGGAGGAATGAGCAATGACCGTTTATCAGGAAAAGGTAATGGAAGTCGAGCCCTTTGGAGTCGAAAAGATTCCCAAGGAAGAGCGGCATGGGAAGCCAAAGCAGATGTTTACCCTTTGGTTTGCCACCAATCTCAATGTGGTGACCTGGTTTACAGGGTTTCTGGGTGTTGAGTTTGGGCTGTCGCTGAAATATGCCATTCTGGCTATTATCATCGGTAATGTTCTTGGCGCGGCCTTCTTAGCCATGATTTCAGCAATGGGTCCCGGTCTGGGGCAGCCGGTGATACCTGGCAGCGAGCGTGTTTTCGGTAAAAAGGGGGTTGCCGGGCTGTCGGTATTCAATTTATTGAATAACACCGGCTGGTTGGCAGTCAACCTGGCGCTGGCAGTGATGGCACTGCAGAAGTTATTACCTCTCGGTTATCATAGCGCACTGATTATTTTGACCCTGGCCAGTCTGTTGATCGCCATTTACGGTTACAACTTTATTCACACCTTTACACATTGGATGTCGATTATTGTAGGTTGTTTGTTTGTGATGGTGACTGCGGTAGCTTTGAAAAACCTACCAACTATTGTTGCAGTAAGTGGACATAGCTCCGGCGGGTTTAGTTGGGGCATATTTATCCTTGCTATTGCTGTTACTTTTTCCTACCAGATCAGCTATACCCCCATCGGAGCCGATTATTCCAGATATCTGCCGGAAAATACATCGAAGTTGCAGGTCTGGTTGTACACCTACCTGGGGATGTTGGCTGTTACCACTTGGCTGGAGATTCTCGGTGCCTTGACTGCATCTCTGGGGACACAAACAGGCCCTATGGAATTCTTCTCTACTTTGATGGGGGTTTTTATGATCCCCGCTCTGCTGACCATTATCCTCAGCATCTTTCCCATTAACGCAGTTGCCATGTACAGTGGCGGTTTGGCGATGCAGGCCTTGGGCATTCCCATCAAAAGGTGGCTTTCTGCGGTTGTGATCGGTGGAACAGCAATGCTGCTCATCTCCTTTGGCTATGGTAAGCTGGCAGATACCTACAGCAACTTTTTGCTGCTTCTCTCCTACTGGGTGGCCCCCTGGCTTGGAGTAGTTTTGAGCGATTTCTTCTACCGCCAGCGCAAGCCGGAATTTGCCCGCTCAAATGGTTGGGCTGGGATCCTTTCTTTTATTTGCGGTGTAGCAGTATCAATTCCCTTTATGAATTCTGCGCTCTATGTGGGGCCCCTGGCTAAGAATATGGGGGGAGCTGATATCAGTTACTTTTTGAGCATGCTTGTGAGCGGGATGCTTTACTTAGGTATTTTGAAAATGAAAGATGCTGCTGTTTCTGTGAAAGTTCCAGCTCAAGCAGAGGAATAAAGGGAGGGAGAGCAGGTGGTTTTACAACTTCAGGAGGTCATTAAAGGGATCAAGCCGGTGAGCAAGGATTGGAGAAAAAGAGCCAGGGAACGACTGAATAATCTGGCTATTCCCATCGGCAGTCTCGGACAGTTGCTGGATCTGGCTGAACAGTTAGCAGGGATCAAGGAGACCTTACAGCCTTCTGTGAAAAAGAAAGCTATTGTCACTATGGCTGGTGACCATGGTGTTGTGGCTGAGGGGGTAAGCACCTGCCCGCAGGAGGTCACTGCCCAGATGGTTTACAATTTTGTGATCGGGGGAGCAGGGATCAATGTTCTGGCTGAGGTAGCTGGGGCGAGAGTGGTTGTGGTGGATATGGGTGTCGCTCAGGACTTCGCAGATCTGGTTGCGGCAGGCAAGATCCTCTCCCACAAAGTAGATTATGGGACACAGAATATGGTCAAAGGGCCAGCGATGACGAGAGAACAGGCTGTCCAGTCCCTGGAGGCAGGGATCAAGGTTGCCAGCTGTCTTGTTAAGGAAGGTTACGAATTATTAGGCACTGGGGATATGGGAATTGGGAACACAACCCCGAGCAGCGCCATTTTTGCTGCCCTTACCGGCCTCCCAGTGCGGGAAACTACCGGGAGAGGCACCGGAATCAGTGAACAGGTTCTGGAGCACAAGATAGAGGTGATCGAGAGGGCGCTTCAGGTCAATAAACCCGATCCTGCTGATCCCTTAGATGTACTGTCGAAGGTGGGAGGCTTTGAAATCGGCGGTATTGCTGGGGTTATTCTCGGTGCTGCCTACCATAAGGTGCCTGTTGTGATTGATGGATTTATCTCTACTGCCGGGGCACTGTTAGCCCAGCGTCTTGCGCCCCAGTCTGTTGATTACATGATTGCCGGCCACTGTTCGATGGAATACCCCCATCAGAAGATGCTTAAAGAGTTAGGGCTGACTCCGGTGCTCAATCTGAAAATGCGCCTGGGTGAAGGAACAGGTGCAGCCTTGGCTATGTGCATTATCGAGGGGGCTGCAGCGGTAATGGGCAAGATGCTGACCTTCGAGGAATGCGGTGTTGCCAGGAATAAATCGGAGGAGTATGAGCAGTGATGTTGCCTTTTCAAAATTTCGAGCCCCAAGAGGCGGGTCCCCAGTACCTGGAGGACCTGGCCACAGCTTACTGGTATTCTGAAATGCTGTTTACAGCTTTGGAGCATGATCTGTTCACCATATTGGATGATAAGGGTATGACCTCCCATGAATTGGCGGAGCGTTTGAACTGGGATCCGCAAGGAACAGAGCGTTTTTTGCGCGCCCTCTGTTCCTTAGGGTTGTTGTGTCATTATGAGGGGAAGTACTCCAATACTGCTCTGGCCGCTGACTATCTGGTGCAGGGGAAGAAGTATTATCAAGGGGAATCGATCCTCTGGCGGAAGTACCTGAGCACAGGATGGCGTCAGCTTGCTGACTGCCTCAAAGCTGGGGGAAGGATTTCCTATGTGGATGATGCTGACAGTTTAGAACTCATGCAGCGCATCAGGAAGTATATCAGGGCAATGGATAATGTAGCCCGAGCCAAAGTTCAGGAAATGATACCGATCTTTGCCGGACTGTTTGATGAGGGGGAGATCCTTGAGCTAGGGGCCGGTTCTGGGGCGATCACTGCTGGTTTTTTGGAGCACTTTCCAAATATGAAGGGCATACTGGTTGATCTACAGCAGGTGATCCCGGTGACCAAAGAGATGATCAAAGAGCGGGGGCTTATAGAACGGGTGCAGTTCCAGGAGGCTAATATCCTGGAAGACTGGAAGCTGCCGCCAAAGCAATTTGCTTTAGTGATCCTGTCCAATATTGTGCATGCCTACTCTGAGAGGGAGATTTCACAAGTCCTGAGCAAGGCCGCTAAGGTGTTGAAGCCTGACGGTTATCTCTTAATCCATGACTTTTTCCTGGAGCATTCTCCTGATAAGGCAGCGCTCTTTGATCTCAATATGTTCATTAATACCTATAACGGCAGAACCTTTCCCTCTGGCTGGGTGGTGGAGCAGTTGCAAAAAAACGGCTTGCAGTCAACTGGCCTAATCCCCCTGCCATCAGATACCGGTGTGATCATCGCCTCCAGGGAAAGTTCTGCTCTTGACAGGTTGGCTATTGCTCCTGTAGACCGGCTCATACATAAAATCAGATTCTTAGGTTTTCGCAAGGTTGTTCCTATCGCTCCCAGGGATGTGGTGATCGCTGACTGGGTTCCTCTGCGCTGCCGCTTTGGGTGTGCATCTTATGGTAGTCCCTCTTGTCCACCCCATTCGCCAACACCGGAGGAAACCAGGAGAGTACTTGCCGGTTTTAGCAAAGGGCTGCTTCTCGAAGGGGAGCCGCCGACCAGGGATTTTCAAAAACTTGCCCTCAAGGCGGAACGAACAGCCTTTGAGGCTGGTTACTACAAGGCTTTTGTCTATTGGGCGGGTCACTGTTCTCTCTGCCAGGAGTGTGCCCCTGATGGTGAGTGCCGCAATACCCGTGATGCCAGACCTTCTATGGAGGGCTCAGGGATCGATGTCTTTGCCACAGCCAGACAGGCGGGCTTTTATCTGCGTCCCTTAGCCGCAAGGGATGATTATGTAAAATATTTTGCACTACTGCTATTGGAGTGATAGAGATGCGTGTTTTAATGGTACAAGCGCCTTCTGTTGAGACCTTTACCTCGGAAAGGGTTTACCCTATCGGGATTGTGTTGCTAGCAGGAATTCTTAAAAAAAAGGGGCATCAGATGGAGATCGTTGACCTTAACCTGGGCCAGGACCCCTATGGGGTGTTGCAGGAAAAGCTGCTGGACTTTAGGCCGGAGGTTGTTGGCTTTTCTCTGCGCAACATCGATCCCTTGGGCAACAAGAATACATCACTGCTCCCCCAGTTTGTTGCTGCAGTACGGCTCACTGCTTGTATTCTTCCGGAGGCACGGCTGGTTGCTGGAGGGACGGGTTTTTCCCTTTTCCCCGTGCGGATTATGCAAGAACTGCCGGAATTGGACTATGGAATCGTAGGTGAGGGGGAGCACGTTTTTCCCACCCTTCTGGAGTCATTAGATAGCCCTGGACCACTGCCAGGCCTCTGTATCCGTCAAGGTGAAAAGGTACAGCTACTGCCTCCTGCAGCAGATTTTGATATGGCCGGCTATATTGCACCGGACCGCACCCTGTGGGATGTTACACCCTACCTGGATCTCAACAGCTACGCTCCGTCCATCGGCATCGAAACCAAGCGGGGGTGTCCCTTCAACTGCTCCTACTGTGTTTACCCACAGCTGCAGGGGAGACGCCTGCGCTGCCGAAATGTGGCGGATGTGGTGGATGAGGTGGAGTTTTTGCACAAAGAGTATGGAGTCGAACAGTTTCATTTTAATGATCCTGTGATCAATATCCCGCGGGGGCATCTGGAGGGGATTTGCCGAGAGATTTTGAAGAGAAAGCTGAAAATCAGGTGGGATGGTTTTTTCCGCGAAGACCATTTAGATGCGGAGAATATTGCCCTTTTTGAAGAGGCGGGATGTGAGTGTTTTTCCTTTTCCCCAGATGGGCTCTGTCAGGAAGCATTGGATGTATTGGGAAAGCAGGAGACTGAGGAGGATATCCTGAAAGCGGCTAGACTCGCTGCTAGCCGCGATGCGCTCAGCGTTTATCATTTCATGGTCAATGTCCCTGGGGAGAATGAGCGGACCATTGAAAAAAGTGTGCAGATGCTGGAGAGGATCTATGAACTCCATGCTCCCAAAAGAAATCTGGGCACGATAGTGCTCAACAATATCCGCATTATGCCAGGCACTCGGATAGAGAAGATCGCCAGGGAAGAGGGGGTAGTCACAGCCGATACTGACCTGCTTTACCCTGTTTATTATAACCCTAAGCCCTATGACACCCTGCGCTACCGTTTGGAAACACTTCATTTCTGCAAAAATGTCTTCATGTGGAAGGGAGTTGAAGATAAATGAAGGTACTGCTGTTAGAACACCCGCGGACTGTTGCAGCTGAGCGCTGCAATGATATCGCCAATACTCCTCTCTCCTCTTGTCTCCTCTCCGGATCAATAGCAGGAGTGGTTCAGCATAAGGGCCACGATGTCACTATTATTGAAGGCTATCTTGACAACCTTTCCTATCAAGAGATCGAGGAGGAGGTGACATCTTTTGTCCCTGAGTTGCTGGGCGTGCATATGGTTTATCACTGGAAGGGAGATCAGGAACTCTTTTCTTTCCTGGAAAAACTGAAAAAAGAAGGTGTTCCTTATATAGTTGTCTACGGCTATTACCCCACCTTTGCTTTTGAGGAGATCCTGAAAAACTGTCAGGCAGTGGATGCGGTGGTGGTGGGGGAACCGGAAATGACCTTTGCTGAACTGACGGAATCTTTACGCCGTGGCCAGAAGCCGCAGGATCTGGCTGGCCTTGCTGTGCGGGATGGTACAGGGGTGCGATGCAGGAGGCGAGAATTGATTGAAGATCTGGACAGCTTACCCTTTCCGGTGCGCACAGAAGCGATGATGCGTCTCTCTGAGGTGAACCTGCAGGGGAGCAGGGGCTGTTACGGCAGGTGTACCTTCTGTTATATCAACCCCTTTTACGGGCATGGCTCTCACTGGCGGGGACGCAGCCCGGAGAACATCGTGGCAGAGATCGATGAGATTATAGCAAAGTGGGGAAAACGGAAGTTCTATTTTACCGATCCCAACTTCTTCGGGCCAGGGGAACGGGGGCAGCGGAGAGCGCGGCATTTGGCTTCTTTGCTCAAAGAACGGAATATCACTTTCGGTATTGAAGCCCGAGTCAATGATATCCATGATAAAACAATCAAGGCATTAGTGGACGCCGGACTGCGCGACATCCTGATTGGGCTGGAAAGCGGCCGTGATGAATCACTGCAGAGACTGAACAAGATGACTACAGTCGCCCAGAATGAACGGGCATTGGAGATCCTCAGGAACAACGGAATTGAGCCTAATGTAGGGTTTATCATGTTTGAACCGGATTCTACCTTAGAAGACATCAGGACAAATTTCGAGTTTTTGAAAAGAAATCATCTGCTTGAAAACCTGGCGGTCACTGCCAATGTGCTTTACCACCACCAAATTATCCTGATGGGTACCCCGGCTTTCCAACAGCTCAAAAATGAAGGTCGGCTGCAGAATGTTAATTCTTTTTATGAGGGGACAACACCTTACCGTGATGAAGGTGTGGCAGCTTTAGCTGACCTGATGCGCCGCTTGACGAACACCGTTTTCAACCGTATGGACGGAATTTGGAGCGGGCGGGTGAAAGAACCTGAGAATGCAGGTGAGATGTACAGCCAGATCAACCAACTCCTGGTCAACAGGTTTGAAACCGCCCTTTCTTTATTGGAATCCGGACATGCACTGACCAGTGAAATGCGAAGAGACTTTGTGACTGCAGATACAGCCAAGATCGATGAGATCATGGGAAAAAGATGAATACTTGACCGCTTTCAGGGGACAGTCCCAGCGCGATCACTGGGACTGGTTGACTGATCGGGTCGATCACCGGGACTGTCCCCTTGCTATACCTCATTTAATCCGCTTCTGATTGCATCTGTTTATTCTTCCAACCTGTTTCTATTTCTTTGACTAGTTCTTTTAAGTCCTCACAAAATCTTTCCAGCTGCTCTCCTTTTTTCAGCCAAATATGAAGGCTATCGTACCTGGGATCTAAAGTAAGCTCCTTATAATTTTTCTTTAGCTTATCAAATGCTTCTTTTGCCACATCAATTGCTCGCGGTTGAAAATACAATTGTACACTATTAGGGCGGTTTTCAGATAAATATATGCTTAAATAAACTCTATATGTAGGTCTTCCTTCATCTGTTTTTTCTACGAATGCAAAGCTCCTACCAGTTTTGCCCGGCCATTCGTATGCAGAGCCCATCTCTTTCCTGATTATATTCGTTATCTTTTCCAATATTTCTGTGGCATGGAGCCTTTCAGCCAATCTTTTTAAGCTCTCTTCGTTGGATTTTTTTGTGTAGGTATGCTTTTGAGTTGCCTCTTTTTCTTGAAGCTCAACTTCTACTTGTTTTGCTAAGAAAATCTGATCATCTTTTTTAAAGGCATGGAAAGTTATGAGAGAAATGTCAACACCGTTTTTAGAAAGGAAACTTACCATCCGCCTAGTCCTATCATCTGCTCCTAAGCCAACTAACACCATTTTAGGGGGGTTATCTAATGCGTCCATATTTCCTGAAAACTGTTCTTGATACCAACTCTCAAAGTCTATCTTTTCTATTCCGTTATAACCAGAGCGATCAGATATGTGTTTAAATAGTGTCTCTTTATCAAGTTCATCCAAAAAAGAAGCATAATCAATTACCTGAGCAATTGCATCCCTTGCTAATGTGCCCCTCTTTAATTCAAAAATTATTAAGTTTCCATCTTCGTCAACACCAATTAAATCAAGAGGTCCCCCATCTGTTGTTGTTTGCCTTCCTATTAATTTCAGGCCAGGCATGAGTAAATCGGGATTCCTTACTAAAATTTCTTCTAATTGTTTTTCGGTTTCGGTTTCGCCAACCTCATCCAGAGGAACAGGATTTAGCTGGTTTTGATCATCTTTATTTAACGACCATAATTTCACTTTAATCAATTTTCTTCACCCTTTATATATATTTTTTATAATTTGTTGCATTGTACGTTAAATCAAGAACTCAGCATCCTCAATTCATAAAACACCAAATAGCTCTCCCCGATGGGCCTTTTTTTGATATCGGAGTTAACTGCATAACTCCATTCCAGCATTATGGAATTCCTATCGAAGATGTAGTCCTTGTATTTTACCCGCACCCTGGCGGCATATCTATGGAGTTCTTGAACTTCATGTTCTTTTAAAAAATCAGGCTTTCCAAAAAATCTGCTTCTGGGAGGGTTTATGTCATATATGATTGTGACATCCCTACATCCTTTACTTGTCAGGTTCCAGAGGTCTCCTCTGACAGCTTCTATTACTACCTGTTTTTCTTTTACTTCGATAATTCCGCTTTTTAATGCTATAAAATAAGGGTAATAGATTACAAGTCCCCTTTCCCTATACTCTTTTAAATATTGCTGGCCTATTAATTGGGCTTCCTCCGCAGTTACTCCCACAGCACGGGGCAAGTTAATATCTTCACCAAATTCCACGGCCACCCTGATAGTCCAGAGCATATTGGGATCCAATATCTCATTCCCAGTAAATATTTTCCAGGGGACAGAAGGTATTCCCACATGTTTTAATTCATAAAAACCCTGCAGTTTATTCATTTGATTACCCCAGGTCTGTAATCAGATATACAAATAATGTATCCTTCGCCGTTTATCGGGCAGTTCTACATAACATCTGAAAGCGGCCATATTACCTCATGAGAATAAACAAGCTCTGCAATGAAACTACCTAGTTCTCCCTGCGTTAAAAATATATTTCTCCGTTGATATTAAATTCACCTGTTATAGTGTTATAAAGAGATAATAGGCCTGCTTGGCAGTAATAGTGAAAAGTATAAAAAAGCAGTGGTGGATATGATTTATCTTGTTGGTAAAAAGCTATTGCATGTTTATGCATATCGTCGTATAATAATGAGAAATTGATTTAGGGGGCAAGCAATAAATATTGCTTGCTTACAATATTTGAGCGGTTTATTGGAGCAGGGTTAATATAACCAGTCAGGAATAAATATAAATGAAATAGGGGAGACGGCTATGGCTTTAAAAGTAGGTATTGTTGGTGTGACAGGGTATGTGGGAGAGGAATTGGTGCGCATTCTCTGCCATCATCCTGAGGTGAGTGAAATAACTGCTGCTTCAAATGAGTACGCGGGAACCGCTCTGGATCGTGTCTATCCCTACCTGCGGGGGCATGCAGAAATTGAAATTTTGGGGATGGAAAAGCTGGATGAACTGATAGACAGATCTGATGTGGTTTTTCTTGCCCTTCCCCACGGGGTGTCTGCACCAGTAGCCCTGCAGGTTATAGGTAAGGGGAAAAAAGTGATCGATCTTGCTGCAGATTTCCGCCTTCCGGAGCAAAAGGTCTATGAGAAATGGTATCAAACGCAGCATGGCGCACCTGAACTGCTAAAGGAAGCGGTATATGGGATTCCTGAGCTT
>DULM01000174.1 GCA_012840405.1 Syntrophomonadaceae bacterium | reverse complement strand
TGAACAAGCTTCATCCCTCATTTTACGCAAAAAAATAGAACCACCCCGAAGTTCTCAAGTGGTTGATCCGAACACATGGTTATTATAGTTTATCTAGCGAAGATTAGCAATCATTGAAAAAAGGACGGAAAAAATAGAACAAAACAGAATAAGGCTCCCTGGTTGGAAGCCTTTACTAAGTAACTACAGATTAATTGAGACTATCATTTATAATACAAACCTGCCAATTTCATATCCTTGTTAAAGCTGATCGTATAGGTGAAGGACCTTTTTTCATACTTTGCCTTGGCAACAACAACCGCATACTCAGTATCATTTTCAGTTGCACCGGCCACCTTCATATCTTCGACTTGTTCGAAAGTTCCCGCTTCACCAATTGCTTCATACATCTGATTTAATACATCATCTGTAAGTCCTGCTTTCACTTGGGCAGTAGACATTGCTCTCAAGCCTTCTGAATCCTTCTCATTAATCATTGTAATCACATTTTCTGCAGCTGACTTTACTTCTGCTTCATCAAAATCGCTGGATAATCCCTGTGCACAGCCAGTTAACAGTCCAAAACAGATGATCATTGACAGCGCTAAAATATAGACAGAATTGATTTTCAACTTTTTCATTTAGTTTCCTCCCTGAGATAATATTTTCGTGAATGGAAAGCATAGAGCACCATGAGAATATCAAATGCTAGAATTACACCATATAAAATATGATTGGAAATGTTGAAAAATGAAAAGATGGGAATTAGTGCATCGAGCAATCCATGGAGAAAAACAGCTAACAACAAATACATTGCTTTCTTATTTCTTTGAAATCCATTCCACACCACAATTGTTGCTGTCACATGAAAGACTACTGCCAGTGCCCGCTCAAGTAAAGCCAGGGGTAATTGGCCAGTCATTAATAGGGCGTTAATGGAGGGAAGCACTATGACACATACTTCTGATATTCCATGCCCTAGCCCAAAAATGATTGGCTGGCTGATCTCACATTTGTCTGGCCTCATAAAAAAAAGTTTAAATAAAAACCGAAAGCTCTCTTCAAATATACCGGCAGTTAAAGCAATTAAAACTCCTATGAGTAACGGATTCGTTATGTAGGCAAGTGTAAAATCAGGGTTTTGGTTTAACTTATTTAAAAGTGGAAAGCGCAACAAAGGCTGTGAAATGATAAAACAAAGAAATCCAAGCACAAAATAGAGAGCTTTTTTTCGCAAGGCATCACCTCCTTCAATAATATTTACTCAAGGCATCTGCAATGCCACCCAATCCGGTGTTACATTCTCCTGTAGTTTGTGTGGTTTTTTGATGGTTGCAAGTAAAGGTGTCTGTCATAATTTAATCACTATATTATAATTGCTTATATTACCCTTAATTTCCTGTTTTTATTATTTTATTTTACATCGTACATTAATTGGCCACCCCTTTACTCTGCAAAAAGTGGAGTAGACAGGTAGCGTTCACCTGTATCAGGCAATAGCACAATGATCATCTTGCCTGAGTTTTCTGGTCTTTTGGCAAGCTCAGTTGCTGCCCAAAGAGCGGCACCCGAAGAAATACCAACAAGCAGTCCTTCTGTTTTAGAGAGCTCTTTAGCTGTTTTAAAAGCATCTTCATCTTTAACAGTAATAACCTCGTCATAGATTTTCGTATTCAAAACTTTCGGAACAAACCCTGCGCCAATTCCCTGAATTCCGTGGGAACCAGCAATTCCTTTCGAAAGCACCGGAGAAGCTGCGGGTTCGACAGCGATGATCTTCACATGCGGATTCTTTGATTTTAAAAATTCGCCAACCCCAGTCAATGTGCCGCCCGTACCAACACCGCATACAAAAATATCAACTTTTCCATCGGTGTCCTCCCAGATTTCTGGTCCTGTAGTCAATCTGTGTATTTCTGGATTTGCAGGGTTCACAAACTGACCAGGAATGAACGAATTCGGAATCTCCTTCGCTAGTTCCTCGGCCTTGTCAATTGCTCCCTTCATGCCTAAGGATCCCTCAGTCAGCACAAGTTCGGCACCATATGCTTTCAATAGCCTTCTGCGTTCGATGCTCATTGTTTCAGGCATGGTAAGGATAATGCGATAGCCCCGTGCCGCGGCTACAGATGCCAGCCCGATTCCGGTGTTACCGCTGGTTGGTTCAATAATGACTGAATCAGATTTCAGAAGCCCCTTTGCCTCAGCATCATCAATCATGGCTTTTGCGATTCTGTCCTTGACGCTTCCCGCCGGATTGAAATATTCAAGCTTGGCAATAAGTTTTGCCTTCAGTGCATTTTTCTTGTTATAGTTTGACAGTTCCAGGAGCGGGGTTTTACCGATCAGTTCGGTCAAGTTCTTATAAATTTTGGGCATACTAAAACCTCCATTCACTTACCTTATGCATGTATTATACTTCTGATATTCGGAGAGAAAAAATCATACATTGCAAATAAACCGAAATAGTTACATCAAGGATTGCATCTCTTACAGGGTACATAGCCAGCAGCTACAGCTTCATTTCTGCTTTGGAAATAGACCCGATTTTTTTCAGCAGGAAGTGTAGAACAAGTTGGCCTGTGAAACTTTTTTGTATTGTTATTTCCAATGTAAGCACTGTCTATCGGCTGCTCAGCTGCCGGTTCAGAACTGACAGTTTTATTGCTATTACTATTGCTATTGGTGTTAGTGCTGCTCTTGGTGTTGGTATCAGGGGCTCTAACTTTATTTGTACTGCCTAATGTCTTGATTGTAAGAGTTTTTCCATCAGAAGTAATAATAACTGTTCCTTGTGTATCTGTTCTGTAGGTCTGCACGCCGGCTTTTTTCAATCTATCCAAGATTTCCTGGTGGGGGTGCCCATAGCTATTATCTGCACCGCATGAAATAACAGCATATTTTGGAGAAACCGAGGATAGAAATGCCTGTGTTGTGGAACTTTTGCTGCCGTGGTGGCCTACTTTCAACACATCGGCCTTGAGGTTTGCACCGCTGGCAATCATCTCCTGTTCAGACACAGATTCAGCATCACCAGTCAGCAAAAATGCAGTACTACCATACTGTACCTTAACTACTGCTGAATAATTGTTCGGACGTTCATAACCTGAACCACAGGGTGCTATGAATCCTGCTTTTATGCCATCCTGATTAATAATAGTGACTCCAGCTTCTGCCTTGTTGATTTTTAATCCTTTAGCTTTAATTGTTTCTAATAAATCTTCAAAGATTTTTGTGGTATGGCTAACACGAGGCATATAGACCCTGTCAACCGCCAGTGACTGAACAACAGCTATCATACCCCCTACATGGTCTGCATGGGGGTGGGTAGCCACCAAGTAATTGATTTTATTAATACCCTGTTTTTTCAAATAGGAAACAACAGAACTCCCAGCCTCACTGGTTCCTGCATCGATAAGCATGTTCTGTCCATTGGGAAGCTGGATTAGAATAGAATCACCCTGGCCAACATCCAGAAAATGAGCCTTTAATTGCCCAGATACACCTTGTTGAGCAATTTCTTCATTTTCTTCTGATTCCGCTGGAAGGCTTTCAGATGAATTGCTATTACTCTTGTTTGTTACATCTTTACTATTGTTAGTAGCTGCGCTTTCTCCCTGCTCTCCAGCCACAGTTTGGGGCGGCTGTATGTTTTCACTGGGAGGAGCGTTAACTGCACCAATAATAAAAAGTACAAATGCCACACCTACAGCAGCCAACCACTTTTTCCAGACAGATCTACGTTTAATGGCAGAAACCCCTGTTCCAATAATTGCAATAATGAAAGCCAGGAAACTGATCATAGCAACAATTTCCCACATATTTATCCCTCCTATAGATACACATTAATTTAATTAGATAATATTCGCTATATTTCCTGCAGTTTGGCATATATACAAGAATAAACGACATATTGTTAATTTGTGGTTTTTCTATATTTTATGTTTGCTTCAGGGTAATAATTGCCACCACTGAGTTGCATAAGCCATAGATCCTCTGCCATAATAGGAACCGGGTGTGTTGATCATGACAAAAATCGATTTTATAGCTACAGCAACATTTGGATTGGAAGCTGTGGTAGCCGGGGAGGTCCGGGAACTCGGGTATGAAGCTAAGGTGGAAAATGCAAGAGTGATCTTTCAGGGTGATGAGAAAGACATCTGCCGTTCCAATCTCTGGCTGCGTTGCGCAGACCGGGTCCTAATCCGTGTTGGTGAGTTTACCGCACTGACCTTTGATGAACTATTTGAGAAAACCAGGGCTCTGCCCTGGCCTGACTGGCTGCCTGAAAACGCCAACTTCCCTGTTGAGGGGAAATCAGTTAAATCAAAACTCTTCAGCGTTTCTGACTGCCAAGCGATAGTTAAAAAAGCCATTGTGGAAAGTATGAAAAAAAGGTACCACAGGAATTGGTTTGAGGAAACTGGGCCTCGCTATACCATAGAAGTTTCACTGCTCAAAGATGTAGCCACTCTGACTATTGATACCAGCGGTGCTGGTCTTCATAAGCGCGGTTACCGCAGACTCAGCACAGCTGCTCCCTTAAAGGAGACTTTGGCTGCTGCCATGGTCAATCTCAGTTACTGGAATCCTGATCGGATACTGCTGGATCCTTTCTGCGGTTCGGGAACAATACCTATAGAAGCCGCTTTGATTGGAATTAATGCTGCACCTGGTCTTAATAGAGAGTTTGCTGCAGAGAGTTGGCCCAATATCCCACAAAGATTATGGGATGAGGCCCGGGAGGAGGCTGAGGATCTGATCCGTCGAGACCTTAAATTAAAGATCAGGGGAACAGATATAAATAACCAAGTATTGAGCATTGCCCGCTATCATGCCAAATTAGCTGGTGTCAGCGACCAGATCTCCTTTCAGCAGATGGATGTTGCAGATCTGCGTACCAAGAGAAAATACGGCTGTTTGATCTGCAATCCACCTTATGGTGAGCGTTTAGAGGATGAAAAAGAAGTGGAGAATCTTTACCGCCTGATGGGCCGGGTTTTTAAAGCTCTGGATAGCTGGTCCTTCTATATACTCACTTCTCATCGGGATTTTGAAAGACTATTCGGGCGAAGAGCTGACCGCAGGCGTAAGCTCTACAACGGCAGGATCGAATGCCAGTATTATCAGTATTTTGGACCCCCTCCCCCCAAAAAAGAATAGTTTTTTCATTGACACTATTCTTTTATGGGGTATAATATGGTGCATCTTTGATCTAGGAGAGGAGAAACAGTGTCAACTAAACTTAAAATCAATCCAATTAGAATATTTAAAAGCATATGGCAATTTATTAAAAAGATATTCCCCATTATCATCGGCTCAGTACTTTTGGCAATATCATATAATGTACTGGTTGTACCCTACGGATTATTGTCCGGTGGGCTTTCCGGTATCGCGCTCATTGGGAAGTATCTGTTCAATATACCGCTGCCAATTGGTATCTTAATCTTAAATATCCCGGTGTTTATCCTTGGTTTAAGGGAATTAAATCTAAGTTTTATTCTGTATAGTCTCATTGGAACACTGATTTTGACAGCTGCTCTGCCGCTTACAGAACCCTATTTGCCTGTTCCTGAACTGGATCTCTTCCTGGCTGCGGTTTTTTCAGGAGTTATCAGCGGTATAGGCGGTGGTATTATTTTAAGGTCCGGGGCCTCATTAGGTGGTGCTGACATTATAGCCATGATCGTCAAGAAAAAATGGAATATCTCAATTGGGGCCTGTTTCTTTTACTTCAATGTTTTTGTTATTCTCTTGTCTTTATATTTCTTTGAACTAAAGATCGCCCTTTATACTATTGTCAGCATGTGGGTGTTAGGAGCTGTGACAGATAAGGTTATCAAGGGATTGAGCAATTATAAAACAGTTACAGTTATATCTGATAAAAATAATGAAATAGCAACAGAAATCATGGAAAAACTGCACAGAGGTGTTACCCTTTTAGAAGGGAAAGGCGGCTATACCGGAGAACACAAAATGGTTATCAACTGTGTAGTGAACAACTATGAGATCCCCAAGTTGAAAGACATAGTACTGGCTTTGGACCCCAATGCCTTTATGTTTATAGCAGATACAGCGGAGGTATCTGGCAAAGGTTTTACAATGCCTATGTAAAAAACATTAATCGGACAGGCTTACATGATACGGTAACAGTAGTAGCTGCTAGGCATCTGTCAGCTGTTAATCAGTGTTTCTTTTTGCTTTCGACTCATTTTTTTAATATAGTATTCCCTTTTTACTGCTTCGCTCTTATTCTCAAATTCTTCGGTATAAACCAATTGTAATGGACCCCTGCCACGTGTGTATTTAGCTCCCCTACCCTCTTTGTGAGCCTTTAACCTGTTTTCCAGATCATTGGTCCAGCCTGTATAAAGTGTACCATCTCCACACCTTAGTATATAAACGTAATAATTCATCTTTGCTGCCTCATCTTTTATACTGGAATAATCTCAGTACTTCTAATTTTCGGATATAAAAGAAAGGTTTTTAGAAATCATTGTCGTATTATGTAATAGTAGTTCATGATAATAAATTAAGGATGAATACTGATGGACGAATTAATAACTTTCAAAGGATATCGTGATGGAGTTACCTTAATCCTTAATGACAGAGAACCGGATTTTCAAAAATTGCTAAACCATTTGAAGTCCAAACTGTCTCATTTAAACTTTTTTAAGGGTGCGGTAGTCAATATCGATATTGGTCAAAGGGAAGCTCTCTCCCCTGCCGAACTAGATTCTTTAGAAGAAATATTATCAACCAAAAATATTAAAATTAAAGATATTATTTTAAATGGCTCCAATGGCCGTAAACCCAGCGGATCTAAAAACCTGTTGATACCATCCCACGAGAAAGTCCATAGTGATGCACTAATGGTTAGACGAACCCTCAGATCAGGTCAAACACTTTCCCACTCGGGCAGCATTGTTCTCATCGGTGATGTAAACCCAGGAGCAGAAGTGACCGCTGAGGGAAATGTGATCGTCTGGGGTACTCTCGGTGGTTTGGTCCACGCCGGCAGCGCAGGAAATAAAAAAGCATATATCATAGCCCTTAACCTGAATCCAACTCAATTACGCATAGCACAGTATATTGGCTATGCACCTAAAGAAGCAGGTGAACTACCCCGAAAACCTGAAATCGCCTATCTTCAGGGCAATAGAATTGTTATTGAAGATTATAATAAAGTGAAAAACATGCTGGTTGATTTTTTTGAAGGCACTTAATCAGT
>DULM01000242.1 GCA_012840405.1 Syntrophomonadaceae bacterium | reverse complement strand
GGCTTAATAATTCTTGCGCATCATTTTCCCCATTTCTTTAAATGAAATTGTCCGCTCAAATTGCAGCAGACCCCGGCTGAAGATGCGTGCGCCGAGGTAGATAAAAAAGGCGACCCCAAGCATCAAAACAACAAAGGTGGATGCCAGCTCCCACCAGGGCAAATTAGTAGCTCCGATGCGCATCAGCATTGTTGCCGGCGTAAAAATAGGGATATAGCTGAGGATCTTCACCCACAGGGCGTTTGGTGACATAACAATTGCGCCTGAGGCAAACATAGGAATCATCGGTATGAGCACAACCAGACCTTGGGTTTGGCTACCCCCTTCGGCATCTTTCATGGTCGCCCCCATAGCAGCAAAGAGAGCGGCGTACATCACATAACCGCCGATAAAGAAAAGCAATATAGGAATCAGCTCTGCCGGGCTCATGCCAATCTGGCCTATATCAAAGTAGCGAGCCGCTGCAGCCAGCCCTACCGCCAGCCAGATCCCGATCTGCAGCAGGCCGAGAAGGCCGAAACCAATAATTTTGCCGACGAGCAGCTCCAGGGCGGTCACAGATGAGAGCAATATCTCGATGATGCGGTTGCGTTTCTCTTTGAGCACACCGTACATGAGCACCTGTCCCGAAACCATCACAGCGATAATCAGGACTACAGCAAAGAACACAGGAGCAACCATCGCAGCCACAGAAAACTCTTCACCGCTTAAACTGCGCGGATTTATTATCACCGGCGCAGTAGCCAGACTGATCTGCTCTGCGGTCATCCCTATTTTTTCCATCCGGTAAAAAGTGAGCGCAGTTTGGACTACATTACTTAGTGCCCCTATATTCACCTCTTTGGCATCACTGACATAGTAGTCGATCATTCCGCTCTGAACGTTCTCTGGGGTAAAGATGAGGTAGCCGTTCAATTCGCGGGCTTCTACTTTTTCGGCCAATTGCTCCCGCTGTGTTGAGTCATGCAAGGACACTTTCACCGGAGAGTTGGCAAGGTTGGTTTCCAGATAGGGAAAGAATTCCCCGGTTTCGTCGATTACGGCAACCTGAGACTCCTCTTGGGAGATGCCAGTGCTGGCATAATAGCTGATCCCGCCTGCCAGGAGCATGAATAAGGGAATCGTCAGGGTTGTTATCAGAAAAACCGGGCTTTTCACATTTTTGAAAAATTCCCAGCGAAAAACTTTAAGAACATTAGGCCACTTCAATCTCTTCACCCCTTTCCCGGACGGTCTCAACAAAGATCTCATGCAGGGGGGGCTTTTCCACAGTAATGGCCTTAACAGTCAGCCTTGACACAAACTCCTGCAAGAGGGCATTGATTTCAGCGCTGCCACTGTAGCGCATTACCGCCAACCCCGGCTCTTCCCGCAGTATCCGCAGCCCCGGAATCATCTTCAGAAAGCTGCTATCCTCGGCTGGGTCGTAATGCAGCTCAACAATATCCTCTTTATAGCTTTCTTTGATGGCCTGCAGTTTTCCAGAGAGGACTTCGCGGCCGTGATTGATCAGAAAGATCGAATCACAGAGCTCCTCAACCATGTTCATCTGGTGGGCCGAGAGCAGCACCGTGGTCCCGCCATCCCGCAGTTCCCGAATAATCTCTTTAATAATTTCCTGGTTCACCGGATCCAGTCCTGAAAACGGTTCGTCGAAAAGAACCAGCACCGGGCGGTGCAAGATTGATGCGATAAATTGTACCTTCTGCTGCATCCCTTTGGATAGTTTTTCCAGCTTCTGATTCGCATATGCTCCCAAATCAAGGCGTTCCAGCCATTGTAAGGCCTCCCGCCGCGCCTCAGCGGCCGGCATCCCCTTTAAACCGGCTAAGTAAAGCAGGTTCTCGATGACCCGGGCATCATCATAAAGGCCCCTCTCTTCAGGCAGATAGCCGATCCTGCTTTTATCGAGCGGTTGGGGTCCATCGCCAAAATTAAAACTGATCTCACCGGCATCAGGTGCCATAATACCCATGATCATGCGAATAGCCGTAGTCTTACCAGCCCCGTTCGGCCCGAGCAGCCCCATAACCTCGCC
>DULM01000173.1 GCA_012840405.1 Syntrophomonadaceae bacterium | reverse complement strand
CTGTAATAGTTCATTGGTATTCATCGGAAAACTTTCTGGATAAATACTTGGAGCGCAACTGTTACTTTACCGTAGGTCCCGATGTCCACATCAATCCGGCAGTTCAGCAAATCGTCAGAGAAGTACCCTTAGACAGACTCTTTGTAGAGAGTGATGGTATTTCAGCAGTGGAGTGGGCAACAGGAATAGCAATTACTCCCCAGGAACTGCCATCAATATTGGAAGCCAGCATGAACTTTATCGCCAGAGCAAAAAATGTGGATCCGGAGACTGTGAGGGCTCAAATGGAAGAGAATTTGGCGAGACTGCTTAAGGGTTCGGATCTCGGTTTCGTTTTAAACCTTTAAATACATATCGCATCCCTCCAAATTTCTAATGTACTACCGTGATTTTCATGAATTCTTTCATATGTCATATTTCATATTAATCGTCTATTTGCTCATCAGGGATTATATCTCCCGATACCCTTTTGGTCAGGAGTTCTCAATGCGCTTCATTTTTTATTGCGGTTTTTTCCTATGGTTTCAAAGATAGTCCATATCAAAAGAAACGAGAATATTATCAGACTAACCCAAGATAAAATCAATCCGTGTTCTCCAATGACATTGCTTATTTGCTCTCCACTGTCATCTATATAATGAGCAATACTTATAAACTGGTAAACCATTGATACCCAAGTGATGATGTATACAAGTAATTTTATAATTTTACGGGAACGTGCATTGATTTTGCTACCTAACTTATGCCAAGCAAAATATGTTACAACGATTGCAAGTAAAGGTAACAAAAAGAATAAAGACATAGTGACCTCCTTCTATTTAGTTAGAAGACTAAAAGCCCAATGCCTGTGAATTTTTTCCATACCCCAGTTTTTGACTTTTCTTACCTGTTAATCTATATGAAGATTTTATACAAAGTAAATAATAATTAAAACCCATTTCCTGTGATATGCTTCAAAGTGGTCAGCAGGGCTAGGTCCCGTGCCAGCGTGGCAGGATCGCAGGAAACATAGATCATTTTGCTTGGTGAGAGAGTTTGCTGATTTGCACTTGGCCGCAGCAAACTGATCACAATTCCCTTTAAATTTGGGAACTCGCCTAGCAGTGCATAATTATATATCAGATAAATCCAACCAAAGAAAACTGCATTTAAGATTCTTCCACTACAGCGATTGCATCAATTTCAATCAAACATAAAGGATTTGCAAGACCTGCAACTTTTAGAACCGTTATCAAGGGATGATTTTCCAGTTCCCCGACTGTTTCCTTAAATGCTTTCAATCCGACAGCCGGATCGCAACCGTCAACCATGTAAATATTGAGCTTGATAACATCATGAAAAGTTGCATTTTCAGAAGCCAAAGCTATCTTAATATTCTCCAAAGCTTGTTTTGTTTGAAGTTCAAATTGTCCCGTCCGATCAATTGACCCTCGGAGTTAATAGCATAATTTCTTGATAAAATGTAAATTAAGCAACTGCTACATTTCTTTGTTAAATTTATTAAAATAGTAAACCATAGAAAAAATAATGGACAAGTAGGCAGCGACAAAGGCCAATATCACATACATGTCAACCTGCATCAATGCAAAAACAAGAATCAATGCGCCAAATACTATTTGCATTAGGTCATAGGCTTTTGCTTTTGCTTTGTTGCTGATAGCTACGTTACGTTCATCCTTTGCTTCAATTTCAATTTTCTTGGCAGCTTTAGGATCTTTTTTCATGATATATTTCTTTATTGACGTACCAAGATATCCTCCAAATAGGCCCGCCCCAACTCCTATACAGATATAGGGCAATGTTTGCATAACGCCCTGTGTGGCCGGCTGTAATATGGCAAAGGCAAATCCCGCAATCAGAATTACAAGTCCAAATGCCGAAAGTACAATATATTTGGCGATACCTTCATTTTTCATTACTTTGATCCTCCTCATAAATAAATATATCTTCAATACTCATCCCAAAAAATCTGGCAATCTTAAAGGCAAGTATAATAGACGGATTGTAGCGCCCGTTTTCCAACGAACCTATCGTTTGTCTGGATACCTCCAATGCCGCAGCCAGTTCCTCTTGTGTCAATCCTCTTTGCTTGCGGATTTCTTCCAACCGATTCTTCAAAATAACCCCCTCGCTTAACAAATGGAAAGCTTGCTTTACATTTAATTATAATAGGTGAAACAAAAATGTCAAGTTTACTTTCCATGATAATTGTTCAGCCTATGGAATTGTCTATTCTCCTACTGTCATGACAGCAGATGCAATAAGTTTCTCCGCTAGGAACCCTGTCTACCGTCATCTTGTTCGGAAAAAGGGGGTAAAGAGAAGCACTTGTCTTGGAAGGATCCGAATTAGATTAATATGGTGGGCAGTATAAAAAGTATCATAAGTCAAAGAGATGAAATCCTCCTAAAAAAAAGCAAGCGGAAAACATTTGTTTATGCGGTTTGCTCTATTATAACGCTTTTCCTTACCGGTTCGAAGAGACTTTTTTTAAACGAAATCCCCGGAGCGGAATACAGCATAGACGGCGGCCTGACCTGGCAGGACAGCCCGGTATTTACAGGGCTCGAACCAAATACCGGGTATAGGTTCATAGCAAGGATCAAGGCAACTGAAAACAGTCACGCTTCTACATACAGTGAGGAATCAGCTATAATAACTACTGCAAAAGTTGATATTTCAGTTGATAATAACGATGCTCCCCCCCAAACCGGTGACAACTTCAACTATATGTTCTGGATAGCTCTTTGCATTGCATCAGCGCTGGCACTTTTCACATCCGTATTAAAACAAAGGAGATCAACAGAAAAACTTTAGTTATAATTATTGACTTGATTATCTAAGGATGCAGTTCATAAAAAAAGACCCGCCTGGCGGGTCTTTTTTTATAGTTGCCAACTGATCTATTGCCTCGCAGAAACTGGTTATTTGCTATTATAGCACATAAAAACCGGAATTTAACGGACAGATAATCTGAACAGGCCATGTTGATTACAATAATAATAAAGCCATTGTGTCCGGTTTATTTTAAAACGGGCTTCAGCGCCGCCTTCCGGGTAAAGTTTCTTTAATTCGCAGCCGTCATCCTTTACCGCAGCAATAAAGGAAATATAATGCTTTTTACTCATCTCATGGGCAGTTGCAACATAATATTCATCTTCGCTCTTTTCAATTGTCAAGCGATGTTCATCATCCGGTGTCTCTGCATCCAAAGCAGGGAGCACTATTCCATGGCAACTAATTACGGCTTCACCGGTTGCGAGGATAACATTTCCGCATATCGGGCATATATGAAATTTTATACGCAGCATATTGAACGCTCTGTTGGTATTCACTACGTCTTCGCCGGACATCAGTTCAATTACGGAAACGCCCAGTGATTCGGCAAGTGGCTCTATCAGTGAAATATCCGGATACCCGCGCCCGGTTTCCCACTTGGACACCGATTTAGCGCTGACATTCAGTTTTTCTGCCAGTTGTGATTGCGTCATTTTTCTATTTTCACGCAAGCGTTTTATCATAGCGCCGGTAACATATTGATTCATATTTCGATCCCTCTTTCATATATTCGAACTGATTGATATCGTTTTGCAGACCCTTTTGAAACTCCCTATCTATTTTGCGGAACATTTCGTAGTTCTCCCTTCCGCATAGATTATAGTTCATGCACATAAGGAACACTACCTACGCTGAGTAGAGCCGAAAATATATTATCTTTTTCTTACAAAGGCACTGTGAAAAAAGGGAATGCGCTTTATAACAAAGTGGTAGGGATGCACCCCTACCACAGAAACTGCGGAAAATATCATAAGTTAAGTATTCTTAGGTTTTAAGAGGTTTCCGGTTCACTCCTTAATTTTGCCAGCCTCATATTCATGCAAGAAGCAAAAAGAACGGCCCCTTGCTTCGGTTTTAAACAACCAAGACTGTAATTTAAACTCCCGGCAGTGAGCCGGGAGTTTAAATTATATATTTTGTCTTCACTCTCTTGGCTTCCCGATAAAAAATGCGGCGATAAGTCCCGGCCCGGAATGAGAACCGATCGTTGGCCCTATGTAACTTATAAATGTATCTTTAAAACCGATCCTATCAATGAGCATTTGCGAAAAGGCTTCCACCTCTTCGGATTTGCAGTCTGAGTGGCAAATATAGGCTGTTTGGCTGGAGGGATCAGTCACACGCTCCTTAACAATTTCCATTATGCGGTTAAACGCCCTTTTCCGGCCCCTGACTTTCTCCTGTACAATAAGATAGCCCTCTTTATCAAGGTTAAGAATAGGATTGATTTTCAAAGTGGATGCAATTATAGCCTCTGCTCTTTTTACCCTTCCACTGCGATGGAGATATTTCAATTCATCGGTTGTGTAATAAGTGTTTATCAAAATCTTTAGGCTTTCAATCCGGTTCACACATTCCTCTGGGGCCTTCCCTAAATCCCGCATGTCTGCTGCAAAGATACACAGCATTCCGTATCCAATGGAAGCCAAAGTAGAGTCTACTACAAAAACCTGTGCTTTCGGATGTTCCTCAAGAAAAAGTTCTTTTGCAATCAAAGCATTGGCAAATGTGCCCGATATGGCGCTTCCCATAGCGATGTGGACTATTGGAAGATTTGATTTCTCCCAAATCTCTGACCAAAAGTCTATAAATTCATAGGGTGTCATTTGGCTTGTGCGTGGCACGGCGCCTCTTCGCATTTTGTTGTAAAAGGAAACGCAATCCTCTGGCTCCATGCTGTCAGTATATTCTTTTTCATCAATGGTATATTTCATACGATAGGCATAAATTTTCCTCTCCCTACAGAATGTAGACGGAAGGTCACATCCCGAATCGGTAGTGACATGAAATTTTTCCATGACATCTATGCTCTCCTTACTTTATTTTATAGAGTGGATAACCCCCTCAAATCCGATTCAATCTTATTTCTAGGCCTATCTCACCAATTGATGTGTTAATATGACAGCTTGTTTTCAGTTCATACTCCTTGTCTTTATTAGGATCTTCACCAGGCTTGCGTTGTACCGGCGGTAATCTATCACATTTTAAATCGCTTGCTGATAGTTCAGTAAGAACATTACCGCTTATGATATTCGCAATCTCTGATATGGCAGAGGTCACGAAATCATCCACCGCTTCAAACTCCATACCGCTCATGATCTTTACCATATTAAGAGATGTCGAGACTGGGAAGCGATAAATAACCTCTCCCTCAAGGTCACCAACAATGCTGACAGCAATATCAACCCCTTCATCACTTTTGAAATCCTCTCCGGGATGATCGGAAATCTCTGAAAGGTGAAGCATCAAATTAAATACATTGCGTGTTGCATCGATAAATGTTTTGTATAGGTTATCTATCATTTCCGCTCACACCCTTCTTTTTGGCATAAGCCGCTATAAGTTGATCTTCTGCGGCTACATGGTTAATCAGCCAGGCCAGTAGCCTGCCTCCAAACTGTTGCATCAAAGGCTCGTTAGTATTGCATTTTTCGTATTGTTTACTAACATCTAGCACATAATTGACCATATCATCATGTATCTGTTTATGACATTTATAGCCGGGATAATTGATACTTTTCTGATATTCCTCTTCGTCATGGAAATGCTCTACAACATATCTTTTCATAAAATCTAAGGTTTTGTTTATCTCGGGGATTTTCTCATCCCAGCTAGTTGCCGACCGCAATGCCTGCAAAAAAGATTCCACACGCTTAAATAACTCTTTATGCTGCGCATCTATCAGAGGAACGCCAAGTTCATATTCGTCTTTCCATAACATAATACACACATCCCTTTCTTGTACTATGTTATTCATTGATTTAAAAGGGCTGATCATTAGTGGAGCAAATGCAATTCATGAAAGGGGGACAAGGACCTGTCCCTCCGTCCCCCTCTATCCCCCTCCAACCTATTAGACATCTGCTTTCCATAAACCATGGAGATTGCAATAAGCATATACTTCCGCATTTTCCCTATAGCAAAATACGGCTTTCGGTTCGTCACCCGGTTTTAGTGAGATTATTCTAATCCCATCATCGCTCACTAAAGCAATCCATTCTATATAATGCTCTTCTTTCATTGGATGGATAGCTGATCCGACATGGACCTTTATCTTCCCGTCTTCCTTTGTTGGTACAGGAATATGCTTTTCAGTGGAGGCTTCTGTTGTATTCGCTATCAGCTCTGTCATCGGTTTCCCGCAACAAACAAGCTGGCCGCCTCCATTTTTGATCAAAACCACTTGGTTGCCGCAAGTCTCGCATTTGTAAAAAGCTACAGTCCCTTTCATCTACATTTCCCCCTCCTTAAATCTTTTTAATGATTTTTGCAGTTCTGGATTAGTATTTAATAAATTTACTCCCCGGGGCACCACAGATACTACATCTTTCGGGAACAGATTTTTCAATATTCCCGCATACTGGGCAGAGATAATAGAATACTTCTTCTGTCTGGTCAAGGTTATCTAATGCTTCCTGATAAAGCTTGGCATGAACCTCTTCTGCTTTCATGGCAAAAGTAAAGATCCTTTGAGCAGCTTTGTTACCTGCTGCTTCGGCTTCCTTGACAAAGGGAGGATACATTTCTTTATATTCATAAGTTTCGCCTGCAATAGCATCTTTCAGGTTATCAGCAGTTGAACCGATTTTCCCTGCGACTTCAAACTGTTTCAAGGCATGTATGGTTTCAGCCTCAGCTGCTGCCCTGAACAATTTAGCGGCATTAAGCTTTCCTTCTTTTTCAGCTTGCTTGGCATAGGCCAAATATTTTCTGTTTGCTTGAGCTTCTCCGGCAAATCCAGCCATTAGGTTATCTAGTGTTTTGTTTTCACTCATTGGCTTGTCCTCCTTTTTATAAAATGTGTTTATAAGTTTTTCCACGGTTTATCGTGGAAAACCTTCTAAATTTTGATCAGTATTATGCAAAAAAATCTTAGTGTTTTCGCTTTGAAGAAGCATATACACGCCTTCAATT
>DULM01000172.1 GCA_012840405.1 Syntrophomonadaceae bacterium | reverse complement strand
GCCGCGCAATCAATCCCTTTTCGCATTTTAGATACCTCAAAATCTTGTCACGCTTATCTTTAGGCATTTGATGTAAAATATTCACCGGGTGGTTGTGCAAGCCTTTTCCGGACCTCCAGCCAGTCCTTTCGTTCCAGGAAACTACCCGGCACATTTTTCTCCATTACCAGCGCTCGCTGGAAAGGAACTGCAAACCCCAGAATATTTGCAGGAAGAAAACCTCGTACTGAGATGTCGGTCAGTGCCACAATTCAAAGAGCCTTTGTTATTTTGGAAAACACGACAACACCCCCATAATAGTGTTGTCGTCGGTATTCTATAAAAATAAACAATAATTCTTTAAAAGGGAGATATGGAAGCGAAATGGAAATAATGACCGATCAGGGGGACAGGTTGGGTGATCGGACCGAACACCGGGACATTCCCTCTGCGCTACGAGCAGTGTTTATTCCTGCTGCTTGTGACATCAGCTTCGGTTGAACTTGCCCCCTGTTTTTATAACGAAAATTTACCCAGTATGATCACAAAGAAGATAGCAACGAAAATAGCGGGCAGGAGGTTTCCTACTTTGATGTGCAATTTATCTGTCAGCAGATTGAGGCCGATGCCGAAGATGAGCAGTCCACCTACAGCGGTCATTTCCGTGATCATGGCATCGGTGAGAAAAGGTTTGACATAGGCTGCAGCAAGGGTAATTGCCCCCTGGTAAATGAATACCGGCAGTGCGGAAAAAGTAACTCCGATCCCCATTGTGGAAGCAAAAACAGTAGCTGTCACCCCGTCAAGGATAGATTTGATGAAAAGGGTTGTATGGCGCCCGGTCAGTCCGCTCTCCAGAGCTCCCATAATGGCCATAGCTCCGACACAAAACACGAGGCTTGCGGTCACAAAGCCCTTGATGAAAAGGCTGCCTTTGCCACTGCTGTTTTCGTTTTCCACCAGGCCGCTCTCCGCATTTTGGCTGGCATCATTTGCGCCTCCAAGGCCAGTCTCTGCATTACTGCCGCATTTTCTCCCAACTGCCTGGAGAGGCGAGCCCGATTCAAGGCCACCCTCTACATTACCGCTGTCCTCCGCAATGCTTCCCTGACTGCTTTCACCACCGCCGGCAAAACGTTGCTCCAACTTCCTGCCGAGGCTGTCCAGCCGGTCTTCGAGCCTTAAAGCCTCGCCAAGTATTCCCCCAGTCACAATACTTAAAGTAACCACCAGTATACTCTCGGTTTTCAGTGCCATGGAAAGGCCGATCAGAATAACGGTGAGGCTAACCCCCTGCATAATCACCGATTTGTATTTCTCAGGAAACCCACCTTTTAAAAGATTACCCAACAAAGCTCCTAAGATAATTGCAACAACATTGACGATAGTTCCTAACAAATCCTGTTCTCCCCTGCCTCTAAATTTTCGTATAATTATATCATTAAACAGCGTGATTAGCACCAACCTCTTAGCACAAAGACCGATCAGGGAGAGCTAGACCGATCGGGTCGATCACCGGGACAACTTGACCAATTGGACCGACCTTTGGAACCCCCGCGGCAATTATGGGGACAGGTTGTGCCAACCACTAGCCCTGCCAACTATGAAGACCTGCCCAAAACATCCCTCTGAGTAGATATTAGACCGATCAGTGGGACAAACCCCCGCGCGATCGGAAGGACAGGTTGACTGCTTTTCGTTCGCAACAAGATCCTCTATTTAGAACAGTTCGAATACAGAGGGAATGTAGGGGGGTAGGCAGGGGGTCAAATGGGTTTTGGAAAAAAGGTTTGGGAAAAAAAGAAACCAGAGCTGTTAAAGACCTTGCCAAACTAAAATCCATTCGTTATAATAAACCTACAGAGTGAGCGGGAGTAGCTCAGTGGTAGAGCACCGGCTTCCCAAGCCGGGTGTCGCGGGTTCGAATCCCGTTTCCCGCTCCATTTTTATTTTCTGAACCGGGAACGGTTGCTTTCGCCTCGCTTGGCCGGTGTAATACAATTTCTTAATTCCCTTGAACAGAGTAGGAACGGTTATCCTCAACTCGCTTGGCTAGCATCTTACGCATTCTTTACTCCCTTAAATACGCCAGAATGTTTATCTTTACTTGAATCAGCCGGAATCCTCCTGAACCTCTACCAACAGATATGAGAAAACAGAAGCGGATTTCGGAAAAGGAAATGGCCTGATCGGCAAACACCTGTCTTCCCGATGGTGCGGCCCAATCAGGGGGACAGTCCCGGTGATTGGACCCGATCACCCAACCTGTCCCGCTGAGCGCGCGGGAGGACAGACCCGGTGATCGGTCGATAAAGCAAAAAAGCAAGCCTGGCACCGAATACACCAAAGTGAGTATCGGGGGACAGTACCGATGATCGGTTTTGTGCGGTTAACTTGTCCCCCTGATTGGTTAGATCAGTCGGTGAGCGTCTTTTATTTATTCATCAAGGTAAAGTAAAATTTGTCATCCTCTTTAAAGGCGCGGGCTAATTCGCAGTGGCGCAGCACGGCGAAATGCCCCTGCAGTTCATCAATTGTCATATTCATGTATTCAGCCAGTTCCTCCCGCTGAACTTTGCCCTTTTCCTTCAGGTAGTTATAAATCTTCTTCTGGATGGGTGTGAGGCCACTTGTGCCTTTATGTCCCTGCAGTTCCCTGGCGGCCTTGGCTGCAGAAACAGCACCTGGATCACAGGGTCTGGGGCGTGATTTTATCTCAATATAACAGTCCTCACAAAGCTTTTGCCCCCCATGTTGGAACATCTCTTCCTCCGGTACATCTGCTTTGCATTTTTCACAGAGCATGACAACCCCTCCTATAGTTAAAATAAAGCAGTAATATTGATGCTATTAATCTATTGCTCCTAGTTCCTTCAGTATTTTTAACAAATAAGAGGTTGAGGCAATAGATGGGCCTCCCCCCATCATAATAGGCACACTACATGCCTCTAAAATTTCTTCAACAGAGATCCCGCTGTCAAGCGCCTGCTTGACATGGTTGGCAATTCACGTTTCGCAGTGGATGGCAACAGACACAGCTATGGCAATCAGTTTTTTCTCCTTGATTGATAGCTTTCCATCCTGCATCACCGATTGGGAAATGCCCATAAAATTATTCATCACACCGGGTAGCTTTTCCTTTAGCACTTTTTGCCCTTGCTGTAGCATGGCAAGTTTTTCTTGTAGATCACTCACCTTGACACCTCCTCCTGTGTGAAAGTAACCTTAATGTAGACAAGAATGAACAAATGCAAGTTTGTGTTTCAGCCTAATGCGGTGTGGTGCACTTGTTTCGTGGCAAAGTACAGTGGCAGAGTATTTAGTTTGGAAGAATTGTTC
>DULM01000210.1 GCA_012840405.1 Syntrophomonadaceae bacterium | reverse complement strand
CCTCTATAGAGGCTTACATAGATTTTTATAACAATAACCGCATCCATTCAGCTTTAGGGTATTTAACCCCAACTGAGTATTATCAGCAAAGCATTCTACATAACGCTGCCTAACCGTGTTGACAATTTGGGGTGCAGTACATGATTGTTTTTAAATTCTGATATAAGGTCATCTAAAGCCTTGCGTACTTTATCCTCAATACCCAACTATCTCCCCTCCCTCTCAATCAATCCTAATTGTTACGAAGTTTTGCTAATCAACCAATCCCCACATATCAGCGCATCACTGTCTATGGTTACCAAAAGACCTTATCCAAAAGCCTAGGGATTCCTGTAGTGCCCTTAACAGGGTCTAGGGACAGAAACGCAGTCATTCCAGGGCAGCCATTAGCCTCCTGCCAGTCGTGATATATTCGGGCATAGAAACCGATAGCACAGAGAAAGTGATCCTTTGCCCATTGATAGCGACCACTCCCGCGAGGAGAGGGGTTAGGCTTTCCTTCTAAAGTATAGCCTAAATATTCATCCCAACTATCACCTGGAGGCAAATATTCACCGGATGCTACATTGTAAAGCGATATACCGTGGCTAGTATCAATCATTGGACAAAGTTCAGGAAGGATTGCGTGAGCAACCTTACTGCCAATGACTATTCCCCCTGCTTCTGAGAAGTGTCCCCATTTCGAACAGAAATCAAAGAGTTTGCCTAACTCTTGTGCAACTGTTGAATTCCCAAGTTTGGTGGTCAGCGGCCCTTGATCCGGAGTGAAACTTGATAAACCATCAATATCAACATTTAATGTTAATTCAAATAGTTTGCTGGCAAAAATTTTAGGTTCAGTTAAAACGCTTGCTCTCGCTTGCATCCCAAATTGCTGCATAAGCTTGTAAATGGAATTTGCGGCTTCTTGGCTGGCAAGCCATTTTGTTAAGCTACCAAGAGATTCAATTCCCCTTTCTCGTTCTGTAATAAAACGCAAGTACGAACGATTATAAGAAGTATTGCGGTTATAATTCTCTATACGGGAGGGGATACTTTCAATAATATCCTTTCTAGTTGTACCCTCTGGCAATGGCAAAGCTATCTCTCCTTATGTTCAAATCTTTTTGGGGTAGGTTGATTTTGCCCTATTTTTTAAGAACGGATGTGACATTTATTGCAATAAATGCTGCCTGCAAATTATGGGTTAGGGGGAGAAAACGCTGCTGAATCAAGATATTGTTTTTTGATTCTTAAATCAAACTCATCTTTCTATCCAATTGCCATTTTCATCGTAATTAAGTGATTCAGGGAAACCACAAGCATTCCAAATAGAATCAAAACAAGGCTTCAGAATATGCTGAGGTTCTACATTGTAATTTTCGATAACAACTTCGGGTATCAACAAGATGTCCCTGTCAATCGGATAGCTCTCATCAAGAAAAATTCCCTCTTTACGGTCCATTGTATATCCTTTTACCCCTAAAAGGCTTAAAAATAAAAATATTGGGGGTTCTATGTTTAGTTTCTTCAACATATCTAAATAACCAGAAAACCCACCGATAAGTTCCCTTTCAAAATAGTTAGGTATTTTTGACCCGTGATTATCAGGTTTTAAATGTAAACCATCTACAGCTTCTATAATTCCATTATTGTATAGCTGAAGATAAGAAAAGGATTTGAACTCCATACCAGAAGAATATGTTATATATCCATCAAAGTTAAATCTATTATAATCTCCACCACAATATAACGCTGATATATCCTTTTTTAAAGACTTAACTTTTCTTATATCATACCTGTAGCCAGGGGTAAAAGATATGACAGGTATTAAATGTATAACAATCTTTGCATTTTCATAAAAGGGTACAGGAGTTTCATTGGCATATATCTTTGCAATCCGATCTTCCCTGAACATCCTAATTTTTTGTGCTACTGTTTCAGATAAATTAAATGCAGTCCGCAATTCTTCTACATCCATACGATATTTTCCATTTGCACCTCTAGCATAAAAATGTCCGTGTCCTTGATGGGTCACTCGGTGAGGACTAATCCAGCTTTTTGGTACTCTTATCACTATTGCAGTCTTGCCATTAGAAAGATTTATAGGTTTAAAATCTATACCTAATATTCTCGGTTCTATTCCGAATCTGATTATACTGTCTAGCCTGGTGAGTTCGTTATCAATATTTTCAATATCTAATCCCACTAAGCTAACGGGAGTTCCCTTATCTTCGGCAATTCCAAATATCAAATCGCCGCCACTAGTATTTGCAAATGATGAAACTGCAGCAAGAAACTTTATTATATCTTTCTCTTTGTGTTTTTCTGGTAGGGATTGTTTATATTCAATTGTTTTAGATTCCAAAACAGCATTATCGATAAGAAACTGCAAATCTTCTTCCGTTATCTGGTCAATATCCTTATTTAACATTAACATTCACCTCTTATCTATAGAATACTGATTTATGCATTACGCACTCACGGCACATGGGACTTATCCTAAACTGTACTCTTTACTCATTTCCTATAACTGTTTAGTCAAACTATTGAGTAAGCCTATAAGCTAGAAGTTAGTATTGAAGATGCTTCGATAAGTTAGGGTAAAATTAAAAATGTAACTGAGAGAATGGCGTTTGTGATAGTGTGCAGTAGAGTAATAGACACGAATACCTGTAGCGGTAAACCACTGGACAAAATTCGACATTGGAAAGCAAAACAACTCTGTGAAGGCGATATGTACTGTAACTATTTTGTATTAAAACATATATATTACTTTATTAGACATTGTTTTCATGTTTTCCTTCTAATTGGCAATCCAGCCTTCCCAGCCTTTACTTGTTTCTTCGCGATCGCCTGTGATGATGATGTCGTGGTCATCCAGCACCCTGTCTTTAACAGGCACGTATTTCTTGATGGGTTCAAGCTCTTTTGCCAAAGGATGTTCTGTATAAGGCATTTTCTTAAACCTTAATGGGTTTGCTCCTAAGACTAACGCAATCCCTTCATCGAAGGGTATGCGGCCCACTTCTGAGGGGTCAAGCAATGGTCTCCCCCGTGGGGCTTTGGTTATTGTAGCGGAATCAAATTCTCCACGTTCCCTGCGGAAAGATATTTCTTCGACTGTGGTTTTCCCTAGAAGATCGGAGATGTATTGGGATGTTTCTTTTTCTGCAGAGCCCCAGATCAGTCTCAAGGAACAACAGCCGATGATCTCTTTCCAGGACTCGAAAGGGTATCTGCTTTTTAGTTGCGGTAACGATTGGGTTACCATCATGCAGTTGATGTTCCTGGAACGCATGGTAGCGATCCTGTCTGTGAAGTCCGGCAGGACTCCTATCGTGCAGAACTCATCCATGATGAAGTTTACCTGTACAGGGTTGCCCCCGCCGAAACGGTCTCCCTGACGGGTCAACCTTAAAAACAGGAATGAGAAGAACAGCGACGATAGAAACTGGAATGTTGTATCGGAATCAGGGATGACGCAGTAGTAGATGCATTTACGCCTGCCGGGTAATTCAAGGTCAATATCGCTTTTTTCGGTCAATCTGCGGACTGCGTCTGTTTGGATTACTTTTAATCGGGTTCCAAGCCCTAGGATGATGTTGCCTTGGTTTTTACGTTCCGTCATAGAGAATAGGTTGTACGGCCTTTTTGCCGGATGGTCATCCGGTAGGCTTTTGAATATTGAATCAAGATCATCGAAACTGCCACTGGTCAAAAGGTCGTACACGCCTGCAAGGTTTCGGTTTTCCGGGGAAGCCTCATAAGCGATGTAAAGGATCAATGCGATTAACAAGTTGTGTTCGGATCGTTCCCAGAATTTATCCCCCATAGGGCGATGTTCCGGACCTTCCGTGTTTTGAATGATTACCTGTGACAAGAGATATGCGTCAAGGTCTGTTTTGACTTCTTCTATAGGGTTCCATCGATCACTTGATTCCATATCGACTAGGTTGAAAACACGGACTGCATAGCCCTTTTTTTGGGCCAGTTTAAGTGTCTCCCTCATTATCTCAGCTTTTGGGTCGGTGATGATGGCCGACTCTTCGGAGATTACCGCCTGCAGGATATTAGGGAAAACCAAACTCCAGGTCTTGCCTGTGAGGGGCGGCCCGAACACAATGCAGTTTCGGTTCATGCGGGGGTTGTCGTGTCGAATCATTTCCCCTTCAAAGCGGCCTAACAGAATTCCAGGGCCGGGTCCGAAACTGAAGTGCTTTTCAGCTTCCTGCCTGTCCATCCAGTTTGACGTTCCATGCGTTGGGTCATTTATGATG
>DULM01000020.1 GCA_012840405.1 Syntrophomonadaceae bacterium | reverse complement strand
CGTTCCCTGGCTGTTTTGAACAACTGGCGCACTCGCTGAGCACCGACACCGGCGTATACCTCAATAAATTCACTTCCTGATGTAGCCAGAAAAGCTGAGTGGGTATATGATGCTGCTGCTTTGGCTAACAGTGTTTTCCCGGTCCCCGGAGGTCCTGTCAAAAGGATCCCTTTCAGAGGCCGGATTCCCATTTCTTTTATTTTTCCTGCGTGAAGGACAAAATCAAGAGCTTCCTTTAGTTCTTGTTTGGCAGGTGCCTGTCCTCCTATATCATCAAAGCTAAAGTTAACCTGCTGTGTATATCCTGCAAAATTGGCCCCGCCGGTTAACCCCTTCCGATCGATCAGCATATAAAGCATAAAGCCGAGACCGGCCAACAACAGCAAAGGGATCACATTTTGTCCCATCATAGTCAAAAAGATCAACAAAGCAATAGATGCACCCAAGCAAAATTCCCTAATCAATCATATCACCACCCAGTTTCTCCCACCCATCTACCTGATTGATGCGGGGGATAACTTCATAAAGATATCCCTGTTCATCCTTTAACACCAAATAAATATTGGAGGAATCCATGGTCAAATGGCATTGGACACCTTCCTGATCTGCTAAATTCAGTACTTGTGTCCTCATATCTTGATATTTACCTGTCGCAATGCCTTCATGAATAATAAAACTGCATTCCTCATAGAGCATACTCAGGTTTTCTGTTCGCTCATCAAGAAATATAATTTCAGCTTGAGGGCCTAACCTTTGGTAAACCAGTTTGGCTATTTTCTGATAAACATCCTGGAAATTCTCTATCTCTGAGGAGCGTATCGATACTTTTGTTAAATTGTCCTGTTTTTCAATATTTATTTCTTGAGCTGTTACCAACTGGCTGATCTGCTCCTGCAGTCCGTCTCTGATAAAATATCTATCATAAAGGTAATAACCACCGAAAAGGATGCAAAGAGTGAGTATCAACGCACAGATTACGGTCATTAATCTGATCTGGTTCAAAATGATCCTCCTCTCCTGGTACATCCAAGATTATAACATAGACACACCCCTTTTCTCTCTAGTAATGAATGGAACTCACCCTTCTAAATGAGAATCACAAACACCGATCAGATCATAGGCAGCCGCTTTTGTGATCCGTACCTTCACTATATCTCCGGGAGTTAATCCTTGACCTCTGACAATTACCCGGGGATCAATATCAGGCACATCTCGGTAGCTGCGCCCATAAAAAACACCATCTCCCAAATTCTGTTCGATAAGTACATCAAGGCTTCTCCCCAGCTGTTCCTGGTTTTTACACCAGGAAATTTTACGCTGCAGGCTCATAATCTCTCTAGCCCTTCTGCGCTTTTCTATATGGGAAACTGTCTCAGCATATTTTCTTGATCTGGCTCCCTCTTCATGGTAATAAGGGAAAACCCCTAATCGGTCGAATTCCGCCTGTAAAACAAACTCCTTTAATTCCTGAAATGCCCTATTATCTTCCCCCGGAAAACCCACCATCAGGGTAGTGCGGAGAGTAAGCCCAGGCAAACTGTCCCTCAGTTCTTTCAGCAGTTGAAGATAGCTGATAGAATCTCCTTTTCTCCCCATTCTCCTGAGTATCTTGCGGCTACTGTGCTGAAAGG
The DNA here is from genome assembly GCA_012840405.1 of Syntrophomonadaceae bacterium. Classification (GTDB taxonomy): domain Bacteria; phylum Bacillota; class DSM-12270; order Thermacetogeniales; family Thermacetogeniaceae; genus DTU068. The sequence continues at coordinate 2,051 of DULM01000020.1, read as the reverse complement.
GAAGATCCAGGTAGCGGCAGATCTTGGGTTCCTCCTGCATGGTTTTCACTAGTTCAGCTGTCAGGAAATGGGGATTATGATAAAGAAACCTGATCCAATAGAGGCCTTGGATCTCACAGAGCCTTTTCAATAGCCCAGCCAGTGTAGGTTTACCAGGGAGATCACGACCGTAAACCCCTGTATCCTGAGCAACCAAAATAAGCTCTTTAACTCCACTTGCCGCTAATTGAACTGCCTCATTATATATGGCCTCAGGTGCCCTGCTGCGCAAGGGCCCACGTATCTTCGGTATCAGACAAAAGGAGCAACCGTGGGAACAGCCTTCGGCAATTTTCAGATAGGCTGTGTGTTGGGGTGTGGTCAGGAGTCTGGGATAATCCTTTTCCTCACCCTTGATAGTGAGAGGCTCTTTTTCACCGGCAAGGATCTTCTCAAGATAGTGCAGAATAGAAGGAGCAATATCAACCCCCAGCCATCCATCAACCTCCGGAAACAGCTGGGACAAACTCTTTTCTCCATAGCGTGCAACTAAACAGCCAAAAACGACCAGTGTACGGCATAAGCCCTTTTTCTTTAAATCCAGGCATTTTTTTATAGTTGATACAGCTTCATCAACTGCAGGTTTGATAAAGCCGCAGGTGTTGATTAAAACAATCTCGGCATCTTCAGGTGATGGTGTTACAATATAACCTGCACCTGTCAAAATGCCGAGAACCCTTTCACTGTCAACAAGATTTTTCGGACATCCTAGACTGATCATGCTAATAATTTTCATAGATTAAATACCTTTCTTCGTTTATTGTTTTGTATCTCTATCAATTACTCACTTCTCTTGTATTCCTTATTCACCACTTCCCCAGCTTTACCTGGAGGAGGCTCTTTTTTGCCATTATATATCAAATCAACCCCACCGGCATTTCCTAATCTTAACTGTATGGAATCCTTTGCTTCGAAACTCTTGGTATCTCCGGGGTAAATATGGCCACTGAATTGTACGCTCCCATCAACCCTTACCTCTGTCCAGCACTGCTGTTTACCCACTATTTCCAGGGTTATGGTCTCCGGCTCAAGCGGGGATTCAGGCTGTTCTGGCTCTTTCTGCTCTTCCTCTGCTACAGGTGGATTTTGCTCTTGTATAGGCGGTTTTTCTCCGTTTTTTAAACTAAAGAAAAGAAAAGCAGCGGTAAAAATAATAATTGCAATTAATGCAAAGCCCAGTTTTGTTCTGCTGCTATAAGAGTCTGATTTTGGTTCTACCATTTTTGAACTTTGTTCATATAGAGGGTGCAGTGAATCTGCTTCCTTGCTCTCATATTGTGCTTTATATTGATTTAGGATCGGCTCAGGATCAAGATCGAGAAAGCGAGCATAATTGCGCAGAAAACCTATACGATAAGCCTCTCCCGGTATTTCCTCAAAATTCTCCTCCTCTAAAGCCTGAAGATATTTTGCTCTGATCTTTGTTTTCTCTTCCACATCAAATAAAGATAGCCCTTTATTTTCACGTTCTGCTCGCAACAGTTCTCCTATATTCATAATAACCCCCTCAAGCTTATTAACTTTTTCCCATAGCACGGCGTGTAGCCTGACGGAATCCGTAACCGGCTGCCAGTCCTCCCGCAATCCCAGTCGTAATACTCATCACGGATCCTGTTCCTTTGAGGGGGGAAGCGGGAAGAAAAAGAGTTTCATTTTTGGTAGATAGCACCACTCCCTGCTGTGGAAAGACAACCACCAATGCTGCGAGACCTTGATCTGCTATTTTTTGACAAACAGGAAAAGATGTCTCTGGCAGTCCTAATTGAAAACCTCCTGCAAAACTGTATAACTCATGCTCATCGCATACCAAAAAAACTTGAGGTAATCTAGTAAACCCCTTCTCTACAAACCAATTAAGTGAAGCACCAATGATCGATGTAAACAAATTATATTCTTTTATTTGCTCAAACAGTCCTTCAATTAATTGTTCAAAAGAGCTGTCGATCAGAAGAACTTTCGCTGAATGTAAAAGATCATCCCACTTCTTTTTTTCATCTTCCTTAAAATTATAT
>DULM01000243.1 GCA_012840405.1 Syntrophomonadaceae bacterium | reverse complement strand
TGACTTGTTGCAATGGCCGTAACGGTAAATGGTTCTCCAACACAAACCTCTTGCTTATCTACTGTAACCGACTCAATAACTGTTGCCCCTGCTTCAGCTTTTTCTAAACATACTAACGGCAGAGATGTAGCCAAAAAAGCAACTATCAATATATAGGTTATTAACCTTCTTATTTTTCCTCTTACCCTCATACGCACCACCTACTTTTAATGATCTGAGTTGCTTTCATAGACAATCACCTCCACGAAAAATAAAAAACCCCCGGGCACGGGGTTAAATTTCTTAATAATTTTAAAAACTGAGTTTTTGGATAATGTCTGAAAACAGTGGATATATAAACACTATCAAAAGGAACAATCCTAACAACGCCGGAAGAATTGACATAATTACCGGCTGCGATTTAACCTTGCGTTTTGCTTCATTTACCCTTGATTCGTAAACCCTTGACGCAAAAGTTCCTAGAATCTCATCTATGTTTGATCCGGTTTCGATGCCCGAAATAAGCACCGAAACAAGAGAATTCATAGGAGTATAATTACACCTTTCAGCCATGCGTCGCAGCGCATCTCTGACAGATCTAGTCTGTAACTCCTGCATCATTATATCTAGCTGCTTCCGAAGTTCTCCTTGCAGTAATTGCCGGGATGTATTTATAGCTATATATAAATCGCTTGCCTTAGAGAATACGCGTATCATGTTAACAAATAGTGGGAATTCTCTGGCTATCTCTTCCTGGCGTTTCTTTTGCAACCCATTAACATAATTGTCTACCAATTTCCAGCCGATCAGAGTCAAAGCAACAGGAAGCAGCATTCCGTTAATACCAACCGCTATTCCGGCAGCTATTGCCCAAACCAAACCTGCCCCAAGAATTACTGCCCTTAATCTAATCAAAGGTACAGGATCAATATCAAGGCCCTCTTTTTGAACGCGGGCGATTATATCTGTACCTAATATTGAATTTTCAAGGGAAACATTAACTGGGGGTGCAAGCCACGCAAACACAGCAGCAGCACACAATATAGATACTAAAACTGCCACCTTTGTTCACCTCTTGCCGACAGTGCCCAAACCACATATTCAACAATTAGCACTCCACAGATTATCATTTTACCTACAAAGGACTGAGTAAGTATTCCGCTCACTTGTGGAAACAATACCATAGCTAAACCTACCATCGCAGGTAAGAGGGCCAGCAAGGCGTATATAGTTACCTTTTGGCCTCTCAATTCGTTTTTGAGTTCCTCATTTATCAGTATTCTATCGTTTATTGTTTCAACTACTGTTGAAATAACGTCTCCAGGGTTAGTTCCAAACTTTTCTGCTTCAATAACTCCATTTACAAAGATTTTAATATCTCTTGAAGGAACCCGTTCAGCTAAACCTTTTAAAGCATCTTTGAGCGGCATCCCATTGTAATAATCTATAACTGTTTTCTTTAACTCACTGCTTAAAGGCTCATCCACACAGTCCGCTGTTTTATTAAGCACTTCAATTAGGTTCCCTGTCGCGGCATACAAAGAAGATATTATCTGGAGTGCTGTTTCTATCTG
>DULM01000171.1 GCA_012840405.1 Syntrophomonadaceae bacterium | reverse complement strand
TTGCTCCACTCAGGGATAAGTTTACTGCAAATCTTTCCGGAGGGGAAAAACAAAAGGTGGCATTAGCTGCTGTTTTAGCTATGCAGCCGCGCATATTAGTATTGGATGAGCCTACCTCCCAGTTAGACCCCGTTGCAGCAGGGGAGTTTCTTGATCTGGTGGAATATTTGAATAAGGAATTGGGTTATACTGTGGTTTTGATCGAACAGCGTTTGGAAAGGTGTTTTCACCTGGCTGATCGCGCTGTAGTGATGGAACAGGGAGAGATTATCTTTGACGGGACACCTGCAGATACAGCCCGTTGGCAGGTAGCACATCAACTTCCCTTTATCCCACCTGTGGCTAAATTTTTTGCTTCTCTTCATGGTTCTATAATTCCCTTAACCGTTCGGGATGGACGGCGGGAACTGCACAACTACCTGCCAATTGAAACTTTGCGGGAAAGCTCTGAGCGGAAAATAAAACTTACTCCAGTAGATAAAGAGCCTGCAGTGCTTGCAGCGAAAAACCTTTGGTTTACCTATCCGGGGGGGAGGGAGGTGATCCGGGGGCAGTCCCTTTGTGTGAGAAAAGGGGAATTTGTTGTTATCCTTGGAGCCAATGCCGCAGGTAAAAGCACACTGCTCAAACTGCTGGCAGGTGTCCTGAAACCTGATCGAGGGAGTGTGCAACTGCTGGGTCAGGATACCCGTCATTTATCTCTCACAGAACTAGGCAGAAAAGTGGGTTATCTCTCCCAGAACCCCAATGACTACCTTTTTCAGGACACAGTAGAGGATGAACTCCGTTTTACTCTAAACAATTTTCAGCTTCCGGATAACGGTATTTGTGATGAAATATTGAGAAAACTCAACCTTTATGCTCTGCGGCACGCCAATCCCAGGGACCTGAGCAGTGGGGAGCGCCAGCGGGTGGCATTGGCCTCAATACTGGTAACTGAGCCTCGTCTTTTGCTGTTAGATGAGCCCACCCGGGGGATGGATTACAGGCTGAAGGCAGAACTGGGTGGTTTTCTCCAGGGGATCACCGCTAGCGGAGGTAGTGTGGTGATGGTAACCCATGATGTGGAATTTGCTGCAGAATACGCTGATCGGGTTGTGATGGTCTTTGATGGGATGATCGCCTGTGATGGCCCCCGGGAAGTGCTGGCTGAGTCAATCTTTTATGCTCCCCAGATGGCCAGAATGTTTCGTGGTATAGCCCAGGGTGTGCTCACGGTCCATGAGGGACTGGAAAAGGTCTCAGGGGGTGCCTTAGATGTCTGCCAGAGCAGCTAATAAAATATTCATCATATGTCTGATCCTTGTAGGAACAGCTGTGGTCACGGGTTTAATCATGGGGAAGCTACAGCTTATCCATGAAAATTGGGGGATATGCGCAGCACTTCTTCTTTCAATTGCTTTGCTCGTATTTTTCGCCAGTTTTGAAGGGAGTAAGGTTTCCTCCCGGGAGGTTGGAGTGATTGCAGTTCTGGCTGCTCTTGCTGCTGTTGCCCGGGTGCCTTTTGCTCCTATAGCCGGAGTGCAACCCACAACTTTTCTGGTGATGGTTTCAGGCTATG
>DULM01000170.1 GCA_012840405.1 Syntrophomonadaceae bacterium | reverse complement strand
TCAAAAAAATTTTGTTATGGAATATGTCCTGCAGGATGATAAATTAATTCTTTCTGAACAGGAAGGTTCATTACAAGTAATAGCTGGTGATACTGAGAAGTACGATGGATCTTATTGGGTGAGTGATGTAGTAAAACTAACAGTATATTAGACAGAAATCGGCTCAAATACTGATTAATGATTGAGGGAGGGGATGAGCCGATATGGTTAAACTTAAATGGCAAAAATGGTTATTATTGTTCTTCTGTATTTTCCTTTCACTTTGCCTGTTTACCGGGTGTGCTCAAACTCAGACAGGGCAGACAAGTGCTGATACCAGGACTGTAACGGACCAGGCCGGAAGGGAGGTAGTTATCCCTGCTGAGGTTAACCGGATAGTAACTACCTGGAGGCCCTGCACGTTCCTGGTTTTTGCTGTAGGGGGACAGGAAAAACTGGTTGGTGTGGATAATGGTTCTACTACAGCACCTTTTACAGTTGGGGTTTATCCGGAAATAAAGAATGTGACCAAGGTTGGCGATAAAAAGAGCGGTATTAATGTGGAAGCAGTTGTGGCAACAAAACCGGATGTTGTTTGTGTCTGGGCAGAGGCAAGTAAGGGTGGGATTATTGAGCAGTTGGAAACACAGGGCATACCAACCCTTGTCATAATTCCTGAATCTGCTGAGGAGATGAAAGAGGCCACTCTATTGCTGGGAGAAGTGCTGGGCCGTACTGAGCAGGCTAAAAAAATTATAGATTATTATGATAACACAATAGCTATGATCAAAGAGAGGTTGAAGGATGTTCCAGAATCAGAACGGAAGAGGGTTTATCTGGCAGGGGCATATGGTATCCTATCCAGTTGCGGCAGTGATTTTTACCAGCATTATTTGATCGAACAGGCCGGTGGGATCAATGTGGCAGCTGAACTGAAAGGCGGCTGGCAGAGTGTATCACCTGAACAGTTGGTGGCATGGGATCCCGATGTGATTATTGCTGACCCTTATTGCACAGAAAGCATGGAAGATGCTCTGAAAATGGACCCGGCCCTTAAAGCCCTAAAAGCAGTAAAAAATAATCAATTGTACAGTTTCCCTAAAATAGGCCAGTGGTCCTTTCCCATCCCACAGTCAGCAATGGGAATTCTGTGGTTGAGCAAAACCCTGTACCCTGAGCATTTTGATGATTTAGATATAGAAAAAGAAGTAAACAATTATTATAAAGAATTCTTTGGAGTGAGCTATACTGAACTTGGGGGCAGTGATCTGGATGGGAGAGGAATCTAGTCGGTTTAAAGGCAGCAACAAGGTTGCTCTTAAGATCATCCTGGCAGTAGCCGTACTCATATGTGCAGTGGTTATCTCTTTTTTCATCGGAAGATACAGAATAGAACCAATGAGATTGGTGCAGTTGTTAACAACTGCACCATCAAATTGGTTGGCTAGCTCAGAAACAAGTGTTTTTTATTATATAAGGCTGCCTCGTATTATACTTGCTGTGCTGGTAGGGGCGGCTCTTTCCACAGCTGGAGCCCTTTTCCAGGGGGTATTTCGTAATCCCCTGGTTTCCCCTGATATACTTGGGGTTTCGGCAGGCTGTTGTTTAGGTGCTGCATTGGGTATTGTGTTATCCCGCTATATATCTATTCCCTATCTAGTTCAGATATTAGCCTTTATATTTGGTATTTTGGCTATGATTCTGTCGTATAGTATAGCTTCTATCAGCCGGGGTGAACCTGTTGTTATGCTGATCCTGGCCGGAATGATCGTAGGGAGTTTTGCCAATGCAGCACTGTCATTTATCAAATTTACTGCAGATCCTTATGAAGAACTGCCGGCTATTGTCTTTTGGATTATGGGTGGTCTTTATCGGGCTAATTGGTATATGGTATTAAATATTCTTGTTATTTTAATACCTTCTATGCTTTTAATAATTCTTCTTTCCTGGAAGGTAAATGTTCTTTCTTTGGGGGATGAAGAGGCTTCTTCACTGGGAATAAACACCCGCTGTTTCAGATTGGTTTTGCTTGGGTTTGGTACTTTGATAGTAGCAAGCTGTGTCAGTGTGTCAGGTAGTATTGGATGGGTGGGATTGGTTATCCCTCATGCGGCCAGGATTATTGTTGGTCCTGACCATAAATACTCAATCCCTATGTCTATGCTGATCGGAGGGGCTTTTGTGGTTTTGATGGACAATATCGCCCGCAGCCTGATCTCAGCAGAGATCCCCATCAGTATTCTCACTGCTGCCATCGGTACTCCTTTTTTTGCGTACCTGTTGATAAAAGGGAGAGGTAGTGCCTGGAGATAGGTGGTATTTTATGGCGATTGAAGCTATAGATTTAGAGTTTGGTTATAATGAGGATATTTTTATCAGTGGATGCAGTTTTACCATTGAACAGGGTAAAATCCATGCAATACTCGGACCCAATGGTTCGGGAAAAACGACTATTCTGAAGCTGCTCAATGGTACATTGAAACCCCGCAGGGGCAAAGTACTGATCGATGGTTATAATGTCCAGCAGTTGGGGAGAAAGGCGCTTGCCAGGCTGATGGCTAATGTACCCCAGGAACATAATGGGGTTTTTCCATATACAGTACTGGATATGGTGGTGATGGGAAGAAATCCATATCTGAAAATTTTCGGCAGGCCAAAAGCAGAAGATTATCTGATTGCGGAAGAGGCTCTTGACATGTTGGGTATAGGGCATCTAAGGGATAAATGCTATATGGAAATAAGCGGTGGGGAAAGGCAGATGGTTTTTCTAGCCCGGGCTATCGCACAGGAAGCATCGTATTTTATTATGGATGAACCCACTTCTCACCTGGATTTTTATAATCAGCATAAAATCATGGAAATACTGCGGGGAATAGTAGAGGAAAAGGGGTGCTGTGCCATTGTATCTATGCATGACCCCAACTTGGCAATGAGATTTGCAGATGAGGTGTTGATGATTAAAGAAGGCAGAATGCTGAAAGAGGGTGAAACACTAGAAGTAATGACTTCTAGTAATCTGAGTAAACTTTATAATATGGATATTAAAATAGCTGATTTCGAAGGAAAAAGAAATATTGTTTATGTTTGAGTTATCCATTTGGAGAGGAGTGATTGTGATGCTGCAAAAGGTCTATGAAAATGCTCTGCCGCGTCTTGATGGGAAAAAGGTCAGGGATTATTGTATAGGGAAAAAACTGGTGGCAGTGGAGCTTGATGACGGGGGAATAGGTGTTGCTTATAATCTCAATGAAACAAAGAATGAAGCTCAGTCTCTGCCGGAGGCTTCAGAGATCATCGGTAAGGATGCACAGGAGATAGCATCCTTTATGCTGAGGGATAATCCCCAGTATAGGGCGGTAGGTGTTGCGGTTTCTAATGCAGCCGCTGATTATGATTCACTTTCTACCAGAGTTTTGGATGCAGCTGATGTTTTTGATGCTCGTCCCAGTGATGTGGTGGGAATGATCGGGAATATCAAACCCATCGCCCAGCAATTGGAGCCCAGGGTTAGCCGTTTGATTTTATTTGACAGAGGAAATCCGGAGGGTGTTTATCCTGAAGAACAGCAGGAGGAACTTCTGCCTCTCTGTGACCTGATTGTTTTGACCAGTTCATCCCTTCTCAATGATACATTTACCAAGGTTATTTCCTATTGCCGTAAAGCCAGGGAGGTTATTCTCACCGGGGCAACCACTCCCCTCTACCCCCAGGCTTTCAAGGGAACTGGGGTTACTGCTTTAGCAGGCTGTCGCTGGTTTCCCCAGTATAAAGAGGAGATCTTCGCCAGTATAAAACAAGGAGCATGCCTCAGACGGACTATCCAGTATGGAGATAAACTGACAGTGCAACTTTAAAGATGCAAGGCTTGCTTTGTTGCTTCTCACCTAATGGGTCTACCGGATCACTTGAGGGATAGTTTTACCGTACTGTTTATGTTACTAGCGCCGCAACTTACCGTTCTCCTCTTTGGCAAAGGAGCTGTGCAGTGCGGGGGTTTTTCCGCGGGCCTCTGATTCAGTTTTTATGAAAATAACCAAATTAAGGTGTATAATTATATATAGTAATTATAGGTTTGCCGGTTATTGATAAATAATCATGCAAGGGAGGTTATATTGTGAAAGAAGTTCTTAAGTTTTTAACCGAGAACCCGACCTTTTATTTTGCTACTGTGGAAGGGGATAAGCCCCGGGTTCGTCCTTTCGGTTTTGTGATGGAATATGAAGGTAAGCTGTGGTTCTGCACAAACAATCAAAAGAAGGTTTACAAGCAACTGCAGGAAAACCCCTATTTTGAGGTATGCACAGCGGCACCTGATGGCAGATGGATACGTCTGAGGGGGAAAGCTGTATTCCATACCACTCCTGAAACCAAGGCAAAAGCACTGGAAGTAATGCCTGAACTGAAGAATTTGTACTCTGTAGATGACTCAATTTTTGAGCTTTTTTATATTGAAGAGGGTGAGGCTGACTTCTGCTCC
>DULM01000169.1 GCA_012840405.1 Syntrophomonadaceae bacterium | reverse complement strand
GGGGGCAATTCTCTACAGGCCAATTTTTTAGCATCTCTGGCAGGTGCATTGATGTACTTTTCTACCCTGACAGAGGTACCGATCCTGCAGGGATTGATCGGATCAGGTATGGGAAAAGGCCCTGCCCTAGCTCTACTGCTCGCGGGTCCTGCTTTGAGCTTACCGAGTATACTGGTGATCATCAGGATGATCGGAGCGAAAAAGGGATTGACTTACGCGGGGCTGGTTGTTGTAATGAGCACACTTTCCGGTTGGCTCTATGGGATGTTTTTCTAGCCGGAAATTAATAAAATCCCGGAACAGAAAAGGAGGAAATTAGAGATGGAAATCAAGATTTTGGGAACAGGTTGTGCTAAGTGCAATAAGCTTGAGGAACTGGTGAGAGAAGCAGTTAGTGAGCTGGGAGTAGATGCCGACATTATCAAAATAACCGATCTCAATGAGATCCTTGAATACGATATCATGCTGACTCCTGGGCTTGTTGTGGATGGAGAGATTATATGCTCTGGCAGGCTGCCGAAAAAGGATGAGATTCTAAATTGGCTGCAGGCAAAATAGCGTAGTATTCAAGCGAACCTGTCTTAAATGAGGAGGCGAGTGAGAGATGGCGGAGAGGACCTGCCGTGTATGTGCTCTAGCACAGAAAATGGAACAAGAGGGTTCATACTTTTGTTATAAGCATAAACGCGTCAGAGAGCCTGATGAAACAGGATGGGATTGGGGATGTCTCTACTTTTGCGCTGCAGCGCCGGAGGAAAAACTCAGTCCGTACCAGTACCTGCTGCTCAAAGAGACAGAATTGTCTACACGAAAGTGACACCTGCCAACATAATTGTCCCGGGTGGACAGTGAACAAACAAAATAATAATAAGAAAGGAAGGGTGATTATCGATTGGCACAGGTTGATGTGGTGGTGTTTGGAACCGCGACTCCTAGCGGTGGTTGTGCGTACTGTTCATCATGTAATTCAGAGCAGTCTATGGAGAGAAAGGCCGGAGAATTAAAGGGAGCACTTTTAGAAAAGTTTGGCGAAGCTGTTAAGTTCCGCTATGTTGATGTTATGAGTGAAGAAATGAAGGATTACCCGGAGGTTCAAAGGATACTGAGTAGGGTGCATCTCCCATTGACAGTGATTAACGGCAAGCCTTCTTTTCATGGTGGTTTATCATTGGAAAAGATCGGCGGTGCAGTATCTGAACTGCTGAAATAGAGGCAGAGAACTGAATATCGAACAAAAGGAGGAAATGTTATGACTGACAACGCACCTGCAAGGCTTTCAGTTTTAGATCGCTATCTAACACTATGGATCTTTCTTGCTATGGCTGTTGGGGTACTGGGAGGCTATCTTATCCCAGATATCGCGACCTTCCTGAATAAATTTCAGGTGGGTACTACGTCGATACCTATAGCTGTAGGCTTGATCATCATGATGTATCCTCCCTTAGCTAAGGTAAAATATGAGGAACTAGGCAAGGTTTTTAGAAATACCAAAGTCTTAGCCCTTTCATTACTTCAAAACTGGATTATCGGCCCTGTTTTGATGTTTATTTTGGCTGTGGTTTTCCTGCGCGGGTACCCGGATTACATGGTCGGCCTGATCTTGATCGGTCTTGCCCGATGTATTGCTATGGTTATTGTTTGGAATAGTTTGGCACACGGGGATTCTGAGTATGGAGCAGCCTTAGTGGCTTTCAATTCCATCTTTCAGGTTTTATTTTACTCTGTATATGCTTACCTTTTTATCACATTAATACCCCAATGGCTGCATTTGTCTCAGCAGATTACTGTTATTCATGTGTCCATGGCTGAGGTTGCCAAAAGTGTGGGCATTTATTTGGGAATTCCTTTCCTGGCTGGTGTGATTACCCGCTTTACCCTGATTCCTCTCAAAGGAAAGGAATGGTATGAACAGCGCTTTATTCCCAAAATCAGTCCTTTAGCCCTTATAGCACTGCTTTACACCATTGTGATCATGTTTTCTCTAAAAGGGGAGTATATTGTCAGCCTGCCCCTTGATGTGGTAAGGATAGCGATACCATTGTTGTTCTATTTTGTAATCATGTTCTTTGTTTCTTTTTTTGTCAGCTGGAAGGCGAAGATCAATTATTCCCAGTCAACATCTCTTGCTTTTACCGCGGCAAGCAACAACTTTGAGTTGGCCATCGCTGTGGCAGTGGCAGTGTTCGGGATTGAATCTGGGCAGGCGTTTGCTGCTGTGATTGGGCCGCTAATTGAGGTGCCTGTAATGATCGGTTTGGTTAATGTTGCCCTGTTCTTTTCAAGGAAATACTTCACACCAGAGGGTGAACCGCTGGCATAAAGGGTATTTAAAGCATTTTGGTTCAGAATTCGGAGGAGGTTATGAGATGGCCAGTGATCTATTTGATCTGCGTACACGGGTTATCAAGGCTTTAGCCCATCCCATGCGTTTGAAAATAATTGATCAGCTGGAGATTGATCAAGAAAGGTGTGTCTGTGAACTGGTAGATGCCCTTGGCTGTGACCAGCCGCTGGTGTCCAAGCACTTAGCCGTTTTAAAGAATGCTGGGCTCGTCACCTCCCGTCAGGAGGGGACCAGTGT
>DULM01000168.1 GCA_012840405.1 Syntrophomonadaceae bacterium | reverse complement strand
AGGATCTTCAATCGCCCTGAGATAGTTGCTGTTACATTAAAAAATAATTATGCCCCTTACTCTAGAAAGTAAGGGGGAACATGTTCAAAACCAAACCTGTACTTTAAACTTGTTACTGCAACAGGGGCATTTAACTGTATGCTTCCCGGTCTTTCTCGGCAGGCGAAGCATAGTATGGCAATTTGGGCATTTGCGGTAGCGATGGGTTTTGATTTCTTTGATGCGGCGGAAGGTCATTGAAGCATTCGCTTTTACTGGGTTCCAAATCTGCAGAAACTTCTCATTCTCCATTCGTCTTTTGTAGATATCTTTTGATAACACCCTGTAAAACATCCAGATTACCAGAACCCATAGCAAAAGGTTAATTATAGTGGAACGGACAAAAGAATTCACAATCAATAAAAGCAGATATGCCGCGATTAAGGCAAAATAAAGCTGGTCTACACCATATCTACCATACATTAAGCGTGCCAACCAATTTCTGAAATTCCCCATATCTGTTGCTCCTTTAAATAATATGGTTTTTTGCTGTATCTCAGTAGAATGGCAAGTTTGGCAGAACTTTGCAGCTATCTGCAGCAGAGGCAGCACATTTGCGCTAGGTAAAAAGTGATACAGGCATTGATACATAGATTTACAGCGCTTAACGGCATGCCATATTGCTCGCTTTGCTGTTGATAAGCCTGTCCTCTGTATTGCATTTGCTCCAATACACGCCGGTATTTGGGATTATTTGGTTCCATCTGAACTGCTGTTTTAGCGTGGTTCAGAGCTGTGATTCTGTTCCCTAAGCCGGCGTTAGCAAGAGCGCTATAATAATACCATTCTGCATTCCTTTCCTGAATAGTGGACAACACATGGAGTGCCTGTTGATAATATCCTGCAAATAGATAGGTTTTAACCGAATCGAATATGGAATAATCACTTCTTTGCTGCTGGCCAGCACCGTAGTTACCAAAGGGGTCGTATTGGCTATAACCGTAACCGCGGTCAGCACTGTTTTCAGATTTTCTCATGCTTTTTATCTGTTCGTAAGCCGCGTTGATTTCGCTCATTTTTTTCGCAGCTTCTTCATCACCGGGATGGAGGTCCGGGTGGTATTTTTTTGCCAGTTTGCGGTAAGCTTTGGCGATTTCCTGATCTGAAGCGGTTGGAGGAACACCAAGCACTTTATATGGATCGGCTATCATTGTGATTGTCTCCCTTTTGTTTTCTTATTCGCTGCTTCATATCTTGTCCAAACCCCTGAATAAAGGATATTTTCGATCAGATTGTTATCCTGCTCGATGGGTAGTTTTTTGTAGGCTTCGGTACAATCGGCCATCAATAAAATTAAAATGCTTTTGAAATCTGCTGATGAAAACCCAGCTAATGGGTTATAGCGCTCATTCTTCAGGTCTGACTTTAGATCAAGGCAGGCATCCATGATGTAAATGAACCTGCCCAGGGATTTGCCAAAGGCCCGCAAGCCTTCCGTATGTTCATCTTCACGCAATGCAAATATTTCACTCATCAGCTGCCCAAAGCAGTTTGCCGGAACATCTGGGTTCGGTTCTCCCGATTTTTCAATATCGGATAACTCACTCAAGCAACTGCTTATAGCAGCGCATTTCTTAAAGTACTTAGATGCAATTCGCTTGTATTCCTGCTCAAAGAGTTTGGCAGCGTAAAAGGACAGTATTCTTCCATCATCCTGCCAATCGTCAAGGTAGTTGTGATAGGTCAGCACAATATTCATATCAGCAGCATAGTCTGTGATTTCATTGTACAAAAACTGCTGTGGTTTCAAAGGGTGCATGATGCACCTTTTTGTCTCGATGGTGTTTTCAGTTTTATAGAGTGCGGAAAGAAAAATGATCAGGAAGGCCATGTCATAATTAAGTGTGATACGGCTGATTTTTCCGTGACGGTTCCCCAGTGTTTTGCATAAACCGCAGTAAAAAGACCGGTAGTGCTGTTTTTCTTCATCAGTTAATTTTTCCATATTGGCCACTACATAGCCAAACATACTATATACCTGCCTTATCTACTATATCTGTTACTAGTTATCCGTATTTGTATCTTTTCTAAGCTTTAGTATCTTTCTGCATAGTTTGATCTTAATGATGATCAGGGATACGGCCGGTGCCTCATATATGTAAGACCTTGTTTATATCGAAGGTATTAATGCTAGAATTGATGATAACTTGCTGTCACCTGATCCATTGTAACATTTATGAAGCCTGCTGTCAGTGCTGCTAATGCTCCTAATTCTGTCATACGTAAATAACTCTGCTGATGAGTTGTATACCTGCTTTTCAGCAGGAGGAATTAGGATATAATTATGATCAATCTGCTGATCAACCCTGCACAATAGGCAAAAAAGCTTAGTTTAAATCAAAACTTTAGTTCATATTGGCTATAAGGAAGGGATTGGGTTGAATTTTCACGGTATTATCATCGGGATTGCTGCTTTTTTAATCATAGGTATCTTCCATCCGATTGTTATTAAAACAGAGTATTATTACAGCAAAAGGGTGTGGCCAATTTTTTTAGTAGTTGGGATAGTGTTGATTTTGTTTTCCCTTTTTATTGAGAATTCCATAATTTCTGCTATTGTTGGTATAACTGGTTTTTCATCTTTGTGGAGCATCCATGAATTATTTGAGCAGGAAAAAAGGGTACAAAGAGGATGGTTTCCTAGAAATCCAAATAGAAAATAATGTTGAGTAAGAAATTTGGTCAGAACTGAACCTAAGCCAATCTGCTTGACGCTTACTGTCAAATTCCGTAAGATAAAAGATAGGTTTTTTAGAAAAAGCCAATAGCTGGCATGCAAGGGAGAGTTTGATAATGCCGCAAGGAACCGGGATGAACGATCTGGTGCAGGAAATTAGGGAGTTAAAACAAAAGCGGGGGGCTGTGATTTTGGCGCACTATTACCAGTTCCCTGAGATAAAAGAGATCGCTGATTTTGTTGGGGATTCTTTGCAGTTAGCCCAGCAAGCCGCTTCTGTTGATGCAGATGT
>DULM01000019.1 GCA_012840405.1 Syntrophomonadaceae bacterium | reverse complement strand
TCGGTATTGACTGCCACCACCACTGCGGTATCCACTACTGGAATGACTACCTTTACTTTGAAATTATTGATCCTGATACCGGAAAGGTGCTGCCTGTGGGTGAAAAAGGAGAACTGGTGATCACCACACTGACCAAGGAAGGACTACCCCTCTTACGCTACCGCACCAGGGATGTTACCAGGTTGCTGCCTGAGACTTGTTCTTGCGGCAGTACCTATCCGATGATCGACCGCATCCTGGGGCGCAGTGATGAGGCCTTTAAGGTCAAAGGAGTATTGGTTTTCCCTGGGCAGATTGATGCTGCTCTCAAGGAAACCCCAGGTGCTTGTAGTGAGTATCAGGTGATTCTTACCAGAGAGCAAGGCAGAGACTGTATCCAGATCCGGGTTGAGGGGGAACCGGGAGCAGATCCAGCAGCAGTAAGCTCTGCCTGTAGGCATCATATCAAGCGGGTAATCGGGATTCTGGCTGATATTGAGGTTGTACCTCAGGGTAGTTTGCCCCGTAGTGAAAAAAAGACAAAGCGCATTTTTGACAAAAGAAGTGTTTAGTTTTTATTGTGAAAAGGGGATAAAAAAGATAGCTTTGGGCACTTAGAGGAGAAGACCCGGCTTGTACCGGGTCACTTATTTTATTCAAACCGATAATTTAATGGTCTTTAATGGTCGTTGCGGACAGGATATTCTTTGGGTCACACTTGTTTGAGCCCGAATTTAGGGGCTGCATGCAAGGATTATTACCCCTTTTGGAGAATTTATATAATATTTTATCTATTTCTAGTGATTATAGTGTTCGCAACTGACAGACATATGCTTATTCAGCATGTTCTGTATCATAAGGGAGGGGAAGAATAATTGGAGAAGGTTATCTTATCAGGGAATGAGGCTATAGCCCAGGGGGCCTTTCAGGCCGGGGTAGGGCTCGGGATCGGCTATCCAGGTACACCGAGCACTGAGATTATCGAGGTTTTAGAAAAGAAGAAGGGGCCAGAATGTGCCTGGTCCATCAATGAAAAGGTGGCGCTGGAACAAGCATATGGTGCCTGTGTGACAGGCCTGCGCAGTTTGGTGACCATGAAACATGTGGGGGTCAATGTTGCGGCTGATCCGCTGTTTACCTTCGCTTATATGGGTGTCAATGGGGGATTGGTGATCGTTACCGCTGATGACCCCGGTATGCACAGTTCCCAGAATGAGCAGGACAACAGATGGTATGCCCTCCATGCCAAAGTCCCTATGCTGGAACCGTCAGATAGTCAGGAGTGTATAGATTTCACTGCCCTGGCTTTTGAGTTGAGTGAGCGCTATGATGTGCCCGTTTTCCTGCGCATGGTGACCAGGGTTTGTCACTCCCGCAGTGTTGTGGAAATAGACCCTGAACAAAAGTATGTAAGGCAGGTACGGGATTATGAACGCAATGTCCCCAAATTTGTTACACTGCCAGCCCATGCCAGGGCCAGGAGGGTGATCTTAGAAGAGAATCTGAACAAATTAACCAAGGACCAGGCTGCAAAAGGAATAAACAGGATGGAGATCACCGACAGGGATATCGGTATCATCACCTCTGGGGCCGCTTACAATTATGTGAAAGAGGCCTTTGGTGACCGCTATTCAGTTTTAAAACTGGGGCTTGTTTACCCCATTGATCAGGAAATTGTTTATGAGTTTGCTCGCCAGGTTAAAAAGATTTATGTTGTTGAAGAACTGGATCCCTATCTGGAGTTTAATATTCGTGCCCTGGGAGTTGAGTGTGAAGGGAAAAAGTATATTTGTCCCTTTTATGAACTAAACCCGCAAATTGTGGCTGCCTCCTTGAGTAAAGCAGGGCTTGAACCCCTGGAGGAACTGGATCCGGCAGCTGAAGAGCCTGCAGCAAATGTTCCTGTAAGGCCTCCTATCCTTTGTGCCGGCTGTCCCCACCGTTCCTTTTTCTATCTGGCCAAAAGGGAGAAGGTAACTGTTGTAGGGGATATCGGCTGTTATACCCTGGGTGCTGCCCCCCCGCTGGATGGAATTGATGTGTCTGCCTGTATGGGAGGCGGCTATGCTATTGCTCTGGGCTTGACCCTCAATCCCCCAGAGGGTAAGAAGATCTTCGGTGTTGTAGGTGATTCTACTTTTTACCATTCAGGGATCACCGGGGCTATCGATTCCATATTCAACAAGAGACATTTCGTTCCTGTGGTGCTGGATAACAGGATCACCGCTATGACCGGACACCAACCGAACCCCGGCAGCGGACAGACCTTGAGCGGAGAGGAAACCTTTATGCAAGAACCGAGGCGCATCTTTAAGGCTGTTGGTTATGACCGGGTTATGGAGGTCAATGCCTATGATCTCCAAAAGCTGAGGGATGCTATTCGGGAGGCAAAGGAAACAGAGGAGCGGGTAGCTATTGTCATAAAATCACCCTGCCGTTTGCTCAAGGGTGTTGAAAAGGGAACAGTGCCTGAGATAGATAAGGAGGCCTGTCAGCAATGTAAAGCATGCCTCCGTTTAGGCTGCCCGGCTATATCGCTGGGGAGTGAGGGCTATCCGGTGATCGATAGTTTAGGCTGTGCCGGTTGTGGGGTTTGTAAACAGGTCTGTAAACATGATGCAATCAAAGAAAAGGAGCAGGAGGTGGAGAAGTAATGGATCAAGGAGTAAAACGGATCATGCTTGCTGGGGTAGGAGGCCAGGGAATCCTATTGGCATCAAGGATTCTCACCAGCGGTTTGCTCAAAGCGGGTTTTGATGTGAAAAGCTCTGAGGTGCATGGGATGGCACAGCGGGGTGGAAGTGTTGTCACCCAACTCTCTTATGGGAAAAAAGTGTACTCCCCCATCTCAGGGGCGGGAGCAGTAGATCTCCTCGTAACACTGGAGAAGTTGGAGGCACTGCGCTATGTGCACTTCCTGAAAAAGAACGGCAGCTTGTTGATGAACGCAAAGGAGATCCCTTCACTTCCTGTTCTGATCGGGGCAGCAGAATACCCTGCTGATATTGAGGAGCGCTTATCTAGTTACCCCATCTCTCTTTATACTATTGATGCTGACCGTGAAGCAGAGAAATTGGGGAACCTAAAGGTGATGAATGTGGTGCTGCTGGGTGCAATGGTTAAACTGGCCGGTTTAAGCGAACTTGTGGACTGGCCATCAGTTGTAGCTGAATCTGTCAAGCCGGCCTACAGAGAGATCAATCTAAAGGCATTCACAGCAGGCCAAAATTTAGTGTAACGGTGCCAGCTTTGTCTTTTTGCATTATTGCTTTAAGCTCCGGAGGTCAACTTTTCACTGACCTCCGGTATCTATTTTTGCAAAATGGCCATTGTCAGCACCGGGGTTATCGCCCAGGTACTGGTTCAAGACATAGGTAACACTATATCCTTTCTGAACAGTGTAAAACGCATAAGATTGCAATTCATTAAACCAGACATTAAACCGATTATCTTCTTTCAGCTTTTGTAACTTGTCTTTCTGCTGATATTGTATTCTTTACAAAACTCGGAAAACGGGATGACCTCAGTCAGGGCACGGTGTACAAATTCTATGCGTTGAACCATTAGGTTAATCTCCTTCCATGGTATAGATGAAACCCTCCTAGGAGTAATTTCATCTACTTATTCTAAAGGAGTGTAACCTATCTCTTGAACCATTTTTGTTACCCATGTCCTGACTGAACACCAATCACCAACCACCAACCACCAACTTATTGTTTTAAGTGACAGCTAACAGTTCTCTGTCAGCTTTTTTGCATTAAGGGCATCAAAACCGGGCGGCAGAGCCGCCTTTGTGATCCGGTGATCGAGATATGATATAATTGGCAGGCAAGAGGAGGGATCCTTGTGTTTGTTTATTTTGATAAAAGCAAACAACAAAAACCTGTTAAGATCTGGCTCGAGGATATCAGCCAGGTTGATGAGGGTTGTTTGCAGCAGGTCATTAACCTCTCCAATTTGCCTTTTATCTATAAATGGCCAGCCTTGATGCCTGATTGCCATGAAGGCTACGGGATGCCTATCGGTGGAGTGATTGCCACAGAAGGGGTGATCATTCCCAATGCTGTAGGGGTGGATATCGGCTGCGGAATCTGTTATGTACAGACCGATGTTCCTGCAGAAATTCTGCAGCAGGTCGATACAACTGGCCAGGGCAAACTGATCCAGGCTATTACCGGACAGATCCTGCGCACTGTCCCTACAGGTTTTGATCACCATAAAAAGAAAAGGCCATGCAAAGTTTTAGAACGGGCATTGGACCAATTTCCTAGGGATCACCTGGTTCCCCAGTTGGTGCCTGAGATAGACTCCGGTTTCTACCAAGTGGGTACCCTGGGCGGCGGCAACCACTTTATCGAGATTCAGCAGGATGAAGAAGGTTTGACCGGCTTGATGGTGCACTCCGGGAGTAGGAATTTCGGTTATAAGATATGCAATTACTTTAACAAAATTGCAAAAGAGCTTAATGCAAAATGGAAATCAGCTGTTCCTGCATCATATGACCTGGCTTACCTTCCAGTGGATAGTGAAGAGGGGCAGCAGTACATCTCCTGGATGAAGCTGGCACAGGATTTTGCCAGAGAGAACCGCAGCCAGATCATGGAGCAGGTACAGGAAATCTTCTGCGATTACCTTAGCAGGTATGGGTCTATACAGGATATAAGGTTCGATGAACCTATCAACTGCCATCACAACTACGCCTCCTTTGAAGAGCACTATAATAAGAAAGTCTGGGTGCACCGCAAAGGGGCGATCAGCGCAAAAAATGGGGAGATGGGTGTTATTCCCGGTGCCATGGGCAGTTATTCTTATATTGTTGAAGGCTTAGGGAATCCGGAGAGTTTTCATTCCTGTTCTCATGGAGCGGGAAGGGTATACTCCCGCAAAAAGGCAAAACAAACCTTTTCTGTCC
>DULM01000167.1 GCA_012840405.1 Syntrophomonadaceae bacterium | reverse complement strand
GGGGGGTGATAAAAATGAAAAAACACTGTTTGGAGAGGGACCAGGCGCTTTTTTTGATTATCGATCTGCAGGAAAAATTGATGAAGGCTATGGATCATGCGGAAAAGGTGTACAAAAACACGCGCATCATGCTTGCTGTCTGCCGGCAGCTAAAGATACCGGTTGTGGTGACCGAGCAGTACCCAAAGGGCATGGGAAGGACTGTACTAGAGATAACAGAACATCTGGGTGAACACCTGCTTTTTGAAAAGGTGTCTTTTTCAGCTGCCACTCAAGAAATGCTTGAGGGGTTGAAGGGACTTAAGCGCAGACAACTGCTGGTGGTGGGAAGTGAAACCCATGTTTGCGTTTTCCAGACCGTAAGGGATCTGCTGGCAGCAGGGTATGAGGTCTATGTACTGCGAGATGGGGTCTGTTCTCGTCGTAAGGATAACTATCTCAACGGGCTTCAGCTGATGAAAGATGAAGGAGCGGTGATCACCGATACGGAAACAGCGGTGTTTGATCTGCTCAAAGTGGCAGGAACCCCTGATTTTAAGGCGGTTCACCCCTTGATCAAGTAGCCGGTGCCAGGCTTGCTTTATTGCTCTAATCAAAGGCTAGCCCCAAATAGCCGGGGCCATCAGGGATTAGTTCAGGGTCAATCCCCTGGTTTACCCTGATCATTCCGAAAGGGCGGATAGAGCCTTCAAGCTGGCTGCCCGAAAAAGGCGGTGTGCGCAGGATGTATTTTTCTGCAGGGAGCAGTTGGGCAATGTGCCGGACAGCCGTAGGAATGAACTGATCAGCGATCAGGAGTTCTTTGATTAACACCTTATCTTTGCCACGCATTTCTATCACAGCACAGCCCTGTGTTCCTTCAACTGCTATACCGTAAATATCCGCCCCGGACAACTGGGACAGTTTACACTGGTAGTCAATATCCTCAATGCTGTAAGAAACATGTATCTTTCCGCTGAGTAGCTTCTCCCTTACCAAATTGTATTCTTGAGGAGAAATAGCGGTAATAGTGCAGTTGTTTCCCCCAACAGGCAGTGACTCAAGCCTTTTCCGGTCAAATGATAGCTGTCTGACAAAAAAGAAATCCCGAAACCCCTTGCTGCGGTAATAATCAAAGAGTTTCTTCCCTGCCGGGACAATAACAGAAAAGAAAATCCCCTGTTGGCCCAAGTGATGGCTGGCAAATTCCAATAGCCGGCTAGCGTACCCCCTGTGACGGTATTCAGGGTGTGTGGCCAGGGCGTACAGCATTGCAGAATTAAGGCTTGCCCCGCTAGAGGCAGTTACTCTGACCGGCAGCATGGTCAGCATCGCTGCGATCTCTCCCCCCTCAAGGAGCAGGAGGGTCTCATCCTCTCGATAGCGATGAGTATAGTAAAAGTCAATATACTGAGCACTGTCTCCGAAGCTGAGCTTCCATATCTCTTTTTGCCGGGCTGTTTCACCTTTTTCAGCAAATCTGACTTCGATCATCTTCACACCCTCGTCTTAGAGTATGCAGCAGCAAATGTCTGTTCTATAACACATTTCCCCCAGTATTTTTCCTCCAATCTCATCGGGTGATAGGACAGTTTGGCCTTTCTTAATCCGGGACGGCCCATATCTTCCTCACGGTTGACGTAGATGATTTCAGGGTGTTTCTGCTTAATGAATTTCGCAAACTGCTGGTTAATCATTTGATAGGCACCTTTTATATCAATGAATGCCTTTTCAATGTGGGTGTCATAAGTATCTGAATTGATCTTCTCTCCTATAGTAAAGGCAACAACCTTTCCATCAACTCGCAG
>DULM01000166.1 GCA_012840405.1 Syntrophomonadaceae bacterium | reverse complement strand
CGGAATGGCTGGTCGATTTAATCCGGAAATGGTGGAAAGTTTGAATCGTAATCACTGGTCGATTTGTCCCGGAATCACTGGAAGGTTTGCTCCGGAATCGGTGGTCGATTTAGGCCGGAATACACACATAGCAATATAATGCGTTATTTACCCGCTGCCAGGTATTACTCAACCTTCGATATTTTATTTCTACAAAACTTTCCATATTCCTGCTAATTAAATAATATCTTACAATAATGGTTATTATATGTCATTAACGAGAGCAATTTAATGATTTTGTGGTTCTCCCTTACCGCTAATTTGTGTATGAGGCATTTTACGAAGAACACAAAATGGCCTTTGAGTTTTTCGGAGGGGTGCCAAAAACTCTTAACAATTTAAAAACAGCGGTCAAAGATGGCTGGGGCAAAACAGCAAAAGAACAAGATAAATTTCTGGCATTCAGAGCCCATTACGCCTATAACTCCAGGTTTTGCAATGCTGGGGAAGCCCACGAGAAAGGATTGGTAGAGGGCCTAGTTGGGCTTGTACGGCAGAATGCTCTGGTGCCAATGCCGAAGGTAAAAGACTGGGACGAATTAAACCAACTTTTACTTGAATACTGCCTGGATTACATTGCAGAGCAGCATATTCGAGGAAGAGATATGCCAGTAAACGAATCTTTGGCCATAGAAAAGACAGCCCTTACCCCTGCCCTTAACTCCATATGAAACAGCAAGAATCTCAGAACCAAAAGTAAACTATTTTCAACAGTTTCCTTTGACAGTAATCAATATTCAGTTCCGGTGAGATGGGCTAATCATACAGTTACCGTCAAAGGGAGCGCTTTCGAAGTAGAGATCTACTACCGGGGAGAAAAGATTGCTCAACATAAGCGCTGCTACAGCCGTAATAAAACAATTTACCAGGTAGAACATTACATTCCCCTGCTGGAGAAGAAACCCGGGGCTGTTTTTAATGCTCGCCCAGTACGGCAAGCTAATCTACCTGAGGAGATCTGGAGTTTTGTCAAACATTTGACAAGGCCAGACATTGGGTTGGGCACCAGGCTCTGTAAACAGAAGTACAAAGTCCGTTTCTATACAGCAGCTAACTTGATCACTGAGCTAGTGTAGGCCAGGGATGACCATTTGTGTTTTCGCTAAAATCTTTCAGTATGCATCCTGCCAGACCAATTGCTTGAAACCAGTTATATACATCATCGACAAAACTTCCCATGAATATCCATTATATTAGCAGGATTCCATTTGCTAATAATAGTATTTTATATCATATTCTGTTTATTATGGCAGAATGTGTTGTGTTCATAGATATAAGCAATAAAAAAACAGCTGTATAGAAGCTTGAATATGTGCTTACAAAATTACGGTAAAACACAAATAAAATCGTGCTATGAAAAGTCAGACTACGACAAAAAGGTCTTTGACAATCACAGAGGGATCCTGTTCACATATTGCCGCCAAATGTTGACCATTGATAAAATCTGGGTTAGGTACAATTATCCTTTCAGAGAGAGTAAATTAAAGGAGGTGAAGAAAGTATGAACGAAAATGTGAAGGAACATAACATCACATCTATGCTGATAGTAATGGCTCTGGGATTGTTAGCCATTGTTTGCCTAATACAATTAATAAATGTTTTACCGGTCGCAAATCTTATGAAAGAATTTGGACTTCCCTCTGTAGCTGCTTATACCATTTTGTATTATCTCAATGTTGGCAGCACGGTTACCACAATTATTTCAATTCTCACGGGTCTTGCAACAGGTGGACTTTCATTAATCGCTGCTGCTGGAAAACT
>DULM01000018.1 GCA_012840405.1 Syntrophomonadaceae bacterium | reverse complement strand
TAAATCTTGTATAATAGCCTCAGCTTTGGCCGGTTCACAGGCAATGATCAGTGTACCCTCACTGATAACCTGAATGGGATCCAGCTTGAAGTGTTCACAGACAGCCTGTATATCTTGAGGAAGAGGCACCTTTTTCCGTTCTACCCGCAGGCCTACACCTGAGGCTTCAGCAACCTCCCAGAGCCCCCGGGCCAGCCCTCCTTCTGTGGCATCATGCATGGCATGTACACCTCCGGCAGCCATGGCTATCTCCGCATCACGGACAACGGTTATCTCCCAGAACCTACGTTTGGCTCTCTCTAACTGTTTCTTGGATAGCCCTGCTGCCAGCAGTTCATCACCAAACTCCTGAGCCAGGATCCCTGACGCCTCTATAGCTGCCCCTTTGGTGATGATCAGAAGATCGCCTTCTTTTGCTCCAGCAGGGGTGACATAATCTCTCCCTATCCCCCATACTGTGATACCGCCAATGATAGGTATGTTGACCGCATCATAAAATCCCGTGTGGCCTCCCACGATAGAGATTCCCAATTCCCTAGCATTTTCGCTGATGCTCTTTACCAAGCGGCCGATGTAGTCCTCACTGGTTCCGGGTGGCAGCAGAAGTGAATAGGTCATGAACTGGGGCTTGATGCCCATCACAGCCACATCGCTGGCCCCAATATGAACAGTGATCCAGCCGAAATCCTCAGGTGAGGTTGTGGGGCCAGGAAAAATAGGGTCTTCAGCAATAGCCATGTACTGCTCCCCTAGCCTAACTATACCGGCATCCACTCCCATCTTGGGCCCAACTATTACCTCACCTGCTGCTGCGCCGGTATGGGGAAGGATTGCTCTTGTAAAAAAACCATCATTTACTTTACCGATCATCTGATCTCCCTCCGTTTTTTTATCTCGGTTTAGATGCATAGATTGTCGCTTACATCTCAACAGAAGATCTCAGAAGCCTCCACCAAGCGGGGTTTAGCTCAATAGATAGCACCTTAAAACAGATGATAATCTAGAACACCTGCCATAGTATAAATGCGATAAAAGTGATTGGTAGGGCCTACTCCATGCCCAATGTCCAGAGCAAGCTCGATCGCTCCAGTGATGTAGTCCTTTGCCCTTTTCACCGCTTCATAGACATCATAGCCTTTGGCCAGATAGGCGGCGATGGCAGATGAAAAGGTGCACCCTGTGCCATGGGTATTTTTGGTATGAACCCTGTTCCCCTTGAGGTGATAAAACCTCCCCTCGGCATAGAGAACATCTACAGGGTCTCCATCTAAGTGTCCGCCCTTGATCACAACATTTTGGGCTCCCAAATCCCGGATCTTGATGGCGGCTTTCTCCATCTGTTCAATATTTGTTATCTTCTCCCCGGTAATCGCTTCAGCCTCAGGGATATTCGGGGTGACCACATCTGCCAGGGGCAAAAGCACATTTATAAGTTCTTCCTTTGCCTCAGGCCTCAAAAGGTGGCAACCGCTCTTGGAGACCATCACCGGGTCGATTACCACATGGGGAGGCTGCCAATGGCTCAAGCTTTCCCCGATAACATCGATTATTTCCCTGCTCGCTACCATCCCTACTTTTACTGCATCAATATGGATATCCTCAAACAAGCAGTTGATCTGATCTTCGATGATCTCTCGATCCAACTCCCTTACACTTTTCACTCCCATGGTGTTTTGGGCGGTAACTGCAGTAATGACGCTCATACCATAGGTACCCAGAGCACTAAAGGTCTTTAAATCTGCCTGTATTCCCGCACCCCCGCAGGAATCTGAACCGGCAATAGTAAGTAAAACTTTCATTTGACTCCTCCTCGTTCTGCGAATAAAGGGAGACTTGTACACGGATTGTTCAACAAGTCGCCCTATGTTGTGACATCTCGTTCTGCAAATGGAGGGAGAAGAGACAAAACAGGCACTCCACAGCAAAAGGAGTGCCTGTATACAATCAAATAGACCGCTCCCTCCGCTGGTATTACCCAGATCAGGTTCAAAGGGTTGGCATCAATGATGCCTCTCAGCCTTTCGGCACCCCCGCTAAAACCTTTTTTATTTATAACCATTATACAACTTTATTTATATATATGGGCGGGTAAACCTTTATTTATTTTTTTAAGAACAGCGGAATCGCCATAC
>DULM01000165.1 GCA_012840405.1 Syntrophomonadaceae bacterium | reverse complement strand
GGTGATCACAGTTCCCGCTTACTTCAGCGACAGCCAGCGGCAGGCCACCAAGGATGCCGGGCGTATTGCCGGTTTGGAAGTAGAAAGGATCATCAATGAACCGACAGCTGCAGCTTTAGCCTATGGTCTGGATAAGGATGAGGATCATATAGTTCTTGTCTATGACCTGGGTGGTGGAACCTTTGATGTATCCATCCTGGAGATCGGGGATGATGTGGTAGAGGTCAGAGCCACCAGCGGGAACAACTTCCTGGGTGGGGATGACTTTGATGAACGGATTATCAATTATCTGGTTCAGGAGTTCAAAAAACAGACCGGTATTGACCTTTCTAAAGACAAGATGGCTATGCAGCGTTTGAAAGAGGCTGCTGAAAAGGCAAAACACGAACTATCAGGGATTCCTCAGACAACTATCAGTTTGCCATTTATCACAGCAACAGAGGCAGGGCCACAGCACTTGGAGATGACCTTGACCAGGGCTAAGTTTGAGGAACTGATCAGCGACCTGGTGGAAAAAACAGTGGGGCCTATGAAACAGGCTATGGCTGATGCAGGCCTTGAGCCCAAGGATATCGATAAGGTCTTGTTGGTAGGAGGTTCAACCAGAGTACCCCTGGTGCAGGAAACCATCAAACGGGTACTGGGCAAAGAGCCCAGCAAGGGAATCAACCCTGATGAGGTTGTGGCTATGGGAGCCGCCATCCAGGGTGGTGTCCTGTCTGGTGAGGTGAAGGATATTGTTCTGCTGGATGTTACACCACTCTCTCTTGGAATAGAGACCCTGGGCGGTGTCATGACTAAGATCATTGAGCGCAATACAACTATTCCTACATCAAAAAGCCAGATCTTTACCACAGCTGCTGATAACCAGACCAGTGTGGATATCCATGTCTTGCAGGGAGAGCGGGCTATGGCTGCTGACAACAAAACCCTAGGCCGCTTCCAGTTGGTTGGCATTCCACCTGCTCCCCGTGGAGTGCCACAGATTGAGGTCAAATTTGACATTGATGTCAACGGTATTGTTCACGTATCAGCAAAGGACTTGGGAACCGGTAAGGAGCAGCAGATCACCATTACTGCCTCCACCAATCTTAGCGAATCAGAGATCGATGAAATGGTGAAGAAAGCGGAGCAGTTCGCTGAGGAAGATAAAAAGAGACGTGAAGAGGCTGAGACAATTAATAAAGCGGATAGTTTGGTTTACCAGGCGGAAAAGACCCTTACAGATTTGGGAGATAAGATACCTCAGGCTGAAAAGGATAGGATCAACAGTGCCAAAGATGAACTCAAAAAGGCCATTGACAGTAAGAATATAGAGGATATCAAGAACAAGACCGAGGAACTGACCAAGGCTATCTATGATGTAACCTCCAAGATATATCAGCAAACAGGAACTCAGGGTGCAGCTGGAGCAGGTGGCGCCGGTGCTGCCGGAGCAGGGAATCCCGGTGGAGCGGGTCAGACCGTGGATGCTGACTATGTAGTGGATGATGATGAAAAATAGTATTGGTTGAACCGGACCGGTTCCGGAAAGGTGAGATAAATGGCGAAAAGGGATTATTATGAGGTGCTGGGTGTGGACCGGGGGGCTTCGGAGGCTGAGATCAAAAAGGCCTACCGAAGGCTGGCCCGCCAGTACCATCCTGATATGAATCCGGATAATAAAGAAGAGGCCGCAGAAAAGTTCAAGGAAATCCACGAGGCCTATGAGGTGTTAAGCAACCCGGAAAAGCGGAGACAGTATGATCAATTTGGTCATGCCGCTTTTGATATGGGTGCAGGTGCAGGTGCTGGCCCCGGTGGGTTCGGTGGTTTCGGTGGTTTTGACTTCGGCGGATTTGAAGATATTTTTGACGCTTTTTTCGGTGGCAGCCCCTTTGGCAGTAGAAGGGGCGGACCCCAGCGGGGTGCAGACCTTGAGATGAATATAGAAGTCTCTTTCGAAGAGGCAGCTTTTGGTGTAGAACGGGAGGTGAGCATCCACCGCTGGGAGGACTGCAAGGAATGCGGAGGGTCCGGTGCTGCGCCTGGCACTGAACCGGTCACCTGTCATAAGTGTGGGGGTACCGGTCAGGTGCGGGTGACCCAAAGGATTGCCTTTGGCCAGTTTTCAACAGTGACCACCTGTGACAACTGCCATGGTACAGGGAAAACCATCGAAAAGCCCTGTAAAACATGCAATGGTAAAGGTAAAGTGCGCCGGCTGCGTAAAGTACGGATCAAGGTGCCGGCAGGAGTTGACACCGGTTCTGTGCTGCGCTTAGCCGGAGAAGGAGAATTGGGAATAGCAGGTGGACCCCCTGGTGATCTGCTTGTGAATATAAGGGTGCGCCCCCATAAGGTGTTCAAGCGGGAAAGGGATAATGTGATCATGGAACTTCCCATTTCCTTTATCCAGGCTGCACTGGGGGATGAGATAGAGATTCCTACTTTGGAAGGAAAGACCACATTGAAGGTGCCTGAGGGAACACAGCCTGGTGCAGTATTCTATCTGCGCGGCAAGGGAATACCCCATCTGCAGGGTTATGGCAGAGGTGATCAGATCGTTAAGATCAAAGTGGTGATCCCTACCAAACTAAGTGAAAGGCAAAAAGAGATGCTGAGGAAATTCGATGCAACAGTCAAAGCCGATCAATACCAGGAAAGAAAGGGCTTTTTCAAAAAGATGAAAGATGCCTTTATGGGCTGAAAAATCTGTCTTGGCAGAAAATAAATTATTTGGTTGACATAAAAGCAGCAGGCAATTGCCTGCTGCTTCCATCTTTTATTATTTTATTTTAACAAACAGATAGCCTTCAAAACCCCTCAGAATAGTATTACCGGTGGCAGCATCTCTGCTCCCATGTATGGTTTTAAAGCTGATCTTAACCTTTATCTTTTCATTTTCATCGATCAAAGTCATTTCTTCAGTTGGAAGATTATCTTTTTGTCCACCATGTTTTTCTAAAAGATCTTTGATAAAAGAATTCAAATCCTTTTCATAGAGCAGAGCACCTTGCTGACTGATCCTCAGTATACCTGATTCCTCATTGAAATCTGCCTTTAATGCCTGATCAGCGGTCCTATCGTAATAAAGGATTCCGGTATCAAACATATAATCATACTCTTTGATATCAACTGCACCTGCCTCAGTTTCGTTTCTTGCGAAGAAAAAGTAATCCTCAGGAGATGCAAGATCCGGCTCTTCATAGGGGAAGCCAAAGACTTCGTCCATGTCATCCATCTCAAAGCCCTCAGGAAGATATTTGACATAATTTAAACTGTGTTTAGAGTTGAAGTAAGCCAATATACCGCTGATTTCAATTCTGTCTTCCTTTGAAATATCAGCAGGTGCAGCTTGTATTTTCCCATCTACCAGCATGTTATTTTTAAGCAGTATTGCTTCCAACCTGTTGTTCTGGCTGAATGTTGAGATTGAGTAACTGCTCAAGGGGCCCAGAACTGAGATCAGTGCGAAGATTGCTAAGCTCACCGGGAGTACTATATTGAGGGGTTTATTCATCAAGGAGTAGTAAACCATGATACCGAAGACCCATAATCCCATTACAACAACATAGTATCTGTTCTCTGTCACTCCATAGGCATTAATTCTGATTCCCATGGAAATAAACATCATAATCAGGAGGGGAAGTATACTGATCGGCATCCATTTTGAAAAAATATTTGCCAATTTGTTTTCATCCCTCAAGGGTGTGATGAGGAACAGCACTGCAGTGACAATCAGTGCATACCAGAGCACTAAATGGGAAACAAGACCGCTAGGCCACTCCCAGGATACGATGATCTTGATGAAATATATGTAGAGTATTGCTGTGTAGGCTGTCAGAAGGGGAATCACTATATATAACAGCAGCACTTTTAATACTGTTAAATAGTTTTCATCTTTTAGTGAGTGGTCTTTCAAGGGTATGCCTGCCAGAAAATAAGCAGGGGCGAAAACACACCCTAGAATAATCCCGGTATATGAATACAGCTTCTCAGGCACAGCCACACCCAGCAGAGCATCCAGGGTAAAAAGAATCGCTGCCAGTCCCATAAACAACACAGCTGTGTAAACAACTGTGATTATCAATCCGGTACCGAGCTTGATAATATACATCTCAAAATGATCTTTGCTGGGGAGATAGGGTATAAACAAAAACCCCAAATAAAAGGCGAGATTGACCCCTATGTACCTTGTGATAGATACCATACTGAGTTCGTTTAACAGGAAAAAGTAATATAAGATGAGTATTAAACCACCGGCCATGATAAAACCGGTAGACTCAAGTACGGTTCTGCTTTCCTTCCTCTCCCACCAAAGCTTGAGACACAAGGAAATTGGAATGCCCAGTGCAAAAATCATGGTTATCCTGATCAGTGTTTCTTGCAAGTCCCTATTATTTATTGGCTGTAGCTCTGATATTGTGATCAGCATAACCGCCACAGCTGTTGAAAATAATAAAGTGATAGGAAACCTTTTCATACTCCTGTAAAAGAGGGTGATTATATTTTTTAACTGATTTATAAGTTTCATCACATTCTCCTTTTAAAAAGATTATTAACTCATCTTTCTTGATAAAATGAGATCATCCTGCTTTGGGAAGAGTAAATTTTGGGATATTTTTTTGATTTCTGGTTAATAGGCGCGGCAGACAACTGATAGATGAAAGGTAATCAGAACTCTGGTATTATAAAAGGTATAATATAACAGGGATCTGGATTTAAAGCCGGATGGTTCTCGGGTTGGAAGTTTATTTACAGAAAAACATCTGTTTATGGTCAAGATAGGAAGGAGATATCAGGTGCACAGATTTTATGTGCCTGCTGTGCCTTTAAATGAAGACTTTCCGCTGCCCCGAAAGGATGCTAGAAAGATTCTGCGGGTTTTAAGGCTTTCCCCTGGGGAGGAGATTTTGCTCTGGGATGATGAGGGCAGGGAATACAGAGCAGTGATCACTAGGGCCGAGGGAATGTCGGTCTATGTACAGGTGCTAAAAGAGCATAATAAAAAGGTAGAGTCCCCTCTTCGTTTGGTGCTGGTGCAGGGAATACCGAAAGGGGATAAATTCGAATTCATTATTCAGAAGGCAACAGAATTGGGGGTATGGCGGGTTTACCCGGCTCTTACCGAACGAACCATAGTGCGAATACCCCCTGAGCGTCAGGCATCACGCAAGGAGCGCTGGCAGAGTGTAGCCAGAGAAGCGGCCCGCCAGAGCGGCCGGGTGCAGATCCCTGAGATAATGCCTATTGCCACCCTGACAGAGCTGGTGCAGGATATAGAAAAGGATGCCCACCGGATTATTCTCTGGGAGGGGGAGAAAGGAACAGGTCTGAAGGATTATCTGCGGA
The DNA here is from genome assembly GCA_012840405.1 of Syntrophomonadaceae bacterium. Lineage (GTDB taxonomy): Bacteria > Bacillota > DSM-12270 > Thermacetogeniales > Thermacetogeniaceae > DTU068. The sequence goes on along the minus strand of DULM01000165.1, from coordinate 14,567 downwards.
GAAACAAACCGACTAAAGGAGCTGTTTATCTGTTTATCGGTCCTGAAGGGGGATTTAGCCAGCAGGAGGTTGAGTTCTGCATCAATAACAGTTTCACAAGTGTGACTCTGGGGCCAAGGATTTTACGGACAGAAACCGCAGGTTTAGTAAGTTTAAGTTTAATTCTTTATGAATGGGGTGACCTGGGTGGCTGAGCAAAAAGGCAGAGTTGCTTTCTATACCCTGGGCTGCAAGGTCAACCAACAGGAAACCGCATCCTTGATGGAGCTCTTTAGGCAAAGCGGTTACCAATTGGTGGATTTCAAAAGCCCAGCTGATGTTTATATCATCAATACATGCACAGTGACACACACCGCGGATCAGAAGTCACGGCAGGTGATCCGGCGCGCCATCTCCCAAGAGCCTGATGCAGTTGTTGCTGTGGTGGGATGCTACTCTCAGGTTGACCCAGAGAAGGTTCTGTCTATCCCAGGGGTTGATCTGGTGGTAGGCACCAGGGAACGGACAAGGCTTGTGAAACTGGTAGATGACCTGCTCAATAAGAAAAGATCTGGGGAAGCTGTATCAGGGATCAACGCTGTCAAGGATCTTGATGATCATCAGGAGTTTGAGCAACTCCCCCTTCCTGATAATCCCCAGCGTACCCGGGCCTTCCTCAAGATCCAGGATGGCTGTGATCAGTACTGTGCCTACTGTATTATTCCTTATGCCAGAGGGGGAATAAGGAGCCTTTCCCCTGAGTTGGTCAAAGAACGGGTAGGCGAGCTTGTCTGTGCTGGCTACCGGGAAATAGTGCTGACTGGGATCCACACCTCAGCCTATGGGAAAGACCTGAAGGATGGTATTACCTTGGCATCACTGCTGCGGGATCTTGCTGATCTCCCCGGTGATTTCCGCATCCGTTTGAGTTCTGTAGAGCCGGTGGATGTTTCAGCAGAACTGCTGGAGATATTGGCCTCTTCTCACCGCTTTTGCCGCCATCTCCATATGCCGCTACAGTCTGGTGATGATGAAATTTTGCGGCTGATGGGGAGGCCCTACACAACAGAGGAATACAGGGAGCTTTTCTTGAGGGCTACGGCCAAGATTCCCGGTTTGGCAGTTACTACAGATGTGATGGTGGGTTTCCCAGGGGAAAGGGATGAGAACTTTGAAAACACATATAGCTTTATTGCCTCACTCCCTTTCAGAGACCTCCATATATTCAAATATTCTCCCCGCCCCGGCACTAAAGCGGCAGAAATGCCGGACCAGGTTGCTCCAGCTATCAAGGACCAGCGGAGCAAAAGACTGCATAGATTGGCATCTAAGCATGCCAGCAGTTTCGCCCGTGGATTTGTGGGGGAAACTCTAACTGTGCTGGTAGAGCGTCCCTCCCGGAAAAAAACCGGTTGGTGGGAGGGTGTTACAGATAACTATCTGCGGGTGCTTTTTCAGGACCCGGGGAAAGGAAAAATCCGGGGTGCGCTGCTGCAGGTAGAGTTGGCAGGTGTAGTGGCAGGAGACCTGTTATGGGGAGAAGTGTTCTCCGGCTTGCAGTTTGATGCAAGCAACAGTAGTTTTGAGCATAGCCCTATGGTATAGAAGTCAGGGCTGTCAAGGGTGTTAATTTTTGCTACAATTGCGGTAGAATATGTTAGGGAGGGAAAAATCCCTGCATTTAATAGCAAAGCAGGGTAACAAAATTGCTTTAACTATGTATTAGCAGAATAATCACAAAGGAGGTTTAAGATTGTCTGACTGTATTTTCTGTAAGATCGCCAAGCATGAGATCCCGTGTGATGCAGTATATGAAGATGATGACTTTTTGGCTTTCCGGGATATTAATCCTGTTGCCCCAACCCATGTGTTGTTGATCCCCAAACAGCATGTTAGTTCTCTGTTGGATGAAGGGGCAAAAGCAGAAATGCTGGGCAGAATGACAGCTCTGGTGCCAAAACTGGCTGAGCAGCTGGGGATTGCTGCTGACGGTTTCCGTCTTGTTGTCAATACGGGAAAAGAAGGCGGACAAACTGTGCATCATCTGCACTTCCATATCCTAGGCGGCCGTTCACTGCAGTGGCCTCCCGGCTAAAAAGGAACGATCAGACCGATCACCGGGACAGGTTGACTGTTCGCGAATCAGTGGACAGGTTGGGTGTTCGGACCGATCCCCGGGACTGTCCCCCTGCGCGATCAGGGGTACAGGTTGACTGATCGGACCCGAGTCAACGAATCAAGCGAGTCAAGCGAGCGAGTCAAGGAGACAGGCACTTTGACTCACAGCCGTAACATGTGTGCATGATGAGGCGACCCCCGTCCCCTTGTCACATGAGCGCTGTTTGTCCCTGCGTTTGCGACATAAGCTTCGGTTTAACTTGCCCATATACTTTCCGCAGGCGACAGCCAACCGGCTCCTATGACGCCATCCATTTTAGAAGTCGGATGCCGGATGTCTGAAGTCAGAATTTGAACATTGAATTAGGTGTCATTACCGACTTTTATTATCTAGAAATTTCCGTAAGTAATCGTTCTATAAAGTTGGGGATTGTGCTACTTTGTACTGCAGCAGAATTCACTTTGGCTGTCGTTAGCTGCTCCTTCGTCAAGGGCAAGTAACAAGCTTTGCAGGTCGCTGTGCTGGCAGGGATAAATCTACCGAATCGCTGGGACAGTCCCGCGCGCGATCAGAGGAAAAGCTTGACTGATCGGACCAGTCAGTGGGACTGTACCCCGGCGCGATCAAGGAAGGTATGGTGGAAAATTAGGTGATGCTATGTATGACAAATTAATGGAAATCTACGACAAATTATTTGAACATTTTGGTCCGCGGCACTGGTGGCCGGCTGATACGTCTTTTGAGATGATCGTCGGCGCTATTCTGACACAAAATGTATCCTGGCGCAGTGCTGCTGCAGCCATCGATAACCTCAAGAGAGAAGGGATCCTATCAATAGAAGGGATCCTTTCCTGTGATCCTGTGTCTCTGGCCGCCCTGGTGAGGCCTGCCCGCTACCATAACCAGAAAGCCAAGAAACTTCAGTCCTTCTGCTATGTTGTTGCTGAAGAATTCAGGGGGGACTTGGATTCCTTTTTATCTCTTGAGATGGAAGTATTAAGAAAAAAACTGCTTAGTATTTATGGTATTGGGCCAGAAACCGCTGATTGCATCATCCTTTATGCTGCTGAAAAGCCAATTTTTGTTGTGGATGCCTATACCAGAAGGATCTTTTCCCGGCTGGGATTTTTTCCGGAAAAGATAAGCTATGATCAGATGCAGCGTTTTTTTATGTCCCACCTTCCCCGGGATACAGCTCTCTATAACGAATACCATGCCCAGATTGATGCCCTGGGTAATCAGACCTGTCTGAAGACTAGACCCCGTTGTGGGGAATGCCCGGTTGCTGGCCACTGTTATGCAATAAAAAAATTTACACAGTGATTTTGATACCCACCATTCCAACCACAAAAAAGAAAGGTTGTCATATTTGCCCTACTATCTACTGTTCCTATGATTAACAGTTTCAACTGCAGGGATTTCATTACTAGGCTAGAACTAATTTGAGAGAAAGCAAAAATACTTTTATGGGTGGGTCTCTAGTGGCTACTAAGACATCTTCCTTTGGCACGCCGAAAAGGGAAGCTCACGATTCCTCTGCTTTTTATGCACGCAAGCTTTATCAAAGTGATTTATCTTGTTTACACCGCATGCTTATGGAAGTGTGTGATTTTTCCGTTAAGAGGAGTATTCCCTATCGACCAATCAGTGAGTGGGCTGACCGCATTTACTGCCATACATCTGAAGATATGAGCCATATTCCAGATGAGAGTGTCGCTCTTGCTTTCACTTCGCCTCCTTATAATTCAGGTAAGGATTATGATGAGAATCTAAATATTGCCGACTACTTCAAATTGATCTGCCGGGTGGGTGCTGAAGTTTACAGAGTCCTTAAACCAGGGGGCAGGTATGTGATTAATATAGCCAATCTAGGGAGAAAACCCTATATCCCCATGCATGCCTATTTCTACTTCACCCATATAGAGCTAGGCTTTCTTCCTGCAGGTGAAATCATTTGGCAGAAAGGCAGAGGTGCCAACAATTCCTGTGCCTGGGGGAGCTGGCTTTCAGCCAAAGCTCCCCGCTTGCGGGACCTTCATGAGTACCTCCTGGTCTTTGTAAAAGAACAGTTTTCCCGCCCTGATAAAGGGGATTCAGATATCAGCAGAGAAGAATTCATGAACTCTACACTTTCAGTCTGGGAGATAGCACCGGAATCAGCCAAAAAGATTGGGCATCCGGCTCCCTTCCCTGAAGAACTGGCCAGTCGGGTGATCAAGCTTTATTCTTATGTTGGTGATGTTGTTCTGGATCCCTTTGCCGGCTCTGGAACCACCTGTGTTGTAGCAAAGCGGCACCACAGGCATTATGTGGGCTATGAAATTCTGCCTGAGTACTGTGTTCTGTGTGAGCAGCGCCTTAAAAGTTTGACATAAAAACACTGCAGCGGATTCAAAGGGGGATTGCAATGCAGTTTACAGGTGCCAGCAGAGATAATGTGATGCGTGTTATTTTTGTGGTTTTGATTATTCTCACAGCCGCAGGGATTTTTATTTATAAAAATAGCACCTCGCCAGGGAGTGAGCCCAATCAGACCGCCCAGAAAATGCCAAAACTCCTGATGTTTAGCTCAACCGGATGCTCCTACTGCCAGATTATGATTCCTATCTTGGAGGAACTGCAGGAGGAGTATAAAGGGCAGATCAATATTGAGATTATTGACGCATATGAACACCCTGAGGAAGCAGAGAAATACTCTATCATTAGTTTTCCTACCTTGATTTTGTTGGATAGTGATGGCGATCAAATCGGCAGGCACGATGGGTATATCTCTAAAGAGAATCTGCTGAAGGCTCTGAAAAAAGAGGGTATTATCTGATGGAAACCCTGATGTTAAATTTCGGTGAACTGCTGTCCCAGAACATTTGGCTTGCCTTTGTCATGGCACTGCTTGCAGGCTTGCTCTCCTCCTTTAGCCCATGTATTTTATCAACAGTTCCTTTGATCATCGGCTATGTGGGAGGATTTGCCGGGGATGACCAAAAAAGGGCATTGAAATACTCCCTGCTGTTCTGTTTTGGCTTAGTGCTCACTTTCACTACCCTGGGGGCGGCCTCAGCGATATTAGGGAGAATGATGACCGGTGCGGGAAAGTGGTGGTATATCCTGCTGGCTTTGATTATGGCAGCAGCAGGCTTGCAATTATTGGGTATCGTTCATTTCACTCCCCAATCATGCAGAATGCCGGCCAGACGAGAGGGGTTAGTAGGGGCTTTTTTGCTGGGTATAATAGGAGGAGTTCTCTCTTCCCCTTGTGCCACACCTGTTTTGGCAGCGATCCTGGCCTTTGTTGCAGGTGAGGGCAACATTTATTTAGGGATAGGGTTGCTGGCTACATATTCAATCGGTCACTGTCTGCTTTTATTAATAGCAGGCACATCAGTAGGCTTTGTCAACAACTTAGCTGGATCACCCCGTACAGAAAAGTGGGGTAGGGTTTTGAAAGGTATATTAGGTGTTTTGGTGATCATCCTGGCTTTTTATTTGTTCTATCTTGGAATTTAATCATAGCACTTTTCACCAATATTCATCTTTTTCGACTATTCTTGCGGAAAAGGAATATCTGATATATATTAATGATAATAGGATTGCAGGGAAAAGACAGACCTTAATACTTTTCTCAATAAGGAGTAACCATTAGATGCAAGAAACAGCATCCGCAAATGCCTACCGTTTATTAAATGGTCTATTGGAAAAAGGCCTCCCTTTTATAGCAGCTCATCTGGGAAAGAAGATAAAGCATCCAATAGTGATCACTGATGTTATAGGAAGGACTCACTATCCTGATGAGCCGGGCAGTCTGTTACAACTCGATGATCTCTTTGTCGATCTCCCTCATAAAATGAAGGATGAGGAGTACTACTATGACGCTACTACAAAAAGCCTCTATTTGCGCGTCGGTGAGAACCGTGCTACTGCCTATATTATAATTAGAGATCTAGATGAGCCAATGGTGTCTCAAGTCTTAACAGCTATAGATGAAGAAGCAAAGCTGGCTGTCAAGTACTATTTCTTTAATCTGGAAAAGATGAGGGAGAGTCAGTCGAAATTTAAACAGGAGTTAGTAGAATATTTATTTTTCAAAAGCCAGATCAATATAAGGGATTATCTCAAACCGATCTACCATGAGCTGCAATTTGATAAGCCTTATTTGGTTGCTCTTATGGAGGCTGATGAAGAGAATAGCAGTGTTGACTGGGAGATAATGAGTTCTTACACATTGAACCATTTTAAGAGAATTGGCCTGGAAATTATTCCTGTTTCCTGGAATAACTCTATGATAGGCATTTTTCCCACCAGTTATAAGAAAGACACTATGGAGGTTGATCCGGATTGGACCAAATATATAGTGTCCAACGGCTATAAATTCAGAGATATTATCGGCAGGGTGTTTGGAGAAAACGTTTCTATCGCTTACGGACAGACCTATAGATTAAATGAACTTCACAAGAGTTATAATGAGGCTCGTATAGCCATGGCTTTAACAAGGCTGATGGGAAAGAAAAACTTTGTTATACAGTTTTCCGAAATGGGTGTGTTCACTTGTTTATTTTCCAGCAGTTTTGATGTATTGAAAAAATTCGCATTAAACACACTGGGGAAATTGTTGGATTATGATCAAGCCAATAATACCCAACTGTTGGATACTTTGAGGCATCTGTTGGATAACAATGTCAATTTAAAAGCTACTGCGGATAGATTATGTATCCATGTGAACACAGTGGATTACCGGATCAAAAAGGTAGAGGAATTGTTAAATGTTGATTTTTCCACAATAGAAACGAGGGTTAACCTCTATATAGCTATTAAAATATGGGATACTTTCAACCAAACCGGTTTTACTGTGAGAGATGTGTCTGAATCAAAGTATGAGCCGCTATAAAGGTCCCTGCTTATCTTTTTTTTTGTCATTCTTATAGCTGTCGCTCCCTGTGTTGTTTTATTTTAATGAAGCAGGCAATTACCATGTAACAGGCACTGCTTCCGCTCAACAGCCTCGGTCTTTGCTAAATGCAGGTAGAAGGCATAGATGACTAAGTAATGAGCGCCCAGACATCTCCTTGGGATCCCAGTTCATCCGGAAAGCACTGAGCAGCCGTCGGCGATCACTACACTCTCACCGGGGGATGCAGCTCCGACACTACCAGCAAGTGTCCCTTTTACAAAACGGAATAGATTATTTTGGGATGTTTCTTCTAAAAACCAAGGGTCGGTTGCCGTTCACATATTGGGCGATAGGACAGTACCGGTCATCAGGAACCAACCGACCCTTTTTATGAAATTACATTATCCTACGAACATGTTTTATTTTCGTTTAAGACAGGAAACTCAACGATTTAAGTTTTAGCTGCTCAAGTCTTTTTTAATGCCCTGGCAGCTGCATTTTTAGCTGCAAAGTAACCTTGAGTAAAGGAGCGGCCTAAGCTTACTCCGGTTATATGGACAGGATACTCAAATCCGAAGAAACCACCGGAAACATTGCCTGTTGCATACAGACCGGGTATAGGTTTGCCCTCCTTATTGAGCACCTCTAGATTGGTGTTAACCCTTACGCCGCTCAAGGTCACGAGTAAATTAGGTGATACTTTAATTGCATAAAAAGGAGCCTTTTCTATCGTTGTGAGCTTATATTTATCCTTGCCGAAATCGACGTCTTCGCCGCTTTTCGCTAGCTCGTTATATCTCTCGACGGTTTTTACAAAGGTATCAACAGGTACTTTCATTTTTTCCGCGAGACCCTGGATGGTATCTGCGGTTACAGCCACTCCTTTTTCGAGCGCTTTTTCCAGCCCTTCCTTGCAGGTGTTGACATCGCCAAAAGGAGGAATGGGGGAGTTGGGATATATCCTCTCACAGACGGTACCTCCCATATTCGGTGCCTCCTCAGGCCATTTGCTGTCAAAGACAGACCACTTAAATTTTCCAGGCTGGTATAAATCAGCACGGCATGTGTAGCCGTAGGGAGCGTCTTCATTCTGATATCGTTCGCCAGATGCATTCACATTGAGCCATGGCTGACGGCTGAGTACCCAGGCACCGATGTGCAGGGAAAAAGCTAAATTCGAATCGAAAAACATTGTAGCGTGAGGCAGGGGATCCATATCAGCTCCGACCCACAGAGCCATTAAGTGGCCGTCGCCGGTATTCGTTTGTCTCCCCATAATTTCCGTATTATCGAGGAATTTACCTAGGCCCGGTAGGTATTTGTATCTCATCTGCTGGTTCCCTTCATAGCCTCCAGTAGCAAGAATCACGGCTTTGCTATTTAATCTGATGTAGTTTTCATCCTTTTGTTTTGCTATTACACCGGTAATATTGCCGCCTTCATCTTTGACCAGTTGCACTGCTGGGGTCGAAAAAAGAAACTTGGCTCCTTTTTCCTCAGCTTTCTTCTGTAGTGGCGTCAGTATAACGTCTACGCCATGTTGCCAGATGTCTCCTTCTCCTGCTACATGGGCGGTAGGATACATTGTGTAATATAAGCCTGGCCTGGGTGTGTCCTGCTTTTTTTCCCAATGTTCCTCAACGGTAACGGGTATGCCTTCAGCTTCAAGAACATCGAGAATCCAGTCCATAACTTGGCCGCTCTTGTAAGCCCACATACGGATCAGTCTCTCATCGGCATAATGCAATGCTGCATGTTTCATTTCCCATGTTAACTGCTCCGGATCAAGGGTTAATCCTTTGCTTTTCTGAAGTCTACTGTTGACTACTCCGACCCAGAACCCCAAAGGTGATACTTTTCTCATTTTTTCGATAACGATTACCTTTGCGCCCTCTTCTGCTGCAGACAGTGCCGCAGTGATTCCGGCTACTCCTGCACCGACTACAACAACATCTGCATCCAAAACCTCTTTAATTTTGTCATCCGGAATTGGATCAGGGGGAGTTTCAAAGCTCCATGTCTGCTCCTCGAGAGGTTCTTCTTTGGCTGCAGCAGTGGAGGATGATTCATTAGTAGAAGATGAATTGCATCCAGTTAACGAACCTATAGCTGCTACTCCTGCAACCCCAATGGCTGCACTTTTGATAAAAGTTCTCCTGGTGATACCCTTTTTTGACCCGTCAAGCGAACTCACCAAGCTCATCTCCTTTCGGACTCTTGTTTCAATATTTGGGGAGTATGAGAGCCGGTGTTTTCTTAAACTTAAATAGACGGTGTGGATGTGGTATGTTTAGCGCGAAAAAATTGAATAACACTACCCCACACTACCCAACAAGAGGAATTTGCCCTTTCTACCTGATAACCTTTGTGGGGATCAATAAAATAGAAGGCGAGACTATTGTTCGATACCACAAGCGGGACTACAGGCAGCTTTTTTTACTCATCAGTTGTGTGGTTGGGGTATTCCCAGTCGAATCTGCTGACTCGTGTTCATTGCTGCTCGGTTCCTAGAGAAGGCCGTATAACAGCAAAAGACTTATGCAACTTAATTGCTACGAAGAAGTTGAGTCTTGTCCAGAATGCGATCCAACCTGCGTATCCGCCATTTCCTCGATTTCCTTGATTCGATATTTCAAGGTATTGAAGTGAAGAGACATATTATAAGCTGCAGTATTGATGTCGAGGTCGGTATCATAGAGCACTCTAAGGGTCTGCTGCAACTCCCTTTTGGTGGTTATGTTATGCCCTAGCAGACTTCTGCGATTCTCGCCGCAGAACTGCCTGAGCATTGCCGTCTCCTACAGGTTGATTAATTTAACAATGTCGATGTTGAGGTAGTGGCGTTCGATAATTCACTGACATCACTATTGAGGTGATGTCTCTTTGTCGGATATGACAAGTTTTAGTTTAAGAAATTTGTTCTCTTCCACAAAGGTAGCCGAGTTTGATAGAAAGAACTAATAAATAAAAGCATATAGCTAGTTTCTTTTCAGCGGCAGCTTTTTCCCTCAGCATTTTATATCCTATTGAGTAGTTGTTGCTGTATATGCCTAACCAATTATATTTGTGCTGTATTGGTATTGCTGCTAGATGAGATGGCAGCTAGGTTTTTGAATTAAATAACCAAAAAAGATGTGGAGGGGAAAATAATGGAGCAAGAAAAGAAAGGGATTTCACGCAGGAGTTTTCTCAAAGGAATGGCAGTTGGTGCTGCGGGGATAGCTGCAGCGGGAAGCTTAGTTGGCTGTGGAAAAGAACCAGAAGATACACCGCCAAAAGGCGCTGATGAAAACGCAAAGCCAAGTTTTGAGGTGCCACCGGATCCGATTCCAGAGGAAGAGATCAAGGAAACAGTAACAACAGATGTGGTGGTATGTGGTGCCGGAATATCCGGAATGTGCGCTGCAGTAGCTGCCGCACAGGAGGGAGCTAAAGTGGTTCTGCTGGAAAAAGGAGCCACTTCAAGCTTCCGGGGGATAGACTACGGTGGTATCGGCACTAAGATGCAGCAGAAGAGTGGGGCTAAGGTTGACAAAATGCAAGCTGTACAGGAGATAATGAGATGGGGAGGATATAAGGCAGATCAGCGTGTAGTATCCCTCTGGGCTGATTATAGCGGTGAAGCCATCGACTGGCTGGTAGAATTGGCTGAGGCCACTGGACAAACTGCAGAGCCGGTGCCGCTGGAGCATCAGGAAGTGCGTGGGTCGACAGTTCCGTACTTCACAACCCAGACCTTTGTGCTTAATCCCAGTGAAGAAGCCCTTGCAGCTTCACCTAAAGGTACATCGCCAAGGCAAGCGGCTTTAAGGTACGCATTGGAAACCACTGCTAAAAAATTAGGGGTAGATATCAGGTTCAAAACGCCTGCTCAGCAGTTGATCAGAGAGGGGAACGGCAGAGTAACCGGTGTTATTGCTAAAACCGAAGATGGTTCATATATCCGTTTTAATGCCGGTAAGGCTGTGATTCTCTGTACAGGGGACTATGGGAATGATCCCGAGATGTTGAAAACTTATATACCTTCATCCGAAAATATCTATGGTATTACGTTCCCAGACAATAACAATACAGGTGATGGCCATAAAATGGGTCTTTGGGTAGGAGCAGCTATTGATGAACCGCCCCATGCCCCCATGTATTTTGATCAGGGTTTGGAAGGGTTGCCTCCTACTTATAAACCTGTTCCCCTTACCCGTCAGCCCTGGTTGGGCGTAAATATACGGGGAGAGCGTTTCGCAAATGAAGACCTGCCTTATGGTTATGTGAGCAGATCAATGCTGCAACAGCCGGGACATATGAAATGGGTTATATGGGATGCTAAGTGGCCGGAAGAGGCTCCGAAGTTCGGCATGACTGCGTGTAAAGCGATGACACCGCCTTTGCATAACCCAGAGGAGATCGATGAACTCATCGAGAAAGGGATCATCAAAACCGCCGATTCTATTGAAGAGTTGGCACAAAAGATGGATGTGCCTGTAGACACCTTTAAGGCTACTGTGGAAAGATACAACGAACTGGCGAAACTGGGAGAGGATAAAGACTTCGGTAAGCGGGCTGCTTGTTTAACGACCATAGAAAAACCACCATTTTATGCGGCGAAGCTGGCAGTGACTTTGTTGGTGACCCTGGGAGGCTTGAAGGTAAACGATAAACTACAGGTTTTGGATACCAGCAATAATGTTATTCCGGGGCTGTATGCTGCCGGAAATACCTCCGGCTGCTTCTTCTCAAATGACTATCCTAATATTATGCCTGGTTTGAGCCACGGCCGCTGCATTACCTTGGGTTATCTTGCAGGGAAAAACGCAGCTAAAGAGTAAACGGAAAAGGTAACAAAAAAACTGCTCCGGCTTTTATTGCCGGGGCTTTTTTGTCTGCCGAGCATGTCCACTAACCGGTGAAAGTGAAGTAAGCGCACCACCGGCAACAGACAGATCAGAGAGAATAGGTGGCTGTGTTGCAGTTAGTATTATTGTGAGTTTTACACAATAGCAACATCATTGTGTTGTAGAAATCAACATAGGAAAAAAAGATGATAAATTATATAATTAAAGATAAGCTAATTATAAACCATCTGCTATTATGGTTGCACTAGGTTGCTCTTATTATGAACGAATTGGGAGGGTTTCTGTTGAACAAGGAGCAAAAAAAGCAGGGCTTTAATTTCAAAAAAATTATTTTAATAGCAGCGCTGCTAGTGGTGGTGATTGGAGCCGGTGGAGGTATCTATATGTTGAAAGCAAGTGATAATCCCGAGTTTTGTAGCAGCTGCCATATTATGGAACCCTATTATGAATCTTGGAATGACGGTAATCTCCTAGCACATAAACACGCAGTATCTGAGGACAAATTGGAATGCCATGACTGTCATGAACCAAACCTTTCTACTCAAATTGAGGAAGGAGTTAAATTTGTTACCGGGAATTATCAAGACCCATTAGAAAAGCGGGAATTTTCTCGAGATTTTTGTCTGGAATGTCATGATGATTGGGATAGTATTGTTGCAGCAACCGATTTTGAAGATTCAAATCCCCATGATTCGCATAATGGTGAGCAGGAGTGCTATGAATGCCATAATATGCACCGGCAGTCTGTAGTGATGTGCGCAGATTGCCATTACTTCAAATGGATGGACGAATTGGATGACAGTTGGACAACTGATGTTGAGTAGGAATAAGAGGTAATATTTTGTTAAGGTAAATTATCATAATAAATGTTACTATTAAGGGGGCAGTATGCTCCCTTAATATCGCTTATACCAATTGAGAAGGGATAAGATGGAAATTTTAAAAAAGGTTTATCGATATCTATCTTCGATGAAAACAGGTTTAGTATTATTAGTCTTGGTAGGATCGGCTGCCGCAGTGGGCAGTGCTTTTCTACCAGATGTTTTTTTTAATACCTGGTTATTCAAACTGCTTCTTATAATCTTATCAGTAAATATGGTGTTGTGTACTGCCAACAGATTTATTTTGTTAAAATCACGATTAAAAAAGAATAGAAATAAGTGGTTCAGGGAGATAGGCAATCTACTGCTTCATGCTGGAATAGTTTTTATCCTTGCCGGACTGCTGGTATATGCCTTTTACGGACAGAATGGACAGATTGCTATTAGAACAGGCGATACTGTGGATGTTTCCCAAATCATAGCACTGAAAGAGCCTTTTTCACTGCGATTAGATGATTTTAAGGTAGAATATAATGAAGATGGGTCTCCCTCCCAGTATAATTCTTATGTAACTGTGCTTGAGAGTGGTATAACAAAAGATGATGCAGTGATCAGTGTCAATCATCCTTTGAATTACAGGGGGGTTAAATTCTATCAGCAGAGCTATGGTTATTTGATTAAAACCAAGTATACAAATGATACTGGTAGTGAGGTAGAGGAGTTAATAAAAGAAGGGAATTTTATTAAGCCAGAAGGAACCGAACGTACTGTAAAAGTATTTCGTTATATACCTAATTTTGACCCGAATCACGGGATGGTTACCAAGACAATGCGGCCTGATAATCCCCGGATTATCTTTTCGGTGTATGAAGATAAACAACTTATTGGTGTGGGTGCGGCACAATTTGATGAAAGAGTAGAGATTGATGAAAATGTCTATGTTGTTTTCCCTGCTGTTGAGCCATATACAATACTTAAAGTTAAATCAGATCCAGGACTGCCCCTGGCATTTTGGGGCGGGGGAATGTTTATGATAGGTGTGACTATGGCTTTACTTGCTGCGCCATCTCAAGGGAAAAAGACAGAATCAATTGATAGTAACAGGGAGATGAGATAATGAAATTATTAATCACAGTTATTATTTACGCACTATTTATTGCATATTTATTAGGAGCGGTGCTGTATTTTATCGGCAACAAATCCGGTAAAAAACAGGCACTGTCGACAGCAAGCTTAATGGTGAAAATAGGGCTTGTGCTGAATATAGCGGCATTGATCGTCCGTACTATGATTGCCGGCAGGCTTCCTCTGGCTAACAGTGGTGAGTTTACCCTGTGGTTTACTGTGGTGACTGTTGCTTTATATCTGTACTATGAAGCAAAAGCAAAGATGAGAGAAGCGGGCGGGGCGGTTATGCTCATATCTGCTCTGCTTGTCGGTTCTATTATAGTGCTTATGAAGGGGCAGCTTGGGGAAGCAACTCCACTGATGCCGGCTCTGAAAAGTCCCTGGTTGACCATTCATGTTCTGACAGCAGCAGTTGCTTACGCCTGTTTTGCCCTAGCAGCGGGTTTAGCTATAATGCAGCTTGCTAAAGCTGAAACAAAAATTACAGATGAGATCATACACAGGATAGTAGCCGGTGGTTTTGTGATGCTTTCATTAACAATAGTGTTTGGAGCTGTTTGGGCTGAGCAGGCCTGGGGCAGCTACTGGTCCTGGGACCCCAAAGAAACCTGGGCACTGATCACCTGGATCATATATGCACTCTATCTGCATCTGCACAGAAGGTTAGGGTGGAAAGGGAAAACTGCCAGCAAAATGGTGATTGCGGGCTTTGTTCTTGTGTTGTTTACCTTTTTCGGTGTCAATTATCTGCTGTCAGGGCTGCACAGTTATGCTTAGTTAATTAT
>DULM01000164.1 GCA_012840405.1 Syntrophomonadaceae bacterium | reverse complement strand
TACATCCGCGCAGTTCCCCTCTTTTCTTTAAAGAAACAAAAACCCCTGCTCTCTTTTCCAAACCTTCAGGGACAGGGCTGGGAACAGGCATTATTTTACCAGTAGTTAAATAATACTTCAGGCTCTCTTTGGCCAACTTCACCTGGATGGGCTCTTCCTGTGATTCCCCATCCTGTTCCCCTTTCCTCTCAGATATACTGATGCCAGCCACCAGGTAGCCAACACCAAAGGGCCCTTCATAAGAGTAAATATGTGACTCAGCTGCAAACAGACTGACAGCTCCCAGCAGCATAACAATAGGACGCAGACCGCATTCCCCCGCATCCTCAATCAGATCTTCTGGAAGCTGCAGCAAAAGCCCCGCATCAAGCTTTTCTAACGCCTCCTGGATCTTTTGGTCAAACTCCTTCCCACGAGGGCTGTAACCTGCAGGTGCCCCTGGTTGTAAACGATGAGAGAGATCACCGCTTGCAATGAAGCAGACACGCCTGGGATACTGATCCAACAATTTACCCAATGCTTGTCCAAATCGATAAAGCTTATCTAAAGGGTGGAGGCTGATGCCAAAGGCCACCAACTCCGCCTTAACTCCAGCCTTTTGCAAATAATAAAGAGGTACAGTAGTACCATGATCCAAACTACCGGGACGATAGGCATACCAGTAATCAAGATTGACACCGACAGTATCTATACCCAACTTGTTGGCCTCTGCTGCTACCAGATGAGCTAGCTTCAGATCATTCTTTAACTTAAAAGAAATATCAGGGGCACCGAAAGCAGCCAAGTCCCCTGTTAAATCCTCATCATCCAAGTAGGCCATCTGGCTGTGTGCGAAAACACCATGAGGACTGATAAAAAACAGCACCTCAGGATCCATGTCCGCTATATGAGATGCCCATTCCTTCATTGCAGTTACTGTCTTTTTTACTTCTACCAGTTCATCCCTGCCGATCTCGGGAATAATAATAGCAGGGTGGGGAGACACACCACCACATACCAGCATGTAATACACCACCTTTTATTCTGGTATTTTTGATCTCAATCTAGCTTGGCAAGCCTGCTGACTGGAAATATTCAGCAGTCAACTCAATGTTTACTCACATGTTATATTTCAGCAGATATGGAAAGAATCCCTGCTATAGTATCCCCTTAGCAGTACTAATTAATATCGAACTATTAATCCATATATGCCGGCTCTTTGGGAAGGGGGTCACCGGCGAAAAAGCGGACTATCCCAGCATAGATGCACCAGGCCAATTTGTTCTGATAATTAGGGTCCCGGAGCAGTGTCTCTTCCCGTTTATTAGAAAGAAAGCCTGCCTCCACGATGACAGCTGTGTACTTGTGGCTTCTTAAAACAAAGAAATCTTCAGGTTTGATCCACCTGTAGCTTTCCCCGAGGTTATCAATTAATTCCTTTTGTATCAAACCAGCCAGGCGTTTACTCTCCTTGGAACTGGGATGGTAAAAGACCTGGGCGCCCCAGCATTCAGTAAGGGGGATGCTGTTTACATGAATACTGATAAAAAGATCTGCCTGATATTTTTCCGCCAACTCCACTCGGGCCATTAAATCATCTCTGTGACGCAAACCTTTGGGAGCTTTCCCCTCTTCACCCAGGTCATAATCCCCCTCTCTGGTCAAAACAACAACAGCACCAGCCTGTTTTAAAAGAGCGGCCAGCCTTTTTGCGATAGCCAGATTGATATCCTTTTCCTGAACCCCGCTGCTGCCTACACACCCGGGATCAATACCACCATGACCTGGATCAACCACCACCACCTTGCTGGCAACAGACCAGGAAAGCACTTCTATGTGTTTTCGTTCCCGGTAGGATACATAAAAGGGATAAAGGGCACACCCCACCAATAGGACAATGATCAAGGCATAAATCATATGTTTTTTGAACCTGAACACCCGGAAAAAAATAAAACTCCGCAAAACCGCCCCTCCTTGCTTACTCTTCTTCAAAAATGTTATGCAAAGAGATGAACAATTATCCGGAGTAAAGTAAAATTGCATCTTCTGTTTTTTGCAAGCCCAAATTCCTCAGTTGGACATGCGGACAAAATCTTGGACTCTAAAAGAAACAGAAGGAGTCCGTATGTATACAAAAGAAGAACGTAAAAAGGCAATTAAGCTGTACGTCATGTATGACAAATGTGCAGCAGATGTCATTCGTGAACTTGGTTAACCGGATCGAGAAACGTTAACAAGCAACATATTTAGAGACCGGGATGTTTTGGAAACAGTATTCACGACGCCCTAAATTTTCACCTGAGCAGAAAAAGGCTGCAGTCAAAAAACAAGTTAGTAGAGAATGAACAATTTAAATGCAATGAATACGCTATATAAT
>DULM01000240.1 GCA_012840405.1 Syntrophomonadaceae bacterium | reverse complement strand
GAGATCACTTTAGCACGCATTATTCCAGCCAGCAAACCGCAATCCAGGGAGGGGGTAACTATCCTCTCTTTGATGACAAAAAAGACATTGCTGGTCGTGCCCTCAGCCACCTCTCCCCAAATATTACAGAAGATCCCTTCCTGTGCACCGGCAGCTGCAGCCTCCATGCGTCCCAAGATATTCTCCAAACAGTTGAGGGATTTGATCCTGACCAGGGGAGAATGAGGGTTGCGGGGAAAACTGATCAAGCAGGCATGGATCCCGCGTTCATAGAGATCACTGGGATAAGGATCTTCGTCCTGCCCGACCACTACAACAGTAGGCCTGCTGTCGGGGTGAGGCAGAAGCCCCCTAGGGGACTCTCCTCTGCTTACTGTAACCCTTAGAACACCATTCCCTATCCTTTCTGCAACTTCTGATACTCCTGCCTCAACATTATCTCGGGAGCAGTGTATTTTTAAAACTGAACACCCTTGACAAAGCCGGCGCCAGTGCTCATCCCAATCCTGGGGGAGGCCATCTCTCAACCGCAGTGTTTCAAACACTCCATCACCATAGAGAACCCCCCTTTCCAACACTCCGAACCAAGGATGAGTTAGCTCGCCGATCTCCCCGTTCACCCAGGCTATTCCAGACATACCGCGACCTCCTCCCGGTGATATCCCAGCGCTCTTAACAAAGCCCTCGCCTTAGTAATGGTTTCCCAATACTCCGTTTCCGGGTCTGAATCAGCCACAATCCCCCCTCCTACGTTGAAGTAAGCCATCCCATCTTTAACAATAAATGTTCTGATGACTATATTCAAATCGGCGTTTCCGTCAAACCCCAGATAACCTATGGAGCCCGTATATATCCCCCGCCGCATCGGCTCAAGTTCATCAATGATCTCCATCGCCCGGATCTTTGGAGCTCCGGTGATAGACCCTCCAGGAAAAGTAGCGCACAAAAGATCAACCAGGTCTCGGTCCGGTGCCAGTACCCCCCTGACAGTTGAAACAAGGTGAAATACAGTGGCATATTTCTCTAGGCAGATCAGCTCTGGGACATGCACACTCCCATAGCTGCAGACCTTCCCCAGGTCATTACGCTCCAAGTCGATGATCATTGTCAGCTCCGCTCTGTCTTTTTCGCTTTGTAACAACTCGTTTTGCAGCCTCATATCCTCTTCCGGATCCCTTCCACGTGGCCGGGTTCCCTTAATCGGCCTGGTTTCTACAAAAGGACCTCGCACGCGCAAAAAGCGCTCCGGAGAAGCACTGACCACATCCAACTCTGGATAGTGCAGGTATGCGGCAAAAGGAGCGGGATTTACCAAACGAAGACGGAGGTAAAGATGCCAGGGGTCTATCTCAAGGGGACAAGAAAAGCGCTGGGTCAGATTGGCCTGAAAAATATCCCCTGCCGCAATATAGTCCTTCACCTTATGCACCGCCCGGCAGTACGAATCACGAGTGAAATGACCAAAAATCCTTGGTGTTCCTACGAAACCAGCATGTTTTACCGGATCGACCGGTGTTCTGCTATTTGCGATAAGCTCTTCCAGTTCCTGCAAGCGCTGTTTTTCTCTCTTCTGCCTCTCTACTCCTTCCTCAGGCAGACCGGTAGATGTAATATATGCCCGCCCCTCCAGCTGGTCAATAATCACCAAGCTGTCGTAAAAACCCAGATAGAGATCTGGCACTTTAAGGTCATCAACAGAGTGTTCAGGAAGTTTTTCCAACAGCCGGCCAAGGTCATAGGAGAAATAACCAAATGCTCCAGCCACAACAGGCAGGTTATGGTCACCGGATAGTTGATATCTGCTCAGCAGTTGCCGGAGAACAGAAAAGGGATCATCTTCTTTCCTGAACCAACTCTTGCCGTCAAAAAACGCCACATCCCTTCCCCTTGTCCGCATCACCAGAAAGGGGTCGCTTCCCATTATCGAGTATCGCCCCAGCCGGGAGGGATCCATGCCACTGTCTAATAGAAAAGGAAAAGGCCGGCTGCGAAAAGACTCAAAAATTGAGAGAGAATCCTTTAAGTCGATCTCTTTAATAATCAAGATTGGCCACCCCCCGGCTGACTATGATCCCCTTCTTTCCAGTCGCTCTCGTACATTTACTTTTTCCAGCAGGCGTCTTTTCCCGAACAATGTTAAGAAAGTTACGCAGCAAAGTTTTACCCCCTTCGGTCAAAATGGATTCAGGATGAAACTGCACCCCTTCAATGAGGAACTCACGGTGCCTGACACCCATTATCTCGCCCCTGTCGGTCTCTGCGGAAATCTCCAGGCAAGAGGGAAGGGTCTCCCTCTTGAGGATCAGTGAATGGTATCTTGTCGCCACAAAAGGATTAGGCATGTTTTTGTAGATTGTGCGGCCATCATGATAAACCAGAGAGGTTTTTCCGTGCATCAAGCGTTCCGCCCGGACAACCTCCCCTCCAAACGCTTGCCCGATAACCTGGTGACCAAGGCAAACTCCCAAAATAGGTATCCTCCCTTGAAAGAACCTTACCGCCTCCAGGCAGATCCCTGCTTCATTCGGTGTGCAAGGCCCAGGTGAAAGAAGCAGGGCTTCCGGTTGGAGAGCGGCGATCTGGCTGCAGTTTAGGGCATCATTGCGGAAAACCCTTACCTCCTCCCCCATTTCACCCAGATACTGGACAAGGTTGTAGGTAAAAGAATCGTAATTGTCAATCAACAACAGCAACGGCATCCCCTCCATTCATTTTGACAACGAAATAAAAAAACCAGCACTAATGTACTGGTTCGCATCCCAATGATTTCGCGTCCTTTTTGCCATTCCCGTGGTGCCGTTCAATATTTAATTTTCTTACATATTGTCATAAACCGCCGCAGTTGTCAAGGTGCAACGCAAACCATTTCCTGTTCGAACACATAAAATAATAAAAACGATGAAAAGGTTTCAAAAATAATAATTTAATGCCAGTAACATTTTTCCTATATTCCCATATTATATATTGAGAAGACAAACGGGGATATCCCCTTAAGTTCGACAAGAAAATAAAGAAAAGGAGGTAACAATATGCCAATTACTCCAGGTAAATGCCCCCAAGTTGACGGGGTACCAAACTGCCCGCCTTACTCAGAAAAAGATTGTATTGAAGTTTTCAAAATATACGACCAGTGCGCTGGAGAAGAATTATTGGGTAGATGTGTATTAGCAAGCGAATTTTGCTCGGATCCCATACCAGCTGATGCTGTGATTACATGTAATGTAGTACCTAACTCTGCTCGCTGCTTCCATATCGGTTTCGGTGAATATAACCCGCCATTTTATCGACCCGTAATGATCCAAAGCCAATTAGATGTTGAAATCACTGTCAGTGATGCTGCCGGTAATACTATCTGCGGACCATTTGTTACAAGAATTGATGGCATTTCCCAGTTCCAAATGTGGGCACCTCCGGGTACCCTTGTCCAGTGTCAGATTATTGCTGTCGGAGATTGCGCTTGCGATCTGACAACAGACCCGGTTACCGGAGACCAGCTTATCTGCTGCAGAGTCTATGTCTGTAAAGAGATTCAAATCAAGGCCCTGGTCAGACTGCTTGTTCCTAGTTATGGCTTCTGCGAACTGGATCCATGCACTCCAGTGACACTGCCATACGCTTGTCCAGGAGACGAACCGCTCTATCCGCCTCAGCGCTGCCAGGAGCCGCCGGTAGTTATATTACAAGAGACAGATGACTCGCCGATTCCAAACGTAAATGTTTCTATTATTCGGGCCGGCACAACAACCACTGTACTCACAGATGCCAATGGAACAGCCACCTTCACAACTCTCGGCGCTATTGTAGCCGGAGACATAGTGCAATTTGTTGACCCAACTACCCAAGCATTGTTGTCCTTTACTGTGACCACCACTTTCACTGATACAGAAGGGACACTGCATGACAGCAACACTGTTTGCACTTTGCAGTTTACTAGGGTAGAAGGCTCCACATTTAATGTGTTTATCGACGGCATACAGAACGGTGTACTTACTCCATAGCTATTAAAATAGAAAAACGCCGCAGTAGCTTTCTGCGGCGTTATCCCTTTTACAGAACTGGACATCCCTTCTTCCTTTTACGCTCATTTCAGTTTGCTCATCATAATAAGATAATACACAGCCCCCCTCGTAAAAGAAAAAACAGCATTGCTACGGATAAGCAAATGCACCATTTTAAGCAGACAAAAACAGGCAGCTGATATTTTGCTGCCTTGACGAGCCTTCTATTTTGTTTTGGTCTGTTCCTCAGGAGAATATGGTTTACGAGGTGGGTATATCGGTTGATCATTTAGCAATGAGCAGAGTTTTGCCCAACTGGACACCTCAGCTCTTTCTCCTCAGCCACTATGTTCAGGAGGTTTTGGAGGTGGAGCCTTCTGAACAAAGGTTTGCTGCAGCCCAGGCCGGCTTGGAATTTTTTCGAGAGGGATAGAGGACAGGTCGTATTCCGTATAAACTTTCCTTTTTAGTTGGTCCCTTATCTGCTGTCCTTTTTCTTTTTTTCCTTGGGCGGCATAGCGGTGCATAATCTCTGAGAGCATATCTTCCTCGGTATTTGCAGATGGAAACAGATCAGCACCCTTTTCTTTAGCACCTAATTCCTGCACAGGCTTGTTTGGTAGGGAAAGGCTTTTTTCTCGCTGCTGGATAACCTTGATTAGCAGATCCGCTAGAGTGTCTATTGTCAAGGTTATGCTATTCGAGCTGGGCAAAACAGAAAGCTGCTTATCCAGCAGGTCGTTTTTTTCTTCTTGATAGTTTTCAGGCACTTTAGCTACTTTCTCGTTAATGCTTCTCTCCTTAGGTATTTCTTTTGCGCTAGGCTGTTTTTCTTCAATCTCATTTTGAAAGATTCTCTCTTCCTGAACAGAGATTTCCCCCTCAACATCAACTTCTACCCATGTTTTATCTCTGAAAATGCTTACTAATCGTTTCCACAAACTGACCCTTGATGGCTTCCCAGCCCTTACCTGAATGCTGAGAGGATAATTAGTTATGATCTGTACTCTTTCTTTCCCTTTAAATCCTGTTGTCTCAGGCAAATATTTTTTCACAAAGGTGCGAGGAATGATTACAGTATTGTATAATACTTCCTGATTATCCTTACAACTACAGCAAAAAACCAGATCATATCCTCCATAAACCAACAAGACCCCATTAGAAAGAACTTCTCCAAAAAGTTTAAGATTAGCAACCCTATAGGAAACCGGATAATCGGGTAAAACGACCTGGTGTGATGAACTTATTTTCATTTTCATTACTGAACCTGCCACTATTCCCCCTCCTTCCCCTCCGGTTTCACATCAATCCTCTTACTAATAACGGCAGACCGCCGCTATAGGCAAGACCTCCCTCAGCCTGAACCCTCCCGTTGATATTCCGGATGCATAGCTGTAGGTTGCAATTGAAAGATAAGTTTTATGATTCTCTCGTCAAGCCCGAATTGTTTATAATAATTTACAACTTCCTG
>DULM01000163.1 GCA_012840405.1 Syntrophomonadaceae bacterium | reverse complement strand
TTAATCAGTTTGCGGGGAGCCTCTCTAACCCCCTGTCCTCTATTCAAATGGCAGGGATCATGATAGGTCACTTCACACCCTATCTCCTTATCTCCGGGCACAAAATCAACCACTTCAGCTAAAAACTGACTCAAATCCACTACCTTATCAGCAAAGAAACGGGCATCACTGCCACCTATCAGATCCCCATACTCATGGAGCATACTGCCGCAGGAGGCGCAATCAGTGATAATATAATCCACACCCGCCTCCTGAAAAGCCTTTATGTTCTTTTTTGCTAATTCTACTGCTGAAGCTTCATCACCGCTGGCCAGTGCAGGGATACCACAGCACCACTGTTCAGGTATTACTACTTCCAGAGAATGATTTTTTAAAATATTCACCACCGCATGCCCTGTATTCGGAAAAACATAATTGGTTACACAGCCTGTATAATAGGCCACCCGCATCTGCGGATTGCTTAATGATATCAACTGAGGCAGCTGGGATCTGAAAGGAACTTTGGCCATCTCAGGTAACAGTTTCTCCTTTTTGGCCAAATCCCCTCCCAGTAAACCCAAGACCCCGCTTTTTCGCACCAACCATTGCAGGCCACTCCGCTGATAGAGATAGGCCATTTTGGCAGCAGTGTTCAGTCTCCCATTGTTTTGTAAAAAATGCTGAAAGATATTCTTCTTAACAAAAGATATCCCTTTATGCTGAGCGATTTCTTGGCGAATGGAGAGAACCAGTTGATCCACAGGGATACTGTTGGGACACTGATCTGTACAGGCTTTACACAAGAGGCAGAGGCTCATCAGTTCCTTCATTTTTTTTGAGAGATCTAGGTTCCCATCCAGGTAATTTTTGATTAAGAACAGTTTACCCCTTGCTACCAGAGGCTCCATCCGAGTTTCCCCAAAAAGGGGGCAGGCTGCCATACACCCTCCACATTTACTGCAGCGGTTAAGGTATTCCTTGATTGTTTGTTTATCCATTGTTTTCACTCCAAAAGATCTTTCCAGGATTAAGGATGTTGTTGGGGTCCAGCGCTTTCTTTATCCTCATCATCACATCGTACCCAGCTTCCCCCATCTCCAATTTAAGATATGGGGCCTTCATAGTACCAATACCGTGTTCCCCTGATAGAGTTCCCCCCAGTTCCACTGCAGCTTTAAATAGTTCACCGATGGCCTTTTCCACCCGCTGCATTTCATCCTGATCCCTTTGGTCACAAAGGATGTTGGGGTGCAGGTTCCCATCACCAGCATGGCCGAATATTACCAAATCCAACTGGTAGCGTTTGGCGATCTCCTTTAATCTTCTCACCATCTCAGGTATAGCCATCCGGGGTACAGCAATATCTTCACTGATTTTGGTGGGTTTAATCTGAACAACAGCAGCAGAAACAGCCCTGCGGGCAGCCCAGATTTTCTCTCTTTCCTCATCGGTTTCAGCAATACTGACCTGCTGTGCACCATTGCTTTGACAAAGCTCAGCTATTTGCTTTGCCTGATCGTCCAGCAGCACTCGGGGGCCATCCACTTCGATGATCAGTATTGCCTCCACATCCAGAGGAAGGCCCATCTGTTTATAGTTCTCCACACACTGGATAGTCCTGTCATCCATAATCTCCAGGGTGACAGGAATAATCCCCCTTTTAATGATCTCAGTGACACTGCGGGCAGCATCATCCAGCCTGGGAAAAGACACCATCATGGTTTTTTTCGCCTCTGGTTTTGGAATCAACCGCAGGTAGATCTTGGTGATAATTCCCAAAGTACCCTCAGAACCTGTATAAAGGCGTATCAGATCATAACCGGTCACAGATTTGACCGTCTTCCCTCCCACTGAAACTATCTCTCCTTGAGGTGTAACTACCTCCAGACCAAGGACATAATCCCTGGTAACCCCATATTTAAAAGCCCTGGGGCCACCAGCATTCTCTGCTACATTGCCGCCGATTGTTGAAGTTTTGAGACTGCCGGGATCAGGGGGATAAAAAAGCCCTCTTGCCTCCACCTCTTCCTGAAGTTTATAGGTTATCACACCCGCTTCCACTACAGCAACCAAGTTTTCCTCATCGATTTCTAGGATTTTATCCATCCTTGTTAGATCCATTACTACTCCACCCTTAACAGGCAAAGACCCGCCGCTCAATCCTGTGCCTGTTCCTCGGGGAATCAAGGGAAAGCGGTGTTCATTAGCCAGCCTGACAATACTCTGCACTTCTTCTGTAGAGCCCGGGCGAACCACCAGATCGGGAAGAAAAGCATTGGGAGTACTGTCATATGCGTAGCACAGCCTTTCCTCTTTGCTTGTTAAAACATTTTCATCCCCTACAATTTTCTTAATTGTTTCAATAACTGTGTTGGAAATCATTGCTCCTCCCCCAAATCCTTAAAATGCATTTTTGAAATGATCGATAGAGTGATTACCTGCACGGTCTATCCTGATAGCTATCACATCAAAACGGGGCTGGTACTCTTCTTTCCTTTTGTACATCATGTATTGAGCTGCAAGTTTTCTGATTTTACTCTGTTTCGCAGCGCCCACAGCCTCCTGAGGCACTCCGAAATCAATAGAGCGCCTTGTTTTCACTTCAATAAAAACGATTTCATCTCCATCCTGCATGATCAGGTCTACTTCACCAAAACGACAGCGGTAGTTTCTCTCAAGGAGATGGTACCCCAAACCTAAGAGAAAAGATAGAGCCAGTTCTTCTCCTTTGATTCCAAGGCTGTGAGAAGAGACCATTTATTAACACCCTTT
>DULM01000162.1 GCA_012840405.1 Syntrophomonadaceae bacterium | reverse complement strand
CTGAAAAACCCGCCGAAAAAGGTTGATTCCAACTGGACCAATATCAGCAGCTATTCCCAAGACCCTCTCTTCCCCACCCGTAATGCTGAAGACCTGCTGAAAAGAGTTATTGAGGCAGCATCAGATGAGGGTGACCTGGTGATGGACTTCTTTTTGGGTTCTGGAACCACCACAGCAGTTGCCCACAAAATGAGAAGGAAATGGATCGGTGTGGAGATGGGTGAGCACTTCTATACATATGTGCTCCCCCGGATGAAGAGGGTCCTGGCTGGGGAACGGTCTGGGATATCCAGAAAAGTGAACTGGCAGGGAGGGGGTTTCTTTAAATACTGTGCATTGGAGCAATTTGAAGATGTGCTGAGCATGGCTGAATATGGAGGGAGCGACAAGCCCTTTCATTATGGCTTCCTGGCAGACCGGAGAAAAAGAGTTACACTGGACAAGCAATGGGATTTTTCCCTGCCCTATCAAGGGGTGGACCTTGCCGCTACCCTCTCCTGCCTGAAGGGGGAATGGATCAAGAAAATCTCAGCTAACAAGGTATTATTCGAAAACGGAGATGTATTAGATACAGAAAATCTTGATCCCCAACTGCTTAAACCGCTGCTCCGGTGGTGAAAATCATGCTGGTAGTGTACAATTTTTGTAGGTTATTGAGGGGCTTTATTGTCCTGTTTTTTATATTAATGGTTTATGGAAAATTATTAGATCACCGGTTCTGGTGATCTAACTTTAAGAAGAGTATAATGGAGACTGTTGAAAAACAGTCTCGTGTCATTATAAATAGCAGTGCTCATAGCAGGAGAAAATTATGCAGATCTTTTGCAGATATATAGATAGAGGAAGTGTGATCAATGAAAACGATAACAGTTGATAAAATACGCAACCTGGCAATAATCGCCCATGTTGATCACGGGAAAACCACTTTGGTTGATGGTATGCTGAAACAGAGCGGTGTTTTCCACGAAAAACAGGTCGTGGAGGAGCGGGTGCTGGACCGGAATGAACTGGAGCGGGAACGGGGAATCACCATTATGTCCAAAAACACCGCTATCTTTTACCAGGGCTATAAACTGAACATCGTAGACACACCAGGACACGCTGATTTCGGTGGAGAAGTAGAGCGCATCGTCCAGATGGTGGATGGGGTTTTACTGCTGGTGGATGCCTTTGAAGGGCCGATGCCCCAGACACGCTTTGTGCTAAAAAAGGCCCTGGCTGCAGGGCTTTTCCCCATTGTGGTGATCAATAAAATCGACCGGCCCAATGCCCGTCCTGCTGAAGTGCTTGATGAAATTTTGGAACTTTTTATCGAACTGGAGGCCAGTGATGAACAGCTGGATTTCCCAGTGGTCTATACAGATGCCAAAACAGGGGTAGCCTCCCTTGACCCTGAGAAAAGGGGTACTGACCTGAGGCCCTTGTTTGATCTGATCATCTCCCGGATCCCCTCCCCTAAGGGTGATCCGGAAAAACCCCTACAGCTAGGTGTCACTATGATCGAATATGACCCCTATGTGGGGCGCCAGGCTGTAGGCCGCATCCAGCAGGGACGCATCCGCAACAAACAAGAGGTGGCAGTTATCGGAGCTGACGGGGTACCTATGATGCAGCATCTTTCAGCCCTTTATATCTTTGACGGGCTGAAAAAAGTGCCAGTAGATGAAGCTGCTGCTGGTGAGATCGTTGTTGTGGCAGGTTTAGATAATATTAATGTGGGCAATACCATCGCCGATCCTGCAGATCCGAAACCATTGGACTTTTTCTCAGTGGAGGAACCAACTGTTGCGGTCACCTTTCTGGTCAACAAAAGCCCCTTTGCCGGGAGAGAGGGTGAGTTTGTCACCTCCCGCAAACTGAGGGAAAGGCTTTTCAGAGAAGCAGAGTCTGATGTGAGCCTCAGGGTAACTGAAACAGACAGTCCTGATGCCTTTTTGGTTTCAGGCAGAGGGGAACTGCATCTCTCTATACTCATTGAAAAAATGCGCCGGGAGGGTTATGAATTTGAAGTATCACGCCCCCGGGTCATCGAAAAAGTGATCAATGGACTGCGCTGTGAACCCATTGAGGACCTGGTGGTCGAAGTTCCTGAAGAATATGTGGGGATTGTGATGGAGTGTCTTGGCCCCCGCAAAAGTGAACTGAGAAATATGCAGCAAAAAAGCGATGGCCAGGTACACCTGGAATTCTACGTCCCCACCAGAGGGCTGTTCGGCTTCCGCTCCCAGTTGCTCACAGAAACCAGGGGCACAGGCATCATCTACCACACATTTCACCACTATGCCCCCTATGCAGGTGAAATCATGACCCGCACCAGGGGGTCACTGGTGGCCTGGGAGGAGGGAGTAACCACAGCCTACGGTTTGGAGAACGCCCAGGAAAGAGGAGACCTGTTTGTGGATGTAGGGGTCCATGTCTACGAAGGCATGATTGTGGGAGAAAACTCCCGGCCCGGAGATATCAAGATCAATGTCTGCAAAAAGAAGCGTTTGACCAATATACGCTCCTCCACCGCAGAAATCACAACCAAATTATCTCCGCCCCGCCCCATGTCCTTGGAACAGTGCCTGGAATTCATCGCCGATGATGAACTGCTGGAGGTTACTCCCAAAAGCCTGCGGATGAGGAAGAAGTAGAATCAACTGTTACATCAATATATTCCGTTCTGGGATAACCTTCGGCATCACACTGGAAGGCATAGCAGATAAAGTCTTCTAAGCTGTCGAAGGTTCTACCATCTTTTAGTCTGACAACAGTCTGCTCATGATCCAAATAGCGGAAATCCTCTGGCTCTCCTGCAATAGGATAGGCACGAAAAACAAGTTCCGCTTGCTCAGTCCGCTGCAGGAACTCCCGCAGTTCATGAGGAGTATGCAACCTGATGCATCTCTCACCCTTGCAGGTAGAACCCAAATCAGCTTGATTGTGATCAGCTTTTAAAGTATGTTCTGATTTAATATCCAAAATGGGCACCTCCTTTATTAGGGTGCCCATTTTTGAAGTGATTCATTTATATTCGGGGATATCATACCATTATTTCACAATTTCAATATAGAGAACATCATTAATCTTGCCGCCTGCTTTTTTAATGGGCAGTGAGCCATTGATGGTACCATCCAGCCCTACCCTCAATTCAGCTGTTTTCATTTCTTCAGCATT
>DULM01000198.1 GCA_012840405.1 Syntrophomonadaceae bacterium | reverse complement strand
AGAATATGTGCTTCTATCCCATCTGCCACTTCAGTTGGGTCATCGCCCAGGGCAATTTTACCGCCTGTTAATTTTTCTACATCTTCGGTGAGAAGTTTTACCAACTGGGGCGCTCCTGTGACAAAAGGAGTAGGAGAAAGATGGGTGTAGGCGCCATAAGCCACAGCGAAAACTCCATCGATTGTCGCCTTTTGTTCCATCCATTCCGGTGCAGTAACCGCAATGGGGAGATCGGGAATATCAACATCAAGGTGATCTGCCAATGCAGTCACTAGCATGGAGATTCTCCCGGTATCTGTACAGGTGCCGAAGCTTAATACCGGCGGAATCTTCAACATATTGCACACTTCCGCAAGGCCTTGCCCGGCCATATCTATGGCATTAAGATTACATAATCCCGCTACCTCAAGGCCATGATTGCCGCAGCCGGCGCTTACCACTAAGATATCCCGCTTGATTAATTCCTTGACCAAATTAACGGTATTCCAATCGTGAGGTCCGTTTCTTAAGGTGGTACAGTTGACTAGTGCCACTACTCCTTTAATTTTTCCGGAGGAAATGACATCAACCAACGGATCCAGTTTGTTCCCAAGAGCCTGTAAAAGGGCTTCGGTGGAAAAACCGGCGATTGCCTTCTGTTTATACGGGGGAACCTTAGGCTCTACTTTGCCATTGCGTTTTTGGAAATTTTCCAGAGCAAGATCGATAAGCTTATCAGCCATGACACCCGCCTCCCCTGGATGATACAGCATTTGATGCTGCAATCCTGGGACACCGATGATATTGCTGACACTAACCAGTGTCACCTGATATTTTTCAGCATACTGGTCAATTGCCGGGGGAGAGCAGTTTTCTTCCATGGCTAAAACATCAACCGCTCCAGTAGCTAAAAAGGGTTCGATGGCCAGCCAATTTCCCATCAGGCCGACAAAAACATCATCTACATTAAAGCGTTGCAGCAGTTCTTGGCCGGTTTCGATGGAACCGATAATTCTCAGCCCCTTGGCACCGACACTTTTGGCCCTTTCCTGGACCTCGGGCAGCCGGGCCTTTTGTAATGTTGCCACACCAACCCATGGTTGGTGGCCGTTAAAGGCAATGTTTACGTAATCGGGGTCCAAAATTCCTAAGTCCACCTCCACTTCATGGGGGGTGGGGGTGCCGAATAAAATATCCTGCACCATTTCCAGGCCGATTTGAGCTGTATAAATGGTCGCCAAGCCTAAGCGCAGCGCTTTTTTGGCCAAAGAAGCATAATCTCCGTCCACATTGGTAAGACAGCTGGCAATGCAATTTTGCTCTTCATGGACAACACCTGAAGGATAGATGCCCAGTTCCCGCCACACGCTTTTGCGCTTTTTTGGAGCAAATACCTCCACCATCACACTAGGCTCTTCCGCATCCCTGCCCATCTCCTCTTCAAGGAAGTTTGCAAGGGCAATAGCCATTTGATTGGTGTTTTGATTGGTGTCAATGCCTACCTTTTCGCACATCCATTTTAGTTTATCAACATCTGTAATGGTAAAGGGTGTTTTCCCTTCTGCTGTTGCCCTTAATGTGCGGAATGCCTCATAGGCATGGTGGCTGTAGGTGGCGGCCCCCATAATATTGCGCAGCAAAAGGTTTCTCATCGCCATGGCATCCCCGCCGATGCCACAGACCCCCTTATCCTGGCCTCCCTTTTCGTTGATCCGGCAGGGCCCGTTTGAACACAATTGACAACTCATCCCCTGCAGGCAAAACTTACACCTGATTTTTTCCTGTAATACCCAGCGATCAAAAACATTTGACATTCCGTCTTCCCGAATGCGTTTTAGCATTTCTTCGACAGAGTCGTGATAGCTAACCCGCCCTTCTGCTTTTTCCCAGACAGTTTCCAAAGGGATCCCTCCCTGTACTGATTCATTTGCTAATAAGTTTTCCAAAGGAACCAATTATTTATGCGATGTGAAGTCGGGCGGGCGATTGATGTGTGAATTATTGGGACTCGATCAGGGGGACAGGTTGACTGATCGGACCAAATACCGGGACAGTATCACCCCGGTGGT
>DULM01000161.1 GCA_012840405.1 Syntrophomonadaceae bacterium | reverse complement strand
TGGCAGGGATAATAGCAGCTGAAACCCTAATTGGTCGTGATGATTATTGTGTCAATTATCTGAAAGCATATCGAGAAAAGAAATTTGAATAATAGATAAAAAAGAGACTAAACCCAACTTACTCCCCTAAAAGATGCCTCTTTCTCATTACTGAGGGAGGTATCTTTTTATCTAGGGTTGGTTTAGGAGGAGGTGTAAACAATGGGCCTTGTCATGTTTGACTATGACGGAGTAATTGTGGACTCCTTTGAACAGGTATGCTCAGATTTCCTGAAAGCATGCAGTGCTTATGGCTTTGCCATTGATGAAGAAGGCTTTAATTGTCTCCATGATGATAACTGTTATAAGGCGATGAAGGAACAGTATGGTTTGTCTGAAGGAGTAATTGATGCCATTTTGCAGGAATATGAGGAGATAGCAAAAAAGAATTTGAACTTGCGTGTTTTTGAAGGTATGCGGGAAGCGATTAAAAAAATAGCGGAAAAACATACTGTTGTTGTGATCACCTCCAATATATCTGCTAATGTGCGCGAAGTTTTACATAATAACGGGATTACTGAATTTGAGGATGTAGTTGGTGCAGAAAAGGAGAAGAGCAAAATCAAAAAAATCCGCAGAGCGATGGAAATGTATCCTTCTGATATCTCATATTACATCGGCGATACTGCAGGAGATATGATCGAGGGCCGGGAGGCAGGAGCTAAAACCATTGCTGTCACCTGGGGGTGGCATAGTGCAGATAGGCTGAAAAAAACTGAGCCTGATTATCTGATTAACACTCCGGAAGAATTGGCTGCTTTACTCTGCGGTGTTACTGTTTCTATGGAATAGCTCATGACAAAAAATCGAATGGGGGGAGCGGCATGAAACTGGAAGCAGATCTGCATACACATACTATTGCAAGTGGTCACGCTTACAGCACTTTTAAAGAAATGGTGGAGGCAGCACAGCAAAAAGGGTTGAAAATGATTGCCATTACTGATCATGGTCCCAACATGCCTGGAGCGCCTGATAGTGAATACTTTTTTAACACACTGATTTGGTCCCGGACAATTAATGGTGTACATGTGCTACGGGGGGTTGAGGCGAACATTATAGATACAAAAGGACAGCTTGATCTTCCAGACGAAATTTTAGATCAGCTGGATATTGTATTAGCAGGTTTCCATACGGGCACTGGTTATCGGGGTTCAACAGTTGAGGATAATACAAAAGCGATGATAGCTGCACTGGAAAACCCGAGGGTGCATATTATCACCCATCCGGGTAATCCCAGTTTTCCAATTAATTTTGAAAAAGTTGTCCTGGCTGCTAGGGAAAATGGAAAAGCTCTCGAGATCAACAACAGTTCCTTTTTTATACGGCCGAAAAGCACTGAATCCTGCTTGAGAATTGCTGAACTTACCAAGCAGCACGGGGTGATGGTGGCAGTAAACAGTGATGCCCATATTTACTATCAAGTGGGAGACTTTTCCTTGGCCATGGGTATTATACGCAAGACCGGTATTGAAAAAACCCAAATTATAAATTTTTCTACAGAAAATGTAAGGAGGTTTCTTGCTCAGCATGGAAAAAATATTGATTAGCCGCTTATTATTTTGAGAATACGCTAATCACTTTTGCTTGAGAGGTGGGTAAATTTTATTACAGCGCAAGAAACTACTATAAAAAATACACTTGCTGATATCTGTTAAATGTTTTAGTATATGGATAAAATATGTTGTAAAAGATGCTGCAAAGGAGGAACAAGATGCTAATCGTAGGAGAATTGATCAATGCCAGCCGCAAACCGATTGCAGAGGCTATTAGAAACCAGGATGCAGAGGCGATCAAAAAGATAGCGAAGGACCAGTATGAGGCAGGGGCAGATTACATCGATGTTAATGCAGGTATTTTTGTGGGACAGGAAGGGGACTACATGGAATGGCTGATCAAGAATGTCCAGGAAGCTGTAGATGCCCCCTGTTGTATTGACAGTCCTGACCCGAAGGTTATTGAAAGGGGTCTTGCGGTACACAAAGGCACACCGATGATCAACTCCATTTCTTTAGAGAAGGACCGCTACGAGGCCCTGCTGCCGATTGTATCTGGTACTGATCTGAAGGTTGTAGCACTCTGTATGAGTGATGAAGGGATG
>DULM01000160.1 GCA_012840405.1 Syntrophomonadaceae bacterium | reverse complement strand
TTTTCCTCACAGTAATCCTCCCCAGTTGATATTTTCAGTGACATTTCCCTTTTGTTAACCACGAAAAGCAAATTATTACCCTTGACTCACCCCCTTTTCAAAAACCAAAGCGGTTCTCCCATAATGCAGGAAGAACCGCCTGTAGTAACATATTTCTGTCTCCTTTCCGCAATGGGAGGCATACCAGTTACCCGATATACCCTATCGGTCTGCAGACCATGAAAGGCCTTACAGACTCGGAGTTTTTCTTTTAATTACAGCTTTTCTATTCTATTGAAGGTTTTTAGATAAAACAGATCTTACGTCCAAAACCAATATTATTATATTTTGTCCAATACTGTCAAGCATGTAGCGAAAGTACCTGCAGCTGTTCCTCCAAAGTTTGATAATCACAGCCTGATCTAATAATTTTCCATAATCCATTGATAAGAAACAGGACAATAGCTACCACATGACGAATATCCAACATAGAGACCTCACACTCCTTGAGGGGGAGTTGGCCATCTGAAAAGATGACCTTTTTGAGGTCTCTTTTTTCTATATGAGACCCTCAATTACCTACAGAAATTGTACACAGCCCCCTAAACCGCACAGAGCTATGGTTCCGGTGATCGGCGCCGATGTGATAAAATATGAAGTAAAATCTAAATTAACAAAAGGAGTAGTACTGATGAAACTTGTTTATCAGGGTAAAACAAAGGATGTCTTTGCTTTGGAAGATGGAAATTATCTACTGAAGTTTAAGGATGATGTCACAGGAGAAAATGGTGTATTTGATCCAGGTGCAAATACAGTTGGTTTAACTATGGAAGGAGCAGGCAGGGCAGGACTGAGGCTGACAAAATACTTTTTTGAGATATTAAAAGAGAAAGGCATACCTACCCACTACATAGATGCTGATATAGAAAAGGCAACCATGACTGTTAAACCAGCTCAAGTTTTTGGCAATGGGCTGGAAGTCATCTGCCGCTATAGGGCTGTGGGGAGTTTTCTACGGCGTTACGGCATGTATGCAAAAGAGGGACAGCCTTTAGATGGTTTAGTTGAATTTACCCTGAAAGATGATGAACGCCAGGACCCACCTATCACAGAGGATAGCCTTGTGATGCTGGGAATCCTCACGCCTGAGGAATACAAAACAATCAAAAACCTGGCCAAAGAGATCAGCAAAATAGTCAAAGAAGAATTGGCTAAAAAGGGTATGGAACTCTATGACATCAAATTCGAATTCGGCAGAATTGGCGAAGACAAAGAGATCGCTCTGATCGATGAAATCTCAGGCGGAAACATGAGGGTTTATAAAGATGGTGAATACATTGAGCCGCTGCTTCTGGCAAAATTAGTGCTGGAAGATTGAAAGTCAGCCTGACATCAGTGCCTGATTGCCCCATCTCCTGGCAAAATCGATGCTGGAAAATTGAAAGCCCATAGATCAAGCCAAAAACAGTACCATCCCAGAAAAAACAATAAACAGTTGGTCACCAATGATGTTAAATAAAGGTACGGCAATTGCTCCACCCGATGCCGTACCTATTTTATATTTTTGATCCATGGTGAACATGAACATACAGTTTTAATGTTAAAAAAATATGTATGAAAATATACTCCCCACGCCCAATATTTATCTATAAATTACAACACCAACCTATAATTACTAGATATTATTATACACATTAATTTGGGGGGTCTACATGGAAACCTAGGTATTGTCCCTTTAAATCACAGAAGTTTGGTTCCGTTGTTCGAACACATAATAAAGCAATAAAGCAAACCTGGCACCCATTCTATAGAGTACGGTTCGATTTCCTGCCTAGGCCAACACCATATACCATCCCAAAAGCAGCCCCTAATCCAGAAAAAGCAATAAAGATCGGATCCCTGGTGAAAGCATATAAAGTAAAGCAAATTGCAGCGCCAACTGCGGTCCCAATTAACATTCCTAAAGCCATATAGTTTGTTTTTTTCTTCATATGAAATAAATCACCCTTTTCTGCGGCTTCTTTACCATCTATAGTTTACAAAAAATAAATATTT
>DULM01000159.1 GCA_012840405.1 Syntrophomonadaceae bacterium | reverse complement strand
TTCCCAGTGTGCGGACAAGGGAATTCAATGCTGTAGCAGCCCCTCTCTGCTCATAACCCACAGCTGCCTGTATAACTATGATCATCGCTGTGAAGGCGCCGCCAAAACCAACTCCCATAATAAAATTGTAGATAATGACCAGAACCAGGGATGATTGAATATCTAAAGTAGACAGCAGCACACAGCTCAACAGCAGAATGGCTGTGGACAGGCCGATCACTGCCTGTTCACCATACTTGGGAATGGCTTTTGCCAGAACGACAGAAGCCAGCATCCAGGAAATAGACATGGGGGACATACTGAGCCCCGATATTGTCGCACTAAACCCCAAAACGCTCTGTATATAAACCGGCAGATAAACATCCGCTCCAATCAGAGCAGCAGATGCAAGAAAACTGATAGCATTTACTACTATGCTGGTTTTGGTCAGTATAGAAAATGGAATGACTGGCTCAGCAGCTTTTTTCTCAACAAAATAAAAAGCAGCCAATAAAATAATGGCCAGCGCAAACAAGCCCAGTGATAGCTTAAGGGTGCCTCCTTCCCAGCCCTTTCCCTGCCCTCCCAAGAGAAATCCGGTAAGAAGAGCAATCAATGCCAGGCTCAAAAGAACAGTGCCGGAATAATCGATTTCAACCCTCTTTTTCTCTATTGTTTCATCATAATTCATTTGGAACAGCATAATGGAGAGTATGCCAAAGGGGATGTTGATAAAGAAGACCCAGTGCCAGGAAAGCCAATCGATCAGAAATCCCCCAACTAAGGGGCCTATCACACTGGCAAATCCCCAAACCCCACTTAACCAGCCCTGCACCTTTGCTCGCTCTGCCAGAGTGAAGATGTCGCCGACAATGGTATAGGTAACAGTAAAAATAGCTCCTGCACCCATACCCTGCAGGACACGGAAAACTATCAGTTGGTACATGGTTTGTGATAACCCGCAGAGGGCACTGCCCACCAAAAA
Source organism: Syntrophomonadaceae bacterium (assembly GCA_012840405.1). Lineage (GTDB taxonomy): Bacteria > Bacillota > DSM-12270 > Thermacetogeniales > Thermacetogeniaceae > DTU068. Next base: position 594 of record DULM01000159.1, on the reverse strand, counting down.
AATTACTATACCAACAGATAGTGTCTTTTTCCTGCCGTATAAGTCAGCCAGCTTACCGTAGATAGGAGTGGTGATGGCAGAGGTTAAAAAATAAGCGGAAAAGATCCAGCTGATCAAACCAACCCCGCTTAAATCCTTCACTATCGTTGGTATAGCAGTGGTGACAACTGTTCCTTCAACAGCACCCAAAAACATTGCTACCATGATAGCAATAACTACGTTTCTTTTCTTTATGTCCATTGCCTGACCACTTTCATTTTGTATTGAACGAACATCTATCAATACCTAATATAGCATAGATCATAAACAGCTAGATACCCCACCAAATGCACCACGGATGGTTTTAGTAATCGGTCAGATGATACAGAGAGAATCTTGAAAGCTGTTTGCAAAATTTAAAAGCCCCGCAACTGCTTGCGGGGCTTATCTATTTGCCTGGTGAGCCATGGAGGATTCGAACCTCCGACACCCTGATTAAAAGTCAGGTGCTCTACCAACTGAGCTAATGGCCCATGTGTTTCACAGATGCTATGTTACAACAGAATTGCTTTTCTGTCAACATCTTTAATCTGGAGATCTATGGTGAAAATCCCG
>DULM01000158.1 GCA_012840405.1 Syntrophomonadaceae bacterium | reverse complement strand
TCTCTTCTCCATAAGCACCACAGGCAAGAGGGACGCCTAGTAACACGCCTTTAAAAGCGCACATCCTGAAACCCTTGCTCCATGCGGCTTCCGGCCTTCTGTTTATCTATGGACTGTCGAACTCCGGCTAAAGAACTCCCAATTATTTCAGGAACACAGGTTCAGGCAGCAGCGTATATGCTTTATGTTGTAGCAAACTATATAATGCAAGCTGGATGGAAAAGTATAAATCAAGCAAAGGAACTTACCACCTTGAGTTCATTATATTATGAGGAAATTAAAAAGCATAGCTCATCCAGTGGTGAACTCAATCATTCTGCTTGTTCAACGATAGATGAAAATGAGATACTGCTGCAATTGCATAAGAAAGAAAAGGAAATAAAATTATACTTTCAAAATCTTATTGCTATCCTTAGGTATGAGTCTAAGAATGGTATTCCTATGATGCGCTCTAAGATGATTGAGCTGTTAGTAATACTCTCACGCGTTATGGAAAGGGCAGGTATGGGTAGCATTTATTCAGCGGATATGATTAATAAATATATGAACTCTTTATTAGAATCAAATTCAATTGAAAGCTTAGGTTCTATTATGCTTGAAGCTATAGATGAGTTTTTAAAGTTGATGCATGAGTCTTCAAATAAACCTTTAAATCCAAATGTTAATAGCATGATGCAGTATATCCAAAAAAACTATATGAAAAAACTGTCTCTGGAAACAATTGCCGAATCGGTAAATTTAAGCCCTAGTTACGCAGGAAAAATATTTAAAAAAGATACAGGAATGCCAATCATGACCTATGTATTAAAAACGCGTATTGAGAAGGCTAAGGATTTTCTTAGGAATCCCCATTATCAGATAGAAGAGATTGCAAATAATGTTGGGTTTTCTGATGCTAGTTATTTTACAAAAGTATTCAAGAAATTCGAAGGAATTTCTCCGACTCAGTTCAGAAAATATCACAAAAAAGGGGGGTAATGGATGGATAAACTATTTATAGATCTAAAGGAAGCAATAATCAATGGCCAGACACAGACAGCTATGGATAAAACAAAGTTATTGCTTCGTAAAGGTGTGGGAGTTCATGAAATAATCAAAAAATCAACTGACCCTTCTTTTAAAGAACTCGGAGAAAAGATGCAAAAAGGAGAAATAGCTATCCCTGATGTACTGATGTCGGCGAGAGCAATGCTCGCAGTTATGTATGTTTTGGAGCCAATTATTGCAAGTTATAAAGGTTTTGCCAAAGGGATCATTGTAATCGGAACAGTCGCTGGTGATTTACACGATATTGGTAAAAAATTAGTTGCAATGTTGTTAAAAAGTCGTGGATATACTGTGATAGATATTGGTATTGATGTTACCAAGGAAGCATTTGTAGAAGCTGTGAAAAAGTATAAACCTGATGTGCTTGCTATGTCCTCCCTTTTGACTTTGACATTGGTAGAATTCAAAAATGTGATGGAAGCTTTGAAAGAAAGTGGTCTGCGCTCAAAGGTAAAGGTCATAGTGGGGGGAGCACCGGTAAATGTTAAATATGCAAAGGAAATAGGTGCGGATGCCTTTGCATCAGATGCATTTGAGGCCCTTGAGGCTGTAGATGATTTAATTTACAACAAGATAGGGAAGTATTCGTTATAAGAAGGAATAAATCTTACCATTATAAAAAGGATTAAATGTTACCGAATTAAATAATAAAAGTACTCAATATTACAAAAACAGCGAAAATTTATTTTCGCTGTTTTTTAATTGGATGAAATAATCGTAGAATTATATTTTTTTATCTATAAACATATTGGTATTTCAAATTTATACTTTATACAGTAAGTAAAGCAGGTAAATCGAGATGAATTATTTTGTTGGGTTGAGGTCAGGTTTCACACGCATTAATTTGGCGTACTACTAGTGATTTTTGGAACAGTTTCGGGGGATACGTGATATTAGGATATTAAGAAAGAGACCTGGCCTCTTAATTATATGCATCCTTGGTTCAAAGTATAGGTCACTCTATGAGTAAGCAGAAGGGCAAATAGCAAGAGAGACTAGGGGGTGATGCATGAGAACATAAAGGAATTACTGACCATGAATTAAGATTTGGCTGGAGAGCAGGTATAAGCGTTTTTATCTAGGAGCGTTACAGGGAATCATTAGAAAACTTTACAAAAAATTATAGGAGTGATGCTAATGGCTACTTTAACAGATTTATGCCAAAGTATTGTTACAGGTAATGTTGCACAGGCAAAAGAACTAACTCAAGCCTTGGTTGATGCAGGTACTGCTCCTCTAGAGATTATCAATGACGGTTTAATTGCTGGAATGAACATAGTTGGGCCACGTTTCAAAAATGGGGAGATGTTTGTTCCTGAAGTGCTTATGTCTGCGAAAGCCATGGCTGTCGGAATGGAAATTGTAAAGCCTTTGCTCTCTGATACAGATATGCCCAGCAAAGGGACAATTGTACTCGGAACTGTTAAAGGTGACCTGCATGACATTGGCAAGAACCTGGTTGGTATGATGCTGGAAGGCAGCGGTTTCAAAGTAGTTGATTTAGGGATTGACATTGCACCGGAAAAATTTGTAGAGGCTATTAAAGAGCATAATCCGCAAATAGTTGCTATGTCGGCTCTTCTCACTACCACCATGCCTGCTATGAAGGACACAATTGATTTGATTAAGGAAGAGGGCTTAAAAGTAAAATGCATCGTTGGGGGAGCTCCTGTTTCTCAGGGTTTTGCTGATGAAATCGGCGCAGATGGATATGCCCCTGATGCAGCCTCTGCCGCGGAATTGTGCACAAAACTGGTTGGTTAACGGTGGGTTTGAAGAAATCCTAGCTGGGTAAATATTAAACCTATTACTAAAACATAATAAAATTAAGGGTCGCGCTGATGTCTAAAGGGCTATCATGATATACCTAACCAAGGAGGTAATTTGAGGTGCAAAGGTATCAAATCCTGACACAGAATGAAATTGAAAAGATTCATGAAACAAGTCTGCGTATTTTGGAAGAAGTGGGAGTTGTATTCAGCTATGCACCAGCCAGAGAGATACTGGCCAAAGGCGGAGCCAAAGTGGACGGCCAGCGGGTATATTTCCCCCCTGCTATGGTTGAAGAAGCGCTGAAAAAGGCTCCTTCGTCTTTTAAGTTACATGCCAGAGATCCCCAAAAAGATGTTGTAATAGACACAAAGACCACCACCTATGTTGGCCCCTATGGTTCACCCTATGTTATAGATCTTGACAAAGGACGCCGTGAGAGTACGCTGGAAGATTTTATCAATATTACTAAGCTTGAGTATATGATGGACAATATCGATGTCATGTCCCATATCCCCTGTGAGCCCAATGATATTCCCGCTGAGAAGCGAGCTGCCGAAATGTGCTACCTGACCCTGAAATACTCTGATAAGCCATTGATGGGCTCAGTACTGGGGTATGAGAATGCTAAGAAAAACATTGAAATGGCTGCTCTTGTATTTGGTGGAGTGGATGTTATCAAGGAAAAACCGGTCATTATTTCCATCCCGTGCACACTAACACCCCTCAGTTATGATGACAAAATGGCCGGCGCTATCATCGCCTATGCCGAATATCGCCAGCCCCAGTTGATTAACTCTTTGTGTATCGCCGGGGCTACTACACCCGCTACTGTAGCTGGTACTGTTGCCCTGCAGAATGCTGAAATATTAGCAGGTATTGTGTTGGCACAGCTGGTCAGCGAAGGAACACCTATTGTTTATAGTGCTTCTTCTTCTAATGCTGAAATGCGTTATGGTACCCTGTCGATTGGGTCCCCCGAAGATGCAGTCTTCTCCTTGGTCAACGGTCAGTTAGCTAAATATTATAACCTCCCCTGCCGGATCAGCGGTGCTTTATCAGACAGCAAATGTTGTGACACGCAGGCCGCCTATGAATCAGCTGTCACTTTGACTATGGCACAAATGGCTGGCGGTAACTTCATCTTGCACGCCGCTGGCATCATAGATGGGTATGCCACAACTTCCTATGAGAAGATGATGATCGATGACGAAATCATAGGTATGCTGCGTCGGATCGACCGGGGTGTCACAGTCAACGAAGATACATTGGCTTTTGATGTCATCAAGGAAGTCGGCCCACAGGGCGAGTTTCTATCCCATGAGCATACATTTATGCACTTCCGCAGCGAGTTCTATCAGCCAGTGCTCAGCGACCGCCAGAACGCGGACCAGTGGGAGAAAAACGGAGCATTGACTGCGGAGCAGAGAGCGAACGCCCGTTGGAAGAAGATGTTGGAGGAATATGTGGAGCCTAAGCTTGATAAAGACATCGATGCTGCATTGATCAAACTGAAGGATAGTTAAAGAAAATCAATAGGAGGCACTGAATAACAGTGCCTCCCCCCGTAGGGGGAGGAGGAAAAAAGAAATGATCGGTAAAAATCGATAAGAAGGGTTTCTGATATTATAGCCTTATTTTACCCTTTTTAATTTTTCTGTTCAACATAATTATCCCTGACACAGCAGCAAACGCCGTCAAAGATGCGCCAATTTCCTACTTATAATCATGCATTCTCTCATCATCTAGCGGAGTACATTAACCTGCCTTCAGTTAAGCATCACTGTCCTAACATGGGCGAAAAATGGCGCTTAAGCTGCAGTTCAGTGTACGAGCGGTTTGGAAAGAGATGTTCAACCAATATGAAGATCCACCCTTGTCTTAAGATTTGATACCACATTGAGGAGCTATATTGACAGCACAAGCAAATACTCTAAGGAACCAAAATTTGAGCACTTAGAAAAATATAATAATTCGCAGGTGCAGAAAGGAGTAATTCCATGGGCAAATTTGGTTTCAGAAAGTTGATGATTTTTATCATATTAAGTGCTACAGTTGCGATTGCATATCAAATACCTTACTTGCGCTATACCTTTTATGATCAAATGATGGAAGTATTGAAGTTAAATAATACCCAAATGGGGATCATGGCTACAGCGGTATCTCTGACCAGCACTTTATGCTATCCCATCGGCGGTTTTTTCGCTAGCCGTTTCTCGATTAGATCGCTGATTTGCATTACCCTGGCAGCATTTGTTGGCCTGACCGTTTGGTATGCTTTTACAACCAATTATATCATGCTGCTTATCATTCACGTTCTTTATGGTTTCTTTGGTATTGCAACCCTTTGGTCCGCTTATTTAAGCGGGATCAGAAAACTTGGTACGCAAGATAACCAAAGTACGCTTTTTGGCAGCAGTGAAGCCACCCGTGGAATAGTTCAAACCGTTTTAGGTTTTGCCTTTTTGGGAGTTATGGGTATATCATTGACACCTCAAATAGGTTTTCGGTGGTTATTGTTAGTAAGTGCCGGAGTGACAGCTGTCTTTCTGTTCTTGGCACTTATTTATTTGCCGAAAGGTCAATCGACAGATGAGGACACATCTGTTCAAGAGCAAAGCGAAAAATGTTCCTGGATGGATGTATTAAAAAATAAAGGTGTATGGATCCTCACTATTATGATTATGGGTGCCTATACGATCTGGAGTATGGGTAATGGTTATTTGACTACTTATACTGTGCAAGTATTGAATATTTCACCCTCACTGGCATCAACTTTGGGTATTGTCAGAAGTTATATTATAGTTTTTTTGGCTGGTTTTTTAGGCGGTTGGGTGTTAGACCGGTTTACTTTTAAAGGGAAAGCCTTTCTGATTATGTTTAGTACCGTTATTATTGCCTATTTAGGAGTCATGTTGACAAACAAGCTAATTCCCATTTGTATTGGTATCACACTGGTGCTCGCCTTTATTGCCAATGTTATGAAATCGACCTATTGGTCTACCATGGATCAGGCGGGAATCCCTGTTTATATGACGCCGCTTGCTACAGGGGTAATCTCTTTTATTGCTTTTATGCCTGATTTTGCTCTTCCTCCGATCTTTGGTGCTATTTTGGATAAAGCAGCCGCAGCTGGGAATATTGCCAGCGGTTTCAATATGATTTTCTTGATCATAATTGCATTTTCCGTAATGGGCATTGTTGGCAGTATTTTATTGACTAGAAGAACGCAAAAAATAAATTCAGAAAAGGAACTTTTGGTAGAAGAAACTGTAGGATGAGTAGAACAAGCCTGAGCCTTGACAAAGACAGCGGTGCTGCATGGAGGTAATTGAATAGGGAGGCGCAATAAAAACAGCGCCTCCACCCACAAAGAAGGAGAATAAAAATGAAATTATTAGGAAAAATCGATAAGAAGGTTTTTAGCATTACAGCTATATTTTACCTTTCAATTTTCTTGTTCATCATAATTGTCCCTAACACAGCAGCAAAGGTCATCGAAAATGTGCTTAACTTTTCACTGGAATCCCTGGGCTGGATCTATATTCTTGCCTTTGCTTTTTTTCTTATCACTTACCTTGCCATTGGACTTTCTCGTTACGGTGAATTAAAGTTGGGCAAGCCGGAGGACAAGCCTGAATACTCCTTTTTCAGTTGGATGGGTTTGCTCTTCGGTGCCGGCCTGGGAGTTGGGCTTGTTTTCTATGGTGTTTATGAGCCGGTCTACCACTTCATAACATCAATGTATGCGGAAAGCGGAACAGCGGCAGCGGCTTCAGATGCCATTAAACAGACTTTTTTCCATTGGAGTTTAGTGCCTTGGTCAGGATACGGCATTGCTGGTCTCTGCATTGCCTATTTTATGTATAGAAGAGGCCTCCCGGCCATGGTTAGTTCATCGTTTTATCCAATATTGGGGAAAAAAGCTCTAAATGGGACAATTGGCAAAGTCATCGATGCTTTTGCTTCTATCGCAGTAATTTGCGGTATTTCTATGTCGACTGGTTTCGCGGCTACACAATTTGTCAGCGGTCTAAGTATGCAGTACGGTTTAGATAACAATATACTGATGATCGCCATGGCTGTTATCGGCATAGGTTTTGTTGCCACTGCCTGCTGTATGAGCGGACTGAAAAAGGGCATTAAGTTTATCAGCGACCTGAACCTGTGGCTTGTTTTATTGCTCATGGGTTTTGCGCTGCTCTGTGGCCCTACACTTTACCTCATCAAAACATTTTTCCAGGGCATGGGCAGCATGATCGGCGATTTCATCTCCATGATGTTTTTCCTCGATGCAAATCAAGAACTTGCATCTCGTGTAGGTTTTAACTGGGTCAGCGGCTGGACTATTTTTTATTGGGCTTGGTGGATCGCTTTTGTACCCTTTGTCGGCGGCTTCCTGGCAGATATATCAAAGGGGCGAACGATCCGGGAATTTGTTTTGGCGTCTGTTTTTGTGCCAGGTATCCTCTGCTGTTTGTGGTTTGCCTTTTTCGGCGGCGGAGCTATCCATATGACATTGTTTGGGGGTAGTGATGTTGCGAATATGGCGGCAGCGAATATGGAAAATTCCCTCTTCATCTTTTTGAAAGGATTACCCATACCAGCAATCACGATCCCCATATCCATGGTGCTTATCATGACTTTGATCATCACTTCTGTTAATTCTGCTACCCATGTGCTCGGCAGATTTAGCATCGGCGGTGAAGGGGAGCCCACCATCTGGAATCGTGCCTTTTGGTGTATCTTTGTCGTGGTAAATGCTATCCTTTTCCTTTGGATCGGCGGACTACAAATATTGAGAAACATCGCAGTAGTTTTTGCGTTACCCTTTACCATCATTATGCTCTTTATGGTGTACGGTTTGATAAAAGATCTAAAAACTACCGGTAGAGAAGCGTGCGATGAAGAAGATCAGGAACATACTGATTTAGTGGCATAAGACTGGACTGAAAAAGCCAGGGTATAATGTGTAAAGGTTCAGTGAGGTAGTAGACTGAATCAGATCCGTTTAAAAGACTTGTAAATTCGGTTTTGTGAGAGGGATAACACTGCAGTATTTTTATGCGGTGTTATCCCTACTCCATTTTACTTAAAAAGGAGAAGGGGAACAACACCATTCGGTAAATTTACTTCATTTGTTTTTGTTTGTTAGAGGAGGATTCATGCTTTGCCTAAAAAATTAATCGGATTCATATTTATTGCGATTGCAGCAAGTACTTGGGGTTCATTCAGCGTTGTTACAAAGCTGTTATTCAATAATGCCTATCTTGACCCTTTTCATCTCACACAATTGAGGGCGTTTGTCTCCGGTGTGGCTTTGTTTATAATTTTGTTTGTGGCAAACAGGAAAGCCCTAATAATAAATATCAAATCTTTTGGCGCCTTTTTTTTATTCGGTTTTACATTAATTCTTATGCAGTTATCTCATTATATAACAGTTAGTCTGACAGATGTGTCCATAGCTAGTTTTCTCCAGTATTTAGCCCCAGTTATCATTTTTGTTTACTCTGTTATTTTTCATCATGAAACTGTCAGATCTGGCGACATTCTAACACTAGGTTTGGCTATAACAGGCGTTATTTTTCTTATCATCTCCAGTTATCAACAAAACCTTAATATGTTAGGAATAATTGGGGGGCTGTGTAATGCGGTTACACTGTCTATATACACACTATACAGCAAAAGAGTGGCAGATAAGCATAATCCATGGACAACCTTGACCTATGGACTGCTGTCAATTTCTCTGTTATTATTGTTGGTTTCCCCTCCATCCCCAGAAATATTCGATGGTTTTCCATACAGTATCCCCTTGTTTTTTCTTTATATCAGTTTATTCATTACCATTATCCCTTTTGGCTTATGGTTGCTCGGCTTGCGCTTTATTAAACCACACCACGCAAGTATCACCTCTACGCTAGAACCTGTAACAGCTTTAATATTATCGAATTTATTGTTACAAGAGAGCTTGACCGCGACAAAATTGATTGGATGCCTGCTCATCATTAGTTCTGTTTTACTTATGGCTAATCAATGTGAACAATAAAAGTAAACTGTAAGTTTGCGCATTCTCTGTTTCACTAAGCCGGTGATTTTAAAATGTCCAAAAAAGTTATATAATATAAAATGTAGTCGAGCTGACATATATAACTGAATGAACACTAGAAAAGGGATCACTTATTTGCTGTGTTTTATCCCAGGGCTGTCAGGGCCGGAAGAGATAACAGGGTAAAATAGCAAGTGTTGATGAAAAATGGTCTAAACAGGAGTGGTATCTGGTGGGTAAGAGCGGTAGTGTTCCTTTAGCTAAACAAATAGATATGTTAGATTATTATGCGGATATCGTAACAGGTAAGCCCTATGCCATGGTAAAGGATGGTCGTCTTTTTATTGGTCACGAACCGGGAGGGCCATATCCTGTAGTGATTCCTTGTTCAGGCGTCAAGTTGATTGTAAATAGCCGAGAACGCACTCAATTAACTCCAATATCTATACAAGATACAGTGGAAATAGAAGTAATAAATGAACAAAAAGAAGGTAAATGGTCTGTGACCATTTCTGCTGATGGTTTACAAGCAGTGTTGCGGGTTACACCTGCTGTGAGAATTAAACGGAAATTAGCTGACCGTTGTGCTACCAATAAACTGCAATTGGTTGTGATGGAAAAGGAAGAACGCTTTCCACCGCTTACTTGGGATGAATTACTGCAGGAGTTAGAGCGGCAGGGTATTAAGTACGGGATTGATTGGGAAGCATGCTCTAGGGGAGTTACATCCTGTACAGAGGGAGAGATTGTAATAGCTCAAGGCACACCTCCAAAAACAGGGGATGATGGAGGTGTAGAATTGCTTTTTCACAATGCTTCCAAAGTGCCTATATCAACAGAGGAAGAGGAAATAATAGATTTTAGAGAAAGGTATGTTTTTACTTCAGTAGTAGAGGGGGAAATCTTAGCTATCAAGCACCCACCTGGTTTAAGTACCCCCGGAACCAGTGTTAAAGGAGATATGATACTGCCTCCACCGCCTAAAGATGTTGCTCTTGTTGCGGGAGAAGGAGTAGTTCTCACCAAGGATGGTAAACGAGCTGTGGCAGCACGTGCTGGGCGTCCGGTGGCTTCCAAGACACGTGATGCTGTCAGAGTAAGTATTATTCCTGAATTAGTGAATGACGGTGATGTGGATCTTTCTTCCGGAAATATAAACTTTAATGGAGATGTATTGATATCAGGCAATGTAAAAGAAGGAATGGAGGTAAAAGCAGGCGGAAATA
>DULM01000253.1 GCA_012840405.1 Syntrophomonadaceae bacterium | reverse complement strand
TGAGTGGATATTTATTATCCCAAAAGAGGAGAGTCAAAATGGCTCTCCTTTTTTTGTTGCAAACAAATCAGAAAGGGGGGTTCTAATATCTCTTGGTAAGATCAGAAATGTTTCTAAATGTGGTCAATGATATACCCATCTAATCATGGTGCATGTATAGCGCACTGAGAGGAGGTGCTTTTATTTTGCTTAATAAGATTAAAACCGTTCTTTCCGATGAAAAGGGTGTAAGTTTTATTGAGTTCGGACTATGGCTTACTCTATTGTTGCCGGTCATGGTTGGAGCTGGCGTAACATTATCCAACTCAATGGGCAGTATATTTAGCAAAATTGGAAATGTAATTGGTGGTATCAATGTTTTTGAAATCTAAAAAAAGGGGTGTTTAGATGAGCGTTTTTACAAAAAAGAACTCAAAGATAAGGTTGATAGTGGCTATGATCCTTACGCTGCTTGCGGGCGGATCGGTGTATTATTATCTAACATCTATTCATCAGACTGTGCCTGTTGTAGTAGCAACACGGGACCTTATTCCCAACACTATTATAGAGGCAAGTGATGTAAGAGTTGAAAACATCAGCAAGGACAGCAAACATAAACTTGCTATTAGTGATACCAAGCAGGTTATAGGTACTCGAACAAAAGATATGATTTATAAGGACATGCAGCTAATTTCTTCTCAGCTATCAGGAACAAATAACAATTCATTAAATCCAGGAGAGACACTGCTTCCTTTAAAGGATGTGATAGCATCCCCTGGTTTGAGGGCGGGAAACCAGGTTACTGTAACCGTTGTCCGTCCTGAGGGAGTTTTCTCTGTTGAAGGCGCACGAATTTACCAAGCAAAGAATAATGAAGTCGTGTTGGTGGCGGACAGAAATAAAGTCAAACAAATAATAGAAGTAACAGCAGATGCTAAAAAAATATATGTGTTGCTTAGGAGGTAGGCGATGTACGGTCTGGCACAAAAAAAGCAACATGATACAGATAGATTTTTGGATTTAGGGCCAATCGAAGCCCTTCTTAACGATCCAGAAGTGTCTGAGATAATGGTCAACGGACATGATCAGATTTTCGTTGAAAAAAGAGGCTCCATAATACTGACAGATCTACATTATAGGAACAACGATGATCTGATGAACGTACTCTATCGCATTATGCAGAAGTGTGGCAGGCGTATCAATTTTTCATCACCATTGGAAGATGCCCGGTTACCGGATGGATCACGTGTCCATGCGGTAGTGCCGCCGATCACGGATTATCCTGTAATAACCATCAGGAAATTTATTCGCCAGGTGTTTGATACAGATGAGTTACTTGAATTCGGCACTATTTCTCAGGACATGGTTCCATTTTTTGATGCTGTTGTTAAAGGCAAGGCAAATATTATCATTTGTGGAGCAGCAAACAGCGGCAAGACAACTTTTTTACGCTGGCTGACAACTTTCATACCACCGGAAGAACGAATAATAACTATTGAAGACATGCGTGAGTTAAATTTAAGCCATCCCCACAATGTTGCTATGGAAGCAAACGAAAGGGTAAGTATTCACGAACTTATGATTAACTCGCTTCGCATGAGGCCGGACAGAATCATCATCGGAGAAGTACGAGGTAAAGAAACTTTTGAACTTCTTCAGGCGATGGGTACAGGCCACGAAGGCAGCTTGACAACCGTACATGCGAACTACGACATAAATGAGGCAGTTCACCGTTTGATAAGAGCAATGATCCAAGCAGGGAACGTTACTGCTGAAGAACTTGAATACATGATCTGCGAAACAATGGATCTATTCGTCTTTGTAAAGAGATTTCCAAATGGAATGAGAAAGGTTGTAAAGGTTGTCCAAGTTGAAGGTTGGAATAATGGGCCGGTCAGCCGCGATATATTCATTTACCGGAACGGGCACAAATG